>JBARMQ010000169.1:0-21877 GCA_049802535.1 Bryobacteraceae bacterium | reverse complement strand
CGTTGTAATAGCCGACGACTTGCTCATCGGTGTGGTAATCCTTCGCAACAATCGACAAGGTATGCATGTCGATTCCTGCGTGTTGGAGCACTTTGACAGCCTGCTCGGCTTCCGGGTGTGTGTGATATACCGCCACTACTGATTCAGCTTTAGACACTTTTGTTATATATCCTTCGTGCGTTTTCCGCTAATTTCTACTCTGAGAGCGAGCAACCCACGTGTCCGCACTCGCACGAGATCTCAGGCTCGCCTTTCTCATCCTCGCAGCGCTGGCTGCAGTACTTTTTGTCGTCTGTTACAGTGCACCGGCATGCCGGGTGCGCGCATTTTTTCTGCTCAGTATTGGCCATGATATTTACCAGTCCTATCAACTAAGTGTAGGGAGAAAAACGTCAATACTACGTCAAAAAGAATAGTTCCGAGGAAGTGATCCGAGGGTGGCCCATCACCGTTGCCACAAGATCTGGTCAGCTTCGAGTACAGAAGCATTTGCATGGTGGGCGATGATGCGGGGAGTGTAATCGCTTACGGGACGAGTTGCGGATACGTGGGCCGAAAAGATATGCGCGCCCGAAGAATCCGCGCAGACCTTGCATGGAGTCATCGCTTCGAGAGCTGATGCGCCTTGCTGAACTGGTTCCGCGTAGAGTTCGACCTTCAGTTCATTCGGATTAACGTCGCCCGGAAAGACCTGGACCTGAAAAAAATGCCGGCCGTCGTGCGTCTTAATACTCATCGCGCCAAAGCGCACCGTGTTCCATTTGCGAGCGATGTCTTGCTGCCATTGCAGCAGACTGACTCCAAGCGTACTGTCGTTGGCGGCACGCGCGCGGTAACCAGAAGCGGCGGCAAGATAGTGGCTCTCCGTATATTCGCGGATAGCACGGCTGGCCGAAAATTCTGGGGTGAGCCGCGCCATACTCTCACGGATCCGCCCTAACCAGCGGGATGGCATGCCATCTTCGCCCCGTTCATAGAACTCGGGGACGACCTTATTCTCCAGCTTGGCGTACAACTCTTCAGCCTCAATCGCGTCCCATGCTGGATCCTCTCCATGTTCTTTCCCGTCGCCTAGCGCCCAGCCAACTTCAGAAGCGTAGGCTTCGACCCACCAGCCGTCCAGTTCAGATAAGTTCAAACCGCCGTTGACAAGAACCTTCATTCCACTCGTCCCGCATGCTTCCCAAGGACGCCTGGGTGTATTGATCCAGACGTCGACACCCTGCACCAATTCCTGCGTGAGCAGCATGTCGTAATCGGTTAGGAAAACGACGTGGCGACGGACTTCGGGACGCTTGATGAAGTCGTTCCATCGCTTGATCAATTCCTGTCCAGTCAGATCTTGAGGATGAGCCTTCCCGGCAATAATCAACTGCACCGGACGCTGCCGATCGGAAAGGATTCGAATTAGCCGCTCAGGATCGTGCAATAGGAGGTTTGGACGCTTATACGTAGCAAAGCGCCGGGCGAACCCGAGAGTGAGAACGTTCTGATCGAAGATGCTGCTGGTATCCGCTGGGCTTTCGTTTTCGGAGGCAAGCTGTTGCGCATACCGTCGACGTGTACGATCAATCAAAGTTTTTCGTCCCGCAGTACGCATGTGCCATAACTCCGCGTCACTTACTCTGCGTATATCGGCTTCGGCTGGAAGCGTTCCCTTCCAACGGTCCTTGCCGCAGGCTTTCGTCCAGAGTGCATCCGCAGCCGCCGAATCCCAGGTAGGTACATGAATTCCGTTTGTTACTGAGCCGATCGGCACCTGCTCCTTTGGCCATCCGGGGAACAGTGGTTCGAAGATTTGCCGGCTCACTTGCCCGTGCAGCTTGCTGACGCCATTGATTTGGCCGCTGCCGCGAACTGCAAGATAGGCCATATTGAAAGGTTCTAAAGCGTCCTCCGCCTGCTGCCTTCCCATTGCGAGCAGATTTTCAAGCGGAATGAATAGGTCATTTTGAGCATAATGACGGAAGTATCTACGAACGAGGTCGGGATCGAAACGGTCAAAACCGGCGGCCACGGCAGTGTGCGTCGTGAAGATATTTCCGACCCGCGTGACCTCTAAGGCAAGATCAAACGGCTTGGCATGATCTTCCATATAGCAGCGCGCTCTCTCGAGAACTGCGAACGCCGCGTGACCTTCGTTCAGATGACACACTTCGGGCTTCAAACCTACCAATCGCAGCAACCGCCAGCCAGCGACCCCAAGAATAATTTCTTGTTGAAGCCGCATCTCGGGGTCGCCTCCATAGAGCGCACCCGTGATGCAGCGATAAGCCGGCGTGTTGGCGAAATCATTCGTGTCAAGCAGGTACAACTTCGTCCTTCCGACAGAAACCTCCCAGCAGCGAATCCAGATCTTCGACCCTGGAAATTGGATCTGAAAACGGAGCCACTCACCGTTCGGCTGTCGTAATGGCCGAATCGGCAACTGGCCCGGATCATTTACCGGATAAAGGGCCCGCTGCCGGCCTTCGGAGTCAAAGGCTTGTCGAAAATATCCCTGACCATAGAGCAAGCCGACTCCAACGACCGGAATACCCAGATCGCTGGCTGCTTTCATCTGGTCGCCAGCTACGTTGCCCAACCCGCCGGAATAAATGGGTAGCGCTTCGCTCAACATGAATTCCATGCTGAAATACGCGGCCAAGGTAAGCGGGGACTTGGGGTGATTCGTCTGGAACCATGCATCTGAGCTATACGATTGCCTGTAGTGGAGCGCCAGTTCGTCGAGACGCTGATGGAACGAGGGCTCTGCCAGCGCAGCTTTGATTTTGTCTTTGGAAACGGTTTGCAGGATGACCCACGGATTTCTTGTGGCCTCCCACAGATCGTTGTCCAGACGTCGCCATAGTTCGTCGGCGCCATGGTTCCAAGACCAGTGCAGGTTAAGCGCTAGTTCCGCCAGGGCATCCACTCCTGCTACTTTTGACCAGACCGTAACTGCTTTCGGATCGCTCACTTTGTTCCTCCGGCTTGCTGATACTCAGGCACAGAACCCGCCGTCGTAAGGGCCTTGGCCACGATGTCCTGGGCCTCCGTCTCGATTTGTTGCAAGTGTTCCTTGCCGTTGAAGCTTTCGGCATAGATTTTGTAGATGTTTTCAGTGCCAGAGGGCCGTGCGGCAATCCACCCGTTTTGGGCCACAACCTTAACGCCCCCGATGGGTTTACGGGCGCCAGGCGCGTCGGTCAGGATTGTCAGAATCCTTTCGCCAGCCAACTCAGACACCTGAATATCTTGTTTCGTAATCTTCTCTAGAGTAGCCTTCTGTAAGCTGGTGGCGGATGCCTCGGTCCGGTCATAAAGGGGGTCGCCGAGTTCCTTTGCGAGTTCGCGATAGATCTCACCGGGATCTCTCTTCCATTTGGCCGTGATTTCCACAGCTAACAGTGCAGCGATGATTCCGTCTTTAGCAGTTGTCCACACGGTACCGTCGCGACGTAGAAATGAGGCCCCTGCGCTCTCCTCGCCCGCGAAACCGAGATTCCCTTGCGAAAGGCCCTCGACAAAAAACTTGAACCCAACTGGGACTTCATAGAGCTTTCTGCCGAGCTGCGCCGTGACGCGATCAATCATGCTGCTGCTGACAACGGTCTTTCCCACGGCTGTACTCTTGCCCCACTCGGGACGGTTCGCGAACAAGTAGTGAATGCAAACTGCCAAGTAGTGGTTGGGCGGCAACAGCCCGCTACTCTTTGTCACGATTCCGTGCCGGTCATGGTCTGTATCGCAGCCAAAAGAAAGGTCGAACTTATCCTTTAATGCGATGAGGGACTGCATGGCGTACCGAGAGGAAGGATCCATCCGGATCTTCCCGTCCCAGTCAAGCGTCATGAAACGGAAAGTGGGATCGACAACATCATTCACCACTTTTAGGTTCAACCCATACCGAGCGGCGATCGGCTCCCAGTAATGCACGCCAGCTCCGCCCAGCGGATCAACTCCGAACGTGATTCCAGAGTTGCGAATAGCCTCCATGTCCACGACATTGTGAAGATCTTGAATATAGGGAGTCAGGTAGTCGTGCTTATGTGTAGTGGGCGACGATAGAGCTTTCTCGAAGAGCAAACGCTTGATGCCATTGAGCTTGTTTATGAGGAACTCATTGGCCTTCGATTCAATCCAGGACGTTACTTCCTCTTCTGCCGGACCGCCATGGACCGGATTGTATTTAAAGCCACCGGATTCGGGAGGATTATGCGATGGTGTGATGACAATGCCATCGGACAACCCGGTTGTTCGACCGTGATTGTAAGTGAGAATGGCATGAGAGATGACAGGAGTTGGTGTATATTCATCCTGCTGTGCCAGCATCACGTCGACGTCGTTTGCCGCCAAGACTTCAAGCGCGCTCGCCGAAGCCGGCCGTGAAAGCGCGTGCGTGTCAATGCCCAGGAAAAGCGGTCCATCGACTTTATGCTGTCGGCGGTACAGGCAAATTGCTTGCGTGATGGCCAGAATGTGCCACTCATTGAAAGACCGGTTGAGAGAGGAGCCCCGGTGGCCCGACGTGCCAAAGACGACGCGTTGCTCTGGAATATGAGGATCCGGGCGATCCTCATAATAGGCGGTGATCAACTTGGGAACGTCGACGAGGTCAGAAGCATTGGCCAGTTGCCCGGCTCTGGGATTTATCTTCATTTCAATTGCTGCTTTGCCGGAAATGGTGGTCCCTGATCTAACGCGGCTAATTCGGAGACTTCCGAAAGCGCCGGAAGAGACGGCGCGCAGAACTCAATGAGCCGCATCTATGGCTGCGCACGCTTCGCCAAACGCGTATTCCCTAGCGAGATCGATGGTCTAGAACTCCCTGGTTCCGTGATGAATCGTTATGGTACGTTCTGGGTGCTTTATAAGTGTGTAATCGCACTTCCAATACTCGTGTGCTTGTTGACGCATTTCCATTTCAATCTCTATGCCTTTGTAGATGGCTTGAATCACGGAACGCTCCTTCGTAGATAAACAGCCTATGTGTTCCAACACTACCGGTTTTATTTGCCTGATTGTCCTTCGGGGAAACGGTCTCGATAGGCAAGTTCCAACATCCTATCTACTTCCGCTGCAATGTCGAATGACTCATCTGCTACCGCAATTTCCTGTAACGGCCAGGTCCGCAATCCGGATCCCGGGGGCGGAGTGATTTCTATTTTCACGCTGAACTGCCCTCGAGTCGCTTCGTTGACCTTAACCACTATTCCCCACTCGAAGAGCTGGTGCCTGTCTACGAACGTTCGCAATGCAGCACGACAATCGTTCTGCTGCTCTTCCGAGAGTCCTTCAAAAGTTCGATCCATTGCGTTCTCTACTCCTGTTCCAAATGCGCCGCCCCATCTCGCCGCATCGAGCGGTCGTTACAACAAGTTCACCGGGAGTAGCTGTCACTTATGTGGAACGGCGACCGTAGGTGTATTTGCTGCAGGCTCATTCAGCAGATGCTTCAATGAATCGATTGTCCTCTGTGCTGCCGCAACTGATCCATTGCACATATCGCACTCCGCGGGGAGGCATCTTCCCCATAGGGCGGGCATCTCTTGGAAGATTGTTCGGGTGAATCTCAATCGGTAAGAGATCGATGGGTTTCTCAGTCGTACTATCAATCATTCTTCTTAGCCTTCTCTGCCCGCCTGATTCTGCATCTTCAAGCTAACGATGGAAACGTCAAAATGCCGTCAAAAGGCTACCCCAAGTGCCCGTCTAGGATTTTTGACGGCATTTTGACAATGCTTCCCCTAGAGTGAAGCGGTGAGCCTTCCGCGACTTGATCTTACTCGTGATTCGACGCGCATTCGGCGCAAGCCGATGGTCGGCGGAAATTGGAAAATGTACAAAGATCCGGCCGGAACGGATTCGTTCTTCGAAGCCTTCCTCCCTTTAGTCGAGCGCCCCGGTGACTGCGACATCGTAATCTGCCCATCTTTCCTGGACGTAGAGACCGCCGTAACTGCTACCCGGGGAACGGCGGTCCGCATTGGCGCGCAGAATCTCTACTGGGAAGCAGAAGGCGCGTTTACCGGCGAAGTGTCTGGGCCAATGATAAAGGCTTCCGGGTGTTCGCATGTCTTAGTGGGACACAGCGAACGACGCCGAGATTTCGGCGAAACGAACGAGGACGTTCTGAAGAAGACGGTAGCAGCGCTCGACGCTCGACTCACTCCGATCGTCTGCATCGGAGAGCGTGAAAAAGAGAATGTGAGGGCGGTGCTCACAGAGCAGTTTCGCGCCGTGATCGGCGTACTTGCGGACACGCAGTTCGCACGCATCGTCATCGCCTATGAACCTGTTTGGGCCATCGGCGCCGGAGAGACGGCGACGCCAGATGTTGCCGCTTATGCCCATCGCCTCATTCGAGCTCAGGCAAAGGAACGCTTCGGAGCAGAGGCGGCGAATCACACGCGAATCCTCTATGGCGGCAGTGTCAAGCCCGACAATGCGGAGAGTCTCATGGCTGAGCCTGAGATCGACGGATTCCTCGTAGGTGGCGCCAGTCTCGATCCGGCCAGCTTTGCGGCGCTCGTGAATCTTGATTGGGGCCAAAGAAGAACGAACCGGGTTGATAGCGCATTACCCGGAATGCCGGTTGGGTCAAGCAACGGCGGCCCTGCCGTCGATGCCCGCACGTACAGGTGAAACAGGGAAGACATGAAGCCAACGCAACAACTTCACGACCTCGGCCAAAGCCTATGGCTCGACAACATTACGCGCGGGCTGTTAACAAGTGGGACACTGCGCCACTACATCGAAGACTTGTCGGTCACAGGTCTCACTTCTAATCCGTCCATCTTCGATCTGGCGATCAAGGACTCAAAGTTTTACGATGACGCAATTCGCGAGAAGAAAGAGCAAGGCAAGACGGGCGAAGCGCTCTTCTTCGAACTCGCGATCGAAGACTTGACGCAAGCCGCTGATCTCTTCCGGCCAATTCATGAAGCAACCTCCGGCATGGATGGGTGGGTATCGTTAGAGGTATCTCCGCTGCTGGCAAATGAGACAGCCAGCACCGTCAAAGCCGCTCTTCAACTCCGGGCACGAGCGCACCGGCACAACTTGTTCATAAAAATCCCGGGCACGAATGAAGGATTGGTAGCTATTGAAGAAGCCACCTTTGCAGGTGTACCTGTAAACGTTACGCTCCTATTCTCAAGCAGTCAATACATTGCGGCAGCCGACGCGTACCTGCGGGGAATTGAACGCCGGATTGCGGCCGGGCTCGATCCAAGGGTGCATTCAGTAGCTTCGATGTTCATCAGCCGCTGGGACAAAGCCGTGATGGGGAAAGTTCCGAAAGAACTTGAGGATCACCTGGGCATCGCGATCGCAAAGAGGACTTACAAATCATACCGGGATCTGCTCGCCTCCCCACGCTGGCAGAGAGCCGCCAGCGCCGGAGCTAAATCGCAGCGCCTGCTTTGGGCGAGTACGGGCACGAAAGATCCGAACGCCTCCGATGTTCTTTACGTCGAGGCGCTGGCTGCACCGGACACTATCAACACGATTCCCGAGAAGACGCTACTAGCCTTTGCCGAGCACGGCACGATGGGTGAGGTTTTGCCCGTTGATGGAGGCGACGCCGAGACTGTGATCGCAAGATTTACTAAGGCCGGCGTGAATGATGAAAAATTAGCCGCCGATCTTCAGCGGGAAGGCGCTAAGGCGTTCGTCAAATCCTGGAAGGATCTGCTCGACTGTATCGAATCGCGAAGCAACGTACTCACCGCTGCCACATAATGCCACGAATCAATACCCACGCCTCTTTCGGCTTCATAGCCATCCAGCTTGTAAGTTGCTTAAGCAACATCGTGCGACGTGAGCAACTCGCTCAATGAGGAAAAGGCGGGAAGTAGAAGGCGAGAATCAATGAAATTACGACAATTGTTAGCGCTCCGCACGACTCAGAGCCTGTGGCGATCGGTTGTCCGAATTCTCGTACCTTTGTGTCTCGCAATATGCATCTCGCCGAAAGCTCACGCGCTGCCCTCGTTTGCGAGACAGACGGGCCAGAAATGCGCGGCTTGTCACGTTAGCGGCAGTTGGCCGCAACTGACGCCGTGGGGCCGCTTTTTCAAGCTTTCCGGTTACACAGCCGGAAAGCAACTCGTCGACAGAGAAGGTTTTAACTACGTGCCGGCAGGCGTATTTGGACAACTCGGCATCACCTGGGCTGCCCAGCCTAACGACGCGCTAGGGCAGCCCGTCATCACCCAGAATGGGTCGCCAGAGGCTTACGCTTTCACTGGCGAAATCGGTACTAAGTTGACAGATTTTCTCGGAGTCTTCTACGAATACAACATAGGCAACCAATTCCCAGGCTGGAAGGGAACGGCGGGGCCGGTTGACATTCGCGCCGTACATTTCTTTCGCCCCGGAGACAATGAACTCCTCGTCGGCGTTGACAGCAATAACAATCCCTCGGTGCAGGACGTGTGGAATTCCACGCCGAGCTGGGCATATCCGTTCTATGGGTCGCCTCAGGCGCCGGGCGGACCGGCAAGCCCGATGATCGCCGGTTTGGGCGAGCAGTCGGGAAGTGTTGGCGCGTACGCGTTGTTGGACCGTGAGTGGTACGCGGAAATCTCCTTCTATCGGGTCGGGAACGATCTGTTCCGGTGGATGACGGCGGGGACCGCATTTCAGGCTGGTGGCCGGAATTACCTCGCCGGCTACAACCCATATTGGCGAGCGTATTGGACAAAAGAAAAAGGGCCACATTCCGTGATGGTGGGCACCTTTGGTATGCAATCCAAGGTGTATCCGGACAGCGCAGTTCCGAGCGGACCAACTGACCGGTTCACTGACTACGGATTTGATTCGCAATACCAGTACTTGGGCGATGCTCAAAAGCTTACGCTGCGTGGCAGCTACATCTACGAAAATCAGCGATGGAGCGCGAGTTTTCCGGCCGGGGCATCCTCGGTTGCAAACGGGAATTTAAAGTCGCTGAATCTGAACGGGAGCTACGGCTATCGAGAGCATTGGGTCTTCAACGCGGCCTACTTTTCCAATAACGGGAATAACAACACGGCTCTTTATGCCGTTACGTCTCCGTCCGGAACCCAGCTTACGTCCTCCCCAAACACAACCGGATTTGTGCTTGAGGTTGATCGCTTCATCACCCAGAACGTGCAGGCAACCATCCAATATAAGGGTTTCACAAAGTTCAACGGACTTACAAGTAACATCGATGGATTGGGAAGGACTGCGAGTTCCAATAACACACTTTGGTTGACGGTGTTCTTTGCCTTCTGATGCGGGAGGAACAAGAGTGAAACTTCGCAAATTCTTCACGCATGCAGGTATGACAAGCCTTGTTCTGCTGTTGCTGCCTCAGGCGTTTGCGCAAAGGCGGTGGGATGCGCCTCGGATTGTTATCTGGAATTGTTCCGGATGCCACGGCATAGATGGCAACGCGCAACCGCCGTACCTTCCGCGCCTGGCCGGTCTCAATGCCGTTTATGCAGAGCGAAGAATTGCTGAATTCCGAGCCGTCGCGCCGCCTCCTGTAGACGAACTGTTCTATCGGATCATCGCTCCTCATTCGCTCGAAGCCGGTGTCGGCAGGCGGCAAGCACGTATTAACATGATCGGCACCGCACATGCGATGATACCGGAACAAATCAAGGCTTCTGCGGCTTGGTATGCAATGCAGAAGCCCAAGACAGGACACTCCGGTGATCCGGCGCTGATTGATTCGGGGAAGCTGCTTTACTTCAAGGGTCTGCCGGCTCAGGGAATGCCGGCTTGTCAGACCTGCCATGGAGCACAGGCGGAAGGCAAAGCCGCCATCCCTCGCTTGGCTGGCCAGAATGGCAGCTACATCCTGCGCGAGCTCGCAAAATTCAAGGCCGGAGATCGTCAGCACGCTCCGGAGATGAGCATGGTGGCGGAACACGTCGACGCTGAGCAGTTCAGCGCACTGGCGGCGTACCTGCAATCGCGCTGAGAGCATCAGTACGAACGATTTTATTCGAAAGGAAAGAACAGCAATGCAGCTTGGGATGATCGGTCTGGGCAGGATGGGCGCCAGCATGGTGACCCGCTTGATGCGCGGCGGACATGAGTGCGTTGTCTTCGACACGAAACCCGAAAGCGTGAAAGAGTTAGTAGGCAAAGGCGCTACGGGAGCCATTTCGCTCGACGATTTTATCGCGAAGCTGAAGCCGCCGCGTGCTGTCTGGCTGATGGTTCCTTCGGCGGTAGTTGCGTCTACCTTAGACGACCTTGCTGGCCGCATGCAACAAGGAGATACCGTGATCGACGGCGGCAACTCTCATTATGTAGACGACATTCGGCGTGCGAAGGAACTGATTCCTAAAGGCATTCACTACATCGACGTAGGAACGAGCGGAGGTGTGTGGGGGATCGATCGTGGCTACTGCATGATGATCGGAGGCGAGAACGGGGCCGTACAGCATCTCGATCCAATCTTCAAAGCGCTGGCTCCGGGACGCGGCGGCATAGAGCGCACACCTGGCCGGGAGAAAATTCCTAACACTGCCGAGGACGGGTACCTCCATTGCGGACCTTCCGGCGCCGGTCATTTCGTCAAAATGGTGCACAACGGTATCGAATACGGAATGATGGCCGCTTATGCAGAGGGCCTGAATATTCTGAAGCACGCCAACGTCGGAAAGCAGAGCGGCCAAGCGGTGGATGCCGAGACCACGCCGCTGCGAAATCCTGAACTCTATCAATACGACCTCGACCTGCCAGACATAGCGGAGGTATGGAGGCGCGGAAGTGTGATCGCGTCGTGGTTGCTGGACCTGACCGCTATCGCGCTCTTTCAAGAGCCCGATCTTGCCAAGTTCTCAGGGCGTGTGTCGGATTCAGGAGAAGGCCGCTGGACCATAACGGCGGCCATTGACGAAGGAACTCCGGCCCCGACATTGAGCGCTGCTCTGTATCAGCGATTCACTTCGCGGGGTGAAGAGGACTTTGCCAATAAACTGCTCTCAGCGATGCGGTTTGAGTTTGGCGGTCACTTAGAAAAGAAGGCGTGACCAGCGACGTGCCCACGCGGGTATGCGCACTGAGACCAAAGTTCATTTGGAGCAAATCATGATCGAAAGACTAAAAGAGAGTCACGGCGGCGTCATCGGCTTCAAAGTCATTGGCAGACTTACCGCTAGAGAAGTGGAAGCATTCGAGGAACAAATCAAGTTCCTGATCGCTGAGCGCCGCAACCGGCCCATCGGCATCGTGGCGGATCTCTCTCAAATGGAAGGCGCGGACTGGAAGGCGCGATGGGAAGAGATGCGATTTCTCCAGAAATACACGAACCACATTGCGCGCATCTCGGTTGTGGGAGCAGATACATGGGAAGAAGTCGCCGGGATGGCGGTGACCTCGGCGGCGTTGCTGCAGGGAGAGACGCTGTATTTCCACAGCTCTGAAATACAGCACGCCTGGCATTGGGCGAGAACAAGTAAGCACGCGAACGAAGCGCCGGCCCCGAGACATATCTACACTGCCACCGGTATCTGGAAGAACTATACGCCGGAGTTCGATATCTAGACGCCAAGTTACGGGGATTTTTTACTTCCTGCCCTTTCCCTCTTCGACAGTCTTGTGATACTTCTTGCGGATGTCGGCAATGTTGACCGTCGGCTTCGGGAGCTCGATTCTGAGTGCTTCCATCGTTTGCACGATGATTTGAGACATGGCCAAGTCGCGGAACCATTTATGGTCGGAAGGGATGATGAACCACGGAGCATCATCAGTGCTGCATTTGCTCAGTAGTTCCTCATAAGCCTTCTCGTAGCTGGCCCAGTATTCTCTTTCGGTATAGTCAGCTTCGCTGATTTTCCAGCGCCGCGCGGGGTCGTCAAGCCGCTGTTTGAATCGCTCCAGTTGCTCTTCCTTACTGATGTGCAGGAAGAATTTCAAGATGTGCGTACCGTTCGCCACCAATCGCCGCTCGAAATCGTTAATTTGTTCGTAGCGCTTCGACCAGACATTTTTCGGAACAAGATCATGCACGCGCACGATGAGCACATCTTCGTAGTGTGAGCGGTTGAAGATCACGACCTCCCCGCGCTTAGGAACCTGCTGTTCGATGCGCCACAAAAAATCGTGGGCTAGTTCCACCGGCGACGGCTGCTTGAAGCTGACGACGCGGCAGCCCTGCGGATTCATCGAGCCGATGACATGCCGGACAACGCCATCCTTGCCGCCCGCATCTGGAGCCTGAAGACAAATCAACAGCGAACGTCTCTGTTCGGCGTAGAGGCGAAACTGCAATTCATCCATTCGCCGTTGGCATCCCTCAACCTTCGGAAGCGCGGAATGCTTTGTTTCGTGCTTGTCTGCGAAATGTGGATCGAAGTCCTTGAGCTTGACACTGCTTCCCGGCGCTACGCGAAATGCTTCGCGATCCTTCATGCTTTATGAGACTCGGCTTTCTCAATCTCCTGCTCAGCTTGCAGCCAGTCTTGATCCGCGTGACCACTACTATGGCCTTCCTGCTCATACAGTTCGTAGGCTAGTTTGGCGATCTGTGGCTTTAACTCGGACGCTGTTCTGGCGGGCTGCGGCTTCGAATCCGACGGTGCCTCCGCGGCCTGGGATGCCGGCGCCCACGGCGTCTTCGCCTTGACAGGATCGAATATCCGGTAGGCGAGAAGTTTCACGCGGTCATTCAGCAGTGCCCAAATCAAGGCATAAGCCCAGACGAACCCTGCCCATTTCCAGCCGAGAGGCGTCATGAAGAGCCCATAAACTGCAATCAGAGTCGCGATGGCCTGCGTTCCGAGAACAGCCATCCATAAGATCTTCGCCGGGCGAATCGACCAGAACGGTCCGCGCGTGCGGGTCAAGAAAATCGTGAGATGCCCGGCAACGGACAATTTCAGGTACATGAGCGTCTGAATATGCGGGCGATCAAGGTGAAATACACGCTCGCCAAGATAAAACAGCCCAAACGCAGCCACGACGCCAACGATGCCCAAAACTGTGGAGATCGCCAGAACGAGACGCATATTCCAGGCCTCGGGCTTGTCCTTGTAATGAACGTTGTCATAAGCAATAGACAGGATCGCTCCGTCATTGAGCAATGCGATCATCACGATCATCACCGCAGTCAGCGGATAGAAGTTAAACACCAGGATGGCTAGTGTCATGAAAAAGAGCACGCGAAGCGTTTCGGCTATGCGGTAGATGGCATAGCTATTCATCCGTTGGAAGATACGACGGCTCTCTTTAACAGCGTCGATGATCACGGAGAGACCAGAAGCCAACAGAACAATGGACGCGGCTGCGCGCGCTGTATCCGTTGCGCCAGAAACCGCAATGCCGCAGTCAGCCTTTTTCAGCGCGGGCGCGTCGTTCACACCATCTCCGGTCATACCGACGATATGGCCGCGCTGCTGCAGAACATCCACTATGTGGTATTTGTGTTCGGGGAACACCTGAGCGAAGCCATCCGCTTTTTCGATGGCCTCTGAAGACTCGGCCGATTCCTTACGCTGGCTGTCACCCAAACCGCTGGCGTCCAGGATGTTTGTGCCCATCCCCAGTTGCTTGGCAGTCTCTTTGGCGATCGCCGTTTGGTCGCCGGTGACCATCTTGACGGTCACGCCCATCTGCCGGGCACTCGCGATGGTTGCTTTAGCCTGCTCGCGAGGCGGATCGAACAGTGGCAACACGCCCACAAACTGCCACTTGCCTTTTTGATCTGCCCGGGCCACTCCTAGGGAGCGGAAGCCGCGTCCCGCAAACTCGTTGACGGCTTTCTCGGCGGAGGGCCTTACGTCGCCGGCGTTGGCGGACATCTCCAAGATTACCTGTGGCGCGCCCTTGGCTACAAAAAATTGTTTGCCGTCGACGCCTTTAACGGTCGCTTCCGTGCGCTTGTGCACGGGGTCGAAAGGCTGAAAATGGACCACCTGATAAGGCTTCAACGCCTGATCGTCCTTCAAGCCGCCGATGATGGCGAGATCGATCGTGTCTTTGTCTTCGGCGCGCGAAGCCAGTGCGGCGTAAAGCACGACCTGATCTCCAGCGACGCCCTGCACACTATAGGGATCGCCCAGTGTCAGCTTGTTCTGTGTCAGTGTGCCGGTCTTATCGGAGCACAGCACGTCTACACCAGCCAGTTCCTCAATGGCCGACAGCCGCGTTACTATTGCTTCTTTTTTCGCCAGCAGACGTGCGCCGACAGCCATTGTCACGGAGAGCACCGTGGGCATCGCTACCGGGATCGAGGCCACGAGAAGCACCAAGGCGAATTCGAGCGTGTTGAGGATCGGATCGTGACGGAACAGCGCCACCCCGACGATCAGCAACACTAAAGCAACCGCCATGATGATCAGGTAGTCGCCTATCTTCATCACGGCGCGTTGGAAATGACTGACCGTTACGGCCTGTTCCACGAGTTGTGCAGTTTTACCGAAATAGGTGTCGGTCCCGGTGGCATAGACCACTGCTTCGATCTCGCCCTGCCTCATGATGGATCCAGAGAACACGGCGTCGCCCGGTTTGCGTTCGGTGGGCAATGATTCGCCTGTTAGCGCGGACTGATCGACTTGCACTGGGTCGCCTGGTAGCAAGCGCGCGTCTGCTGGCACAATGTCGCCGAGACGCAGACGTATCACATCGCCCTTCACCACTTCGCGCGCTGGCGGATCGATCCACTTGCCGTCCCGTTTCACTTTCGCCGTGCTCGCCAGCTTCTTTTTCAAAGCGGCGATGGCGTTACCCGCTTGATGTTCTTCCCAGAATCCAACGACTGCGTTAGAGAGAAGCAAAACAAGGATGATGAAGAAATCCGGCCAGTGCCGCACAACGCCCGACAGAATCACCGCCGCTTCAATCATCCAGGGGATAGGACCCCAAAAATAAGTCAGGAATTTGAGGAACGGATTGTCTTTCTTTTCTGCAATCTCGTTGGGCCCGTCCGAAGCCAATCGTTTCTTCGCTTCGGCTTCACTGAGGCCGTCCGGCGTTGAATCCAACTTCTTCAGCACTTCCGTCATCGGAAGAGATTTGAGTTCGTTCTTCGCATCGGACTGGGGATCGGGCTTCGCTTTGGTTTTCGATTCGGGCGCTTTGGACTGGTCGGCTTTGGATTGCATACTGATTGCCCTCCTTCTTCGCTCTATGCCGCGGGTCTCGCGGGTTTCAGGATTACTGGTGTTGTTTCCGTCGTGGCGGTGTATTCGCCACGCCGCGCAGCCCGGTTACATTTGGCTCGATGATAAAGGGCCTGCTGCGCCGCCAAGACGTTCGTTTCCTCGCCATGCCAAATATCGAGAGCAGGCTCCTGAATAGCGCGGCCAAACGAAAACGCCACTTCCCATGGCAGACGCGCCTTGAATCTAAGATTCATGGCGTTCAAACGAGCCGAGGCCAGTTCACTGGACTGGCCTCCCGATAAGAAAGCAATTCCTGGAACGGCAGCGGGTACAGCCCGCAAGAGGCACCGCACAGTGGCGTCGGCGACCTCATCGACCGTTTCTTGCTTGTGGCAGGCCAATCCAGGAAGCACCATGTTGGGCTTCAGAATCATGCCCTCCAGCGCGATCCCTTGCTGATACAAATGGTCGAAAACGACTCGCAAAATCTCTTCCGTTAATTCGCCGCAACGATCTAAGGTATGCTCGCCGGCCATCAGCACTTCCGGTTCCACGACGGGAACTATTCCGGCTTCCTGGCACAGGGCTGCATAGCGGGCGAGAGCCTGCGCGTTGGCTTGGATGCACGCCCGGCTCGGAATACTATCAGCTATCGCGAACACCGCCCGCCACTTGGCAAAACGGGCTCCCATTTCGAAATATTCCTTTAGACGGTCGCGCAGTCCGTCCAGCCCTTCGGTGATTTTCTCTCCGGGATGGCCTGCCATATCCTTTGCTCCGACATCAACTTTGATGCCGGGGATGATTTTGGCATCGGTCAGGACCTTAATAAATGGAGTGCCATTTCTCTTCTGCTGGCGGATTGTCTCGTCAAAGACGATCGCGCCGCTGATGAACTCGCTAAGGCCGGGCGTGGTCACGAGTAACTCTCGATAAGCGCGCCTGGCCGCCTCCGTCTGGGGAATTCCCACCTTCGCGAAGCGTTTGTTACAGGTTGCGATGCTTTCATCCATCGCCAGCAGACCCTTATCTGAGGCGACAAGCCTTCTTGCGATCTCTACTAAACCGTGCGGGCTCGTAGCGGCGGGCACAAGCTCTGGAGTCAAAGTTGTTGTTGTCATTGTTCAATCCTTCTTGCTAGCCGTACCGGATTCGAAGCGGTACACTGAGCGCGCAATCATCTGTTCTTCGTCGGTATGAACCACGCGAACGGTGGCCCGGCTACCGACCTTAGAAATCACGCCAGCGGTCTCCATATTTCGCAATTCGTCGATCTCGACACCGAGGAATCCAAGCTCACCGCAGATGCGCGCGCGGACACAAGGCGCGTTTTCGCCGATGCCTCCGGCGAAGACCAATGTGTCCAAGCCACCGAGCGCAGCGGCGAACGCGCCAATCCACTTTTTCGCTTGATAACAGAAAAGCGCAACTGCTTCGGCTGCTCGAACATCGTGCGCTTCTTGCGCGAGCAAATCTCGCATGTCGGAACTGATGTCTGAAACGCCGAGTAGTCCGGACTTGCCGTTGACCATGGCGTAAAACTGATCGGTGGTCATTTGCTCGGTTCGCGCCAGATACGGCGCAACTCCAGGATCCAAATCGCCTGAGCGTGTGCTCATTACCAAACCCGCCGTGGGAGTGAAACCCATGCTGGTGTCAATGCTTTTGCCGTCGCGCACCGCCGCCATGCTTGCGCCGTTACCCAAATGGGCGAGGACGATCCGGCCATTCGTGGCCGCCGGGTCACCCAGACGCACGAGTTCTTCCATCAGGTAGGCATAGGACAAACCATGGAACCCATAACGCTGAACGCCCTTGGCATCGTAGCGGCGGGGAATCGGGAGCAATTTTGCAACACGTGGCATCGTTCGATGAAATGCTGTGTCAAAGCACGCCACCTGGGTCAGTTCTGGATGTCGCTGGCGAACCGTCTCAATCAGTTCGATCTCGCTTGGAAGGTGATCCGGGTCGTAGGGCCTGATTGTTCTTAGTTCGCCTAGTAGTTCTGGAGTTACCAGTTCGGGTGCGGTGTGATGCATCCCGTGAACAACCCTGTGTCCCACAGCACGGACCGAGCCGAACTCGTTCTGCTTTTCGATCCAGTCAACCAGGAAATTAGCTGCGAACTTATGATCAGACGCTGTCAGGTCGCGGCTGTCATGCTGATCGTCGGCGGGGTTGTTAAATGTCAGCTTCGTCCCGCTGAGACCGATCCGATCGATTTCTCCTCGAAGGCCACGCTTCAGGGGTTCAGCAGCCGCGCCCGAAGGTGTCTGGTAAAGCGCAAACTTGATGCTCGAGGAACCACCGTTTATCGTCAGGATGTGTGAATTAGGCAGCTTCATACGTCGCTCACGCAGCTGTCCCTAAACCTATGGAAGCGAGCTTGGCCGATGTAGACCGGTAGTTCGTATGCAGGATGCTTTTAATACCCAGTCCTTCCGCGATTTGGACAAACAACTCCGTGTTTTCGATATAGATCACCTGCTCGGCTGTCGTCTGCGAAACGTCTAGCGCAAGCCGAAAGATCTCTATGTCGGGCTTACGAAGGTGAACGAAGCAAGAAGAAATAAAGGAGTCGACGAACCCGTCCAGCTTGAACTTTCGGATGCGATACGCATTGAGTTCACGCGATTCGTTGCTGACGACGGCAATTTTCAAACCGTGTCGAGTTTTGAGCTGAGTCACCAGCTCAATCATCTGGATATGCGGCTTCGATTGCGCGCACATGAAGCTCCGGAATTGAGCCCTGGTGAACGGGCGCTTCTCGTAGAAAACGATCCGGCTTAGATAGTCTTCGAAAGCAAGCTTTCCCTCCTCATGGACTTCGAAATTCAAGCGATGCCGCGCATCCAACTCTGCCCACGGCAGCTTGAAATGAGCTGCTGCACGTCTCCGGGCATGGTGATCCCAACCGTTGGTGAGCAGTACGCCACCGATATCCACAAACGCGCAGGTAGGAGCGGTCGTTTTCTTCATTGGCTGCCGCTCGCTGCCAGCACGGGAATGGGCGGTCCTTCACCAGAACTGGTGTCGACATTGCCGAGCGCTCGGGGACTCTTTCCAGTCCGCCAGTGCGCTTCGATCTGTTCCAGTGTTTTGCCCTTAGTTTCGGGTACTAGGAAATAAGCAAAGAACCATGCTCCAATCGTGACGGCTGCATATAGCCCGAAAGTGCCGGGTTTACCGATGAGCTTTGTCAGTGTCAAAAACGTTAGTGCCACGATTAAATTCGCGCTCCAGTTGGCGGCCGTGCCAACGCTCATCGCACGTCCTCGGATGCGCAGCGGATAGATCTCCGAAAGGACCAGCCAGAAAACCGGCCCCAATCCTACAGCGAAGAATCCGACATAGGTCATCAGGCTTCCCACGGCAATCCATCCCAGGACGCTCTTGAATTGCGGAAGCATAAAGGCTCCAGCCAAAACGAACAGACTCGCCCCCATTCCAGCCAGGCTGATCAGTAGAAGGGGACGCCGGCCGACACGATCAATCAGTTGCATGGCCACCACCGTTAAGACGACGTTGATCACTCCAACTCCCACGCTGGCCAGAATCGCCGCGGACGCTGAAGACAAGCCCGCAAATTTGAAGATGGTCGGCGCGTAATAGATGACAGTGTTGATGCCCGTGATTTGTTGTGCGATGGCCAGTCCCACGCCAACGAGCATCGCGGGTCGCAGCAGTTTGCCGAACAGTTCAGACCAGTTCCCCTTTTGTTGCGAGACACTGCTGCGAATCTCTTTCAGTTCGCTCTCAACCTGTTCCTGTTGGCGAATCTTCTTAAGCACCTCGCGGGCTTGATCTAGGCACCCACGTCCGGCAAGCCAACGTGGGCTATCGGGAATAAACAGTAGGCCAATTCCGAATGCCGCCGCCGGGATCACCGCCAGCGCAAACATCCAGCGCCAGTCTTGGGACGGCGCAAAAGCGTAGTCGACGAGATAAGAGATAACGATGCCACTCGTAAGAGCGACTTGATTGATCGAGACGAGCTTGCCTCGGATATCCACAGGGGCGATCTCCGAGATGTAAAGAGGAGAAACAAACGAAGCGACTCCGATGGCGACGCCGGCAACAACACGGGCTATGATCAGCCACGCCGTATCCGGCGCGAGGGCTGCTCCTGCGGCCCCTAAACAGAAGACAATCGCCGTAGCAATCGATAATCGCCGACGTCCAAGGCGGTCGGCGAGCATTCCTCCAGCCGCAGCGCCGGCGAGCGATCCCAGCAAAACCGAACTGACAACAATTTCCTCCATACCTGGAGAAAGGGAGAACTGCTTATTGATGAAAAGGATCGCTCCGGAGATGACGCCGATGTCATAACCGAAAAGCATGCCGCCAAGCGCCGAGATAGCAGCAGCGACATAGATAAGCGGTTTGACGGCCAGAACCTTCGGCCTCGCAGCTGACATGATTGGGCTACTCATCAGTTGGGTCTAGCTCCGATGACGGTACATTTCGGGTGGGAACCGATGTGAACAGGGAAGTCCCGCCTTATCAACAATTGGCGTCGGTTTTGGACTGAAGCTCCAACTTGCTGGCTTCCGGACCTGCCCGGTGCCGCACACCCGACGCTCTCAATGCTTTCGCCGCAGTGGAGGAATCCGGTGCTGTCGCACTGGCGGCAAACGCTAGCTTTTCCATTTCCAGTCGAGAATTTCGGGCAAATCCTGGCCGTGTTTGTCGATGTAATGTTTATGCTGGATGAGCTTGTCCCGCATCGTCTGCTTCAGATACGCGCCTTTTGAACCCAAGTGCGGCAGGCGGTCGACCACATCTTGCACTAAATGGAACCGGTCCAAGTCGTTCTGCACTCGCATGTCGAAGGGCGTTGTGATCGTGCCTTCTTCCTTGTAGCCCCGCACATGGAGATTGCGATTAGTCCGGCGGTACGTCAAGCGATGAATCAACCACGGGTATCCGTGGAAACCGAAGATGATGTGCTTGTCTTTCGTGAAAAGTGAATCGTAGTCCGCATCGCTGAGTCCGTGCGGATGCTCGCTTTCCGACTGCAGCTTCATCAGATCCACCACATTAATCACCCGGATCTTCAACTCTGGAAGATGCTCGCGAAGAATGGAAACAGCCGCCAGGATCTCCAGCGTTGGAGTGTCTCCGCAGCAAGCCATCACCACATCCGGCTCGCTGTCCTGGTCATTGCTGGCCCATTGCCAGATCCCGAGGCCTTGCGTGCAGTGGATCACCGCGGCGTCCATGGTTAGCCATTGCGGCAGGGCATGCTTACCTGCAACAACAACGTTTACGTAATTCCGGCTGCGGAGGCAGTGATCGAAGACGGACAGCAGGCAGTTGGCATCCCCTGGCAGGTAAACACGAACGATGCTGGCCTTCTTGTTGATGACGTGGTCGAGAAAACCAGGATCTTGATGTGTAAAGCCGTTATGATCCTGCTGCCAGACATGCGAGGCGAGCAAATAGTTCAGTGAGGAGATCTTCCGGCGCCACGGCAGCTCCGCTGTCACCTTCAACCACTTGGCGTGCTGGCTGAACATCGAGTCCACGATGCGAATGAACGCCTCATAACTGTTGAAAAGTCCATGCCGCCCCGTCAGCAGATATCCTTCGAGCCAACCTTCGCATTGATGCTCACTGAGCATCGAATCCAGCACTTGCCCGGACGGCGCGAGGGACTCGTCGATAGTTTCAATCTCCCTGGCATCCCACTGGCGGTTGGTGACTTCAAAAACGGCGCCTAATAAATTCGAGAGTGTCTCATCGGGACCAAAGATACGAAAGTTGTGCTGATCCTGATTCAGCTTGACTACGTCGCGGAGGAACTTACCGAGCACGAGCGTATCCTGGCCGTCAACCGCGCCAGGCGAAGGCACATTGACCGCGTGAACGTGGAAGTCCGGCATGCACAAGTCGCGCAGCAGCAAACCGCCATTGGCATGCGGGTTTGCGCCCATCCGGCTGTCGCCCTTCGGAGCCAGTTCAGCCAACTCCGGCCGAAGGCGTCCGCTCTCATCGAACAGTTCCTCGGCTCTGTAGCTCTTCATCCAGCTTTCGAGCAGCGCAACATGCTCAGGATGTTCTGGATCGACGAGGAGCGGAACTTGGTGCGCTCGAGAGGTTCCCTCGATCTGCAGGCCGTCTACGAACTTTGGTCCGGTCCAACCTTTGGGTGATCGTAAGACGATCATCGGCCAGCGCGGCCGCGTGTTGTCGCCTTTATCCCGGGCATTCGCTTGCGCGCGCCGGATGTCCTCGATGGCGGTCTCCAACGTGGCGGCCATAAGCTGATGCATCTTTTCCGGCTCATGACCTTCTACAAAGTACGGAGTCCATCCGCAGCCTCGAAGGAATTGTTCGAGTTCGTCATGCTCCACGCGAGCCAGGACGGTCGGGTTGTTGATCTTGTAACCATTTAGGTGCAAGATCGGGAGCACGGCGCCATCCGTAACCGGATTAAGCAATTTATTTGACTGCCAGGCGGTCGCTAAGGGCCCGGTTTCGGCCTCCCCATCACCGATGACACAGGCAACGATTAGACCGGGATTGTCAAATGCAGCTCCGAACGCGTGGCTGAGCGAGTATCCAAGCTCGCCGCCTTCGTGAATCGATCCCGGTGTGGTCGGCGCAACGTGGCTGGAGATCCCACCGGGAAACGAAAACTGCGTGAATAGCTTTTTCAGCCCCGCTTCGTCCTGGCTGATGTTCGGATAAACCTCACTCCAGGTTCCTTCCAGGTAAACGTTGCCTACCAATGCCGGGCCGCCGTGACCAGGGCCTGCAATGTAGAACATGTCCAGGTCATACTTCTTGATCACGCGGTTCAAATG
>JBARMQ010000168.1:0-7401 GCA_049802535.1 Bryobacteraceae bacterium | reverse complement strand
CTCTTGCCCGTTGCATGAGACTCTTCTTTGAGCGCCTCGACGACAGTGGCGCGGGAGGCTTGGAGGGCGGGAATCGCGCCAAACAAGAAACCGGTGACGACCGACAGAGCGAAGGCGTAAACGAATACTGACGCGTCGATATCCGGCCTGACCATGTTTGCGGCGACCTCAGGCGGCAGAACGTTGGACCACAAGAACTGGATACCGGCATAACCGATCGCAACTCCCGCAATGCCGCTGAGGAGTGCCATTACGAGGCTTTCCGTTAGGAGTTGACGGACAAGTCTGCCGCGGTTGGCTCCGATGGCTAAGCGGACGGCAATCTCCCGCTGGCGAGCCGCCGAGCGCGCGAGTAATAGGTTCGCTACGTTTGAGCACGCGATCAGCAACAGAATTCCGACGACGACCAAAAGAATGGCTGTGCCGAATAGGACAGGCGCCGGTCCGCCGACAGCGCTGCCAAAGATGACGTCGGAGAGGGGGCGCACGGTTGCCGAATGGCCATCGTCAGTGGCGGGGTATTCGCGCGCGAGCGATGCAGCGATGGAAACGATATCGGCGTTTGCTTGTGCGCGAGTGACGTGAGGCTTGAGGCGGCCCACACCTTGAAATAGCTCTTTGGAGCGATCGGTGAGAATGCCGTTCATTTCGGTGGGGAGCAATTGTGCTGCCATCGCCGACGGTATCCACAGATCGGGTCCGAAAATTGCGTTTAAGCCGATGAACCTAGGCGGCGCCACGCCGACCACGGTGAAGACCACATTGTTGAGCTGAAGCGTTTTGCCGATGATGTTGCGATCGCCGCCAAACCGCGCGCGCCAGGTGGCGTAGTTCATGACAGCGACCGGATGTGCACCGGCGACAACATCTTCGTCTGGAGCGAAGAAGCGTCCTGCAGCCGGACTGAGGTCTAACGTTCGAAAGTAATTACCGGTTACTATTTCCGCGAATAGACGTTGCGATGCGCCGGCATTCTGTAGCGTGATGACGCGGACGCCGGTATACCCTGCGAGAGAAGTAAAGACTTGATTCTCGCTCCGATAGTTTTTGAGGTCCGCAAGCGAAATCGGCAGCATGGCTTTCGATTTCGAACTCTGTTTGGTTTCTGTCATCGTGACGACAGCAAGCCGGGACGACTGGGGGACGGGCAGCGGATTCAGGATGAGAGTGTTGAACACCGTGAAGACACCCGTGTTGGCGCCAATGCCCAGCGCGAGCGTGAGGACAACGAACAGCACAAAAAGCGGCTCTTTCCTCATGGTGCGGACGCAGTAGCGAATATCGCGGAAGAAATCGCCAAACAACGCGCGGGTGGATGGATCGCCCGTCAAGGCAGCCTCATTTTTAGGCATGTGATCACTCCTAGAGATTTGTGCCGCAAGCGGCCGAAGGTGGTCGAGCTCGGTATGGTTTCCCGATAAGCCGCGGTGTCAGACGCTCCTGCGCGCCGTAGCTCGAGGTACTTATCTTCCAAATGTTGACCCAGTTCTTCGGCGAGATTTTGTTCAGCGGGCCCAATGAGACCGAGCGGGCCAATCCTCTCGCGAACGAGGCGCTTCCAGTCAGGCATGCGAAATTCCCGTTACACGCCCAATGGCAGCAACAAACTCCTGCCAGCTTTTGCGTTGCGCGCGGAGCGTCTTTTTGCCTTCGGCGGTCAGGCTGTAGTAGCGCCTTCTTCTCTGCTCCGGCTTTTCGAGCCATTTACCGGTGATCCAGCCGCGTTCTTCCAGCCGGTATAAAAGCGGGTAGAGCGAGGTGACGTGAAAGCTCAACGCGCCTCCCGAACGAATCTGGATCAATTTCGAAATGTCATAGCCGTGGCGCGGCTGATCTTTCAGCAGTGAAAGAACCAGAAGCTCGGCGCTTCCCTTTTTCCATTCTTGATCGGGGGCTCCAGGGGGCATATGTTTGAGTCCATTATATAGGACTCATGGTTATGTACGCTGCCGGACGGCGATGAGTTCCGAGGTAGAACATTTTCTTGCGCCGGATGGGAAGATGAGTGTTTTATATGGCTATAGCGATTACCAGCACATTATTGGACGAACTCCGCTGGCGCGGATTTCTGGAAGCGGTCACCAGCGAGGACCTGGACAGTTATCTTTCGGAAACGCGACGCACGCTATATGTTGGCTTCGACCCCACCGCCGATAGCCTGCATCTGGGAAGTTTGATTCCTGTCATGGCTTTGGCGCACTGCCAGCGGCATGGACATCGCCCTTTAGTGCTGGTGGGCGGAGGAACCGGATTAATCGGCGACCCAAGCGGGAAAAGCACCGAACGAAGTCTGCTGACGCTGGAGCAATCGGAAGCGAATGCAGTAGCTATCCGGGCGCAGCTGAGTAAGTTTTTCGATTTGTCTTCGGAAGACCGCGCGTTGATGCTGAATAACGCGGAATGGCTGCTGCCGTTGGATCTGGTGGGATTTCTGCGCGATGTGGGCAAGCATTTTTCAGTGAACGAGATGATCAAGCGGGATTCCGTTCGGACGCGACTGGAAGAACGCGACCAGGGAATCTCATTCACTGAGTTTGCCTACATGCTGTTGCAGGCATACGATTTTTATCACCTATACCAGCACTACGGCTGCAGTGTGCAGATGGGCGGCAGTGACCAGTGGGGCAATATTCTTTCGGGCAAAGAATTGATCCGGCGCATTTTGGGAGAGCGCGGCGAGGGGATTACTTTTCCGTTGTTGACAACATCCAGCGGAAAGAAATTCGGCAAGACGGAAGAAGGGGCGGTGTGGCTGGACCCCAATCGCACGAGTCCGTACCAGATGTATCAATACTGGCTGCAGACGGCGGATGCGGATGTGGTGCGCTACCTGAAGCTGTTTACTTTTCTTGATTCTACGCGGATTGAAGAACTGGCGTTGGAAGCGGAAGGGCGACCAGAGAAGCGAGAAGCACAACGCGTGCTGGCGGCAGAATGCACCGCAATCATTCATGGATCGGAGAGTGTTGGCGCGATTGAAGCGGCCAGCCGGATATTGTTTTCTGCGTCGGACGAAATTCCGGATGCGGCGACAGTGGCAATGCTGTCGCACGAGGCGCCCGTGACTCAGTTGGGCCGGGAGGAACTCTCGAAAGGCGTAGAGCTTGTGGAATTACTGACGCGGACGAAGCTATCGGAGAGCAAGGGCGCGGCGCGAAAGGCGATTGAAGGCGGCGGCGTCTACCTCAACAACGAACGCCAGACGAATGCGCGGAAAACTGTATCGAGCGATGACCTGAAGTGGCCTAATGCGCTGCTGTTGCGGACCGGGAAGAAGAATTACCATCTGGTCTTGGTGGAATAAAGAGCGGTGTATAATGGCGGCACAATTTAAATTGACCCCCGCTTTGGTCAAACAGGAACAAAGTGAACCCCACTGACGTTCAGAACCCTGATTACTTCCACAAAGTCGTGGATTGCCAGTGGGCCTGCCCAGCTCACACCAACGTACCTGAATACATTCGGCTGATTGCGCAGGGCCGTTACACGGACGCATACATGCTGAACCGTGAATCGAATGTGTTTCCAGCGATCTTGGGCCGTACATGCGACCGCCCTTGTGAGCCTGCCTGCCGGCGCGGCCGCGTGGATGGAAAACCGGTAGCAATTTGCCGCCTGAAGCGCGTTGCGGCCGATCTCCGCGATGATATTTCGGATCTTCTGCCGAAAATACCCGCGAAGAAGAATGGCAAACGCATCGCGTGTGTTGGGGCGGGTCCCGCTTCCCTCACAGTAGCCAACGATCTGTTGCCGTTGGGATATGAGGTCGTCATCTTTGAGAAGCAGGATCAGCCCGGTGGACTGATGCGATCGAATATTCCCGCGTTCCGCTTACCGGGCGCGGTGATCGATGAAGAGATCGGCTACATAACCGGCATGGGCGCCGAAATTCGCTACAGCACGCCTATCGGCAGCATGCGCGAGTTGTTGGCTGGAGGTTTTGACGCAGTCTTTGTCGGCAGCGGCGCCCCGCGGGGCAAGAACCTGGATATCCCTGGGCGTCAGACGGCGCCAAATATTCACATTGGTATCGATTGGCTGGAATCCATTGCATTCGGGCATATTGACGCGGTTGGCGAACGGGTACTGATCATTGGGGTGGGAAACACGGCGATGGATTGCTGCCGGTCCTCGCGTCGGCTCGGCGGCAAAGATATTAAAGTGATGGCGCGGAGGCCCCGTCAATATTTCAAAGCGTCGCCTTGGGAACTAGAGGACTCCGAGGAGGAAGGCGTTGACATCGTGATCAATCATGCGCCGCAAAGCTTCGTCGTCGAAGACGGAAAGCTGAAGGGCATGATCTTTGAAAAGTTGCAGTGGGACGGGCAGGGCAAGCGATCGGAGACGATCGAGACGGTCTTCTATCCGGCAGACGACGTCATTCTGGCCATCGGGCAAGAGAACGCGTTCCCCTGGATTGAACGGGATCTTGGGATTGAGTTTGATAAATGGGACGTGCCGGTGGTCGATCAAAACACCTTTGAATCGACGAGGCCCGGCGTGTTTTTTGGCGGCGATGCTGCTTTCGGCCCGAAGAACATCATTTGGGCAGTTGAGCACGGGCACCAATCGGCGGTTTCGATCGACCATTATTGCAACCGCGTTCCGGTCAGCGAGCGGCTGCCCTTCGGCATGAATTTGAGCAGCACGAAGATGGGTATCAGCGAATGGAGCTATCACAACGACTACAATCCGGCGGCTCGACAGAAGATGCGCCATGTGGATCTAGTCGAGCGTTTTGAAAAGCTAAACATCGAAGTGGAACTCGGCTTTACGGCGGAGCAGACGGCGCGCGAAGTGGAACGCTGCTTGAATTGCGACGTGGAGACGGCATTTGCTGCGCCGCGGTGCATCGAATGCGACGCGTGCATCGACATATGTCCGGTGCAGTGCCTGACGATTGCGCGCGCCGGCGAGGAACTCGACTTGCGGATGAGGCTTTCGGCGCCGGCCATGAATCTCGATCAATCCCTTTATGCTTCCGCGCCGCTTCCGCACACCGGACGCCTGATGGTAAAGGACGAGGATGTCTGTGTGCATTGCGGCCTTTGCGCCGAGCGCTGCCCCACTGCCGCTTGGGACATGCAGAAGTTTGAACTTGTAATCCCATACGCAGGAAAGGCTTCGACAAAGACTTGCGTACACGCATAAACGACTTCGCCGTTAAGCTGGCGAATGTGAACGGCACTGGATCGGCCAGCGCCAACGGCCTCCTGATGCAGGCGATCTTCCGGATGGGCATTCCGGTCTGTGGCAAGAACCTGTTTCCGTCGAATATCCAGGGGCTGCCCACCTGGTACGAAATCCGCGTAAATAAGGACGGCTATGCCGCTCGCGCGCTTGATTACGACCTGATGGTTGCGATGAATTCGCAAACGTATGAGCGCGACATTGCCGAAGTTTCGACAGGCGGCTGCTTGCTTTACGATTCGACGTGGCCGCTGGACCGGGCGCTGTGGCGAGAGGATATCAATTTTCTACCAGTGCCGCTGGCTCAGCTTTGCAATGCGAATTTTAAAGACCCGCGAGAGCGGATTCTGATGAAGAACATCGCGTATGCCGGCTCGATGATCGCTTTGCTGAACATTGATATGCCGATTGTGGAGGAGCTGCTGGCGGAACGCTTCGCAGCTAAGGCCTCGCTAAGAGAATCGAATCGGCTGGCTTTGCGTCTTGGACACGACTATGCGAAGGAGCACTTTAGCTGTCCGCTGCCATTCCATCTGGAGAAGATGGACGCCAACCGGGACAAGATCCTAATCGACGGCAACACGGCGGCGGCGTTGGGATGCGTGTATGCCGGCGCAACGGTGGCGGCATGGTATCCGATTACGCCGGCAACTTCGGTGATGGATGCCTTCAAACATTTTTGCGAGCAGTACCGGCGCGATCCGAAGACCGGCGAGAACAGTTGTCTAATCATTCAGGCTGAAGATGAACTTGCGGCCATCGGCATGGTGATCGGCGCTTCGTGGAACGGTGCACGGGCCTTCACATCGACTGCCGGCCCGGGGATTTCGCTGATGAATGAGCTGCTGGGACTCGCGTATTACTCCGAGATTCCGGCAGTCGTGATTGACGTACAGCGTGTTGGACCCTCCACCGGCATGCCGACACGGACGCAGCAGGGTGACTTATTATCGTGCGCCTATGCGTCGCATGGCGACACGAAGCATATCCTTTTATTTCCGGCCAATCCGGCTGAGTGCTTCGAGTTCGCAGTCAAGTCGTTCGATCTTGCGGAACGCTTTCAAACGCCTGTCATTATGCTTTCCGACCTGGACATTGGCATGAATGATTGGGTCGTGCCGAGGCTTCATTGGGATGACAACTACCGCCCCGACCGGGGACGCGTATTGAGTGCTGAGGACTTGGAGAATGCTCCCAAATTTCGGCGCTATGCGAATGAGGACGATCTGCATGTTGCCGCCCGCACATTGCCTGGCGTTCATCCGGCCGGCGCATACGTGACGCGAGGGTCGGGCCATAACAAATACGGCGGGTACACGGAAATTCCGAGCGAGTATCAGGAGGTGATCGACCGGCTCGCGGCAAAGCACAAAGCGGCCGCTGAATTCGTGCCGTTACCCCAAATTCACCGGCGTCCGAACGCCCGATTTGGCATCGTCGCATTGGGCGGATGCGATCCCGCGGTAGCTGAAGCGGTCGACCTGCTGGCGGAGCGTAACATCGCAGCGGATTACTTGCGCGTTCGTGGATTCCCGTTTCATCCGAGTATTCAGGCATTCCTCTATGAGCACAACGTTTGCTACATCGTGGAGCAGAATCGCGATGCACAATTGCGCTCGCTCTTGACGCTTGAAACGTGCGTGCCTAAGGATCGGCTGCGGTCGGTGCTGGTGTATGGCGGCTTCCCGTTGAGCGCGCGGCACGTGGTTGAATCGGTTATGAGCCAGTTGGAGAATTGAACCGCAGGTTAGGTGACGCTGACGGTATTGAATGCGCCCGTGGCAATTTCGCGGAGAACCGACAGCAATAGATCGACTTGTATCGGCTTGGTCAAGTGCCGGTCCATGCCAGCGGCGAGGCAGCGCTCTTTGTCGCGTTCCATGGCGTGCGCGGTCAACGCAATTATGGGCATGTGCCTGTTACTGATTAACTCGAGTTTTCGAATCTCCTGAGTTGCTTCGAGACCATCCACTTCGGGCATCTGGACGTCCATTAATATCGCATCGAACTCCCAGTTAGCCTGCTTCAGTTTCTCCAGCGCCTCACGGCCATTGTTCGCAACCGTGACGCGATGGCCCTTCTTTTCGAGCAACCGTAGCGCCAACCGCTGATTGACGAGGTTGTCTTCTGCAACAAGAATCCGCAGCGAACACTCGCTGGCGGAGGGCGTCGGAGCAGGGTTCGAGACAACTACGGGCGGCACAGGAATTT
>JBARMQ010000167.1:0-2027 GCA_049802535.1 Bryobacteraceae bacterium | reverse complement strand
CTCCTCGCAGCCTCGATACCGAAGTTCTCGGTCCTTGTTCGAAGCTCTTAGGACTCAAGCGTACGTGTCTTCGCAATGTCCGGCGTTTCTTCCAGGGGCGGCGTTTGCGCTCCCGGCGCGAGATAATGCCTCGTCAGATCCTCCTTGAGAATCCGCAGCGCCGACTCTGGATCGTCGGCAAATTTAAACAACTCAAGATCGCGTTCCGAGATGACGCCGTGACGCACCATCGCGGGGAAGTTCAGGATTTCGTTCCAAAATTCGGATCCATATAGCACGATCGAGATTTTGCTCTCCAATTTCTTGGTTTGCGCAAGAGTCAGGATTTCTGACAATTCATCGAGCGTTCCGAATCCGCCCGGAAACACCACCAAAGCCTTCGCCAGATATGCAAACCAGAACTTGCGCATGAAGAAGTAATGAAATTCGAATGAGAGCTCAGGCGTGATGTACAGGTTGGGCCGCTGCTCAAAGGGAAGCCCGATGTTGAGGCCGATCGACAGGCCGCCCGCATCCTCCGCGCCGCGATTCGCCGCTTCCATAATGCCGGGTCCGCCGCCCGAACACACAACAAATCGTCGAGTGGGAGAAGGGCGATCGGGATCTTGCGAAATTTCGATTGCCCACTCTGTGACAAGCCG
This sequence comes from Bryobacteraceae bacterium, assembly GCA_049802535.1. Lineage (GTDB taxonomy): Bacteria > Acidobacteriota > Terriglobia > Bryobacterales > Bryobacteraceae > Bog-105. Next base: position 1,386 of record JBARMQ010000167.1, on the reverse strand, counting down.
TGCGAGTTCACGCGCTTCGTGGTAATAACGCGCTAAGCGGCTATTTTCGGAGATGCGCGCCGATCCAAAAAACACTATTGTGTCTTGGACTTTCTCTTCCTGGAAGTGCGACAGCGGCCAAAGATATTCCGACAAAATCCGCAACGGGCGGGAGTCAGGGCTGCGAAGAAACGATTCCTCGCGATAGGCTGGCAGCCTTCGGTACGGCTCGTTAGTAGGCCCAGGCATGAGGTGATTATACGAACGCCATCAACGGCGTAAGCCTTACGCCGGCGAACTGAACTCCCGAATCGCCTCACGAAAAGTCGCAAATGCCGGTTTTCGACGATAATCGGCCGCGGTGATACCGAAGAAGCGAAAGAGGCTGTCGTCCTCGCGTCCGCTCGGATGATCGACATCGCGCAGAGCAAAAACCATATACCGGTGAATATTTAGCCGCGCACGCAAACCGTCGGCCGTCCGAATCATTGTGTCCAGCACTTCCGCTTGCCGCTGTTCCGAGCGTGTTGCGCCGGTGGGCCATCCATGTTCCGTGATGTGAATTGGCACCTGGTCGGATATGTTCGCCGCTGGCAGCCAAACATTACGCAATGTCTCGAGAACACCGGTGCTCGCTGCAACCAGGTCGCCCGGTTGGCCGTCAGGAGCAACGGGCCGGAAAACGTCAGGGAAAAAGTCGATGCCTACGTAGTCGAGAGCTTGGAAAAAACGAGGGTCCGCCAAGTCTTTCAGATTGCTCCAAAAATCCGCTGACTTGCCGAACGTTGGCGTCGTGTTGAAGCCTACTTTAATATCAGAGTGCCCGAGTGCGCGGAGTGTCTCTTTGGCCGCGATTACACCTTCAACAACGGCTTGTTTGACGTTGGGATATGGGCCGTCGATTACGTTTGGTCCATCCACAAAATTCGGCTCCTCGGTAATTTGAACGGAATAGAGATGCCGATGAAGCTGTGTCAGCTTCTCGTGTATGAAGTTCAAGTATCCGGGAACGTCGCCAGATGCCGAACGAAACTGAAGAACCAAGTCGAGCGGTCTCGAGCCAGCAATCGCATATTGAGAATAGTTTTCCGGCGCGCTGGCGGCGTTGTGCAGTGGACTTCCAGGGTCTTGAAAACTGTCGTAGCAGCGAACGATAAAGGGCTGCACAGACCCCTGCAGTTCATCGACACAATCAACTACTTGCCGGGAATCATCAGGAGGACCCGTCAGCAGCCCGGAATCGCCGCCTGCCGCTCCGCCAGGATAGATGCCAAAGATGAGTTTCGGGTATGAAGAAGAGTCAGTCACTCAGTCATTTTCGCGCGCGGCGAAAGTTAATTACTCGTAGCGCAGCGCCACCGGCACATCAGGCCACGCTGGGAGGCAAGCGACGGCCAATGCGAGCGT
>JBARMQ010000166.1:0-7454 GCA_049802535.1 Bryobacteraceae bacterium | reverse complement strand
GAAGCGCCGATTCCGGTAGGATGCTGTAGCCGAAGCCGGTCTCGACAAGCTTCTTGATGACTTCGGTGTCGTCGGCTTCCATAATGACTTGCGGCGCAAGTCCCAAATCGCGGAAGAAGGCTTCGATGATGGTGCGCATATTGCTGCGCCTTGGATAAAACAGAAAGCCTGCGGAAGCAAGTTCTTCCTGCGATATGTCTCGAATTTTTGCGCTACGGATCGGCTTCGAAGAGGGGCGAATAATCAATAGTTCTTCTTCGAACAATGGGAGAAGGTCGAGATTTGGCTCTTGGAATGGCAAAGAAATCACAGCTAGGTCAAAACGCCGATCAAGCAGCCCAGCGACCATCTCTTCGGTAGGCGATACGGTGACTTGTATCCGCGCATGTGGATATTGCCGGCGTAGCAGGCGAAGCGGTCGTCCGAGGCGATGAATCAGCGTCGTCGCTCCGGTTGCCAGATGAAATGGACGGACGTCCAAAGCAGGATCGTTTGCAAATTCTTGCTCGATGGCGCGCACCTGGCGGACGACGGTCCGGGCAAGCTCGGCCAAACGATGAGCGGCAGGCGTGGGCAAAAAGCACTTGCCCGACCGGATAAAAAGCTCCGCGTGCAATTCCATGGCGAGGTGCTGAAGTTGAAGGCTGACGGCGCCTGGCGAGAGGTAGACATGTTCGGCCGCTCGTGTGACGCTGCCGTATTCCATGACAGCGAGGAAGATTTCGATCTGCCGAATGTCCATTAGGCCTCTGACTTGGAGTTTAACGATGCGGTCGTCTTAACGCGACCGGTACGATGCGCCGGCCCCGACCTATTTTCTTACTTGGTGGCGGCGGGAGGAGCTGGCGGCGACTGCCCTAAGGCCTCCGCAATGGCCTCCTCCGCTAGGGGCGCCATGACGTTGTACCCGGCTTCGTTCGGATGCAGGCCGTCAGCGGTCAGCTCCGATTTCAACATTGCCTTGTCGTTGATCATGGCCGAGTAATAGTCCAAGTAGAGGGATCCGTTCCGGGCGCAGAAGTCGCGTATCCATTGGTTCAGCGCAACGATTTTGGCCGGCGGCCGGCGCTCTGTCTGCATCTGTTTGCCGAGATCGCAGACCGGCGTCAGGGAAGCCAGAATGACGCGGATGCCATGGGTTTCGGCGAGTTCCGCCATAGAGGCCAAGTTGCCTTCGATTTCCTCGATTGGCTCGGGACCGGTATTGCCGGCAAGGTCGTTCGTGCCAGCGAGAATGACGACGGCTCTGGGCTTAAGATCAATGACATCATAGCGGAAGCGGATCAGCATTTGCGGAGTGGTCTGGCCGCTGATGCCGCGGTTGATGTACGGCTTGCCCGGAAAAAATTTGCCGACAGTACGGCCCCAAAAGTCAGTGATGGAATCGCCCATAAACACGATGCGCTTTTCATTTGCAGCCGGTGGGGGCAACTTGGCGTTCTCGGCTCGGAAGCGGCCTAAGTTCGGCCAATCTTCAACCCCCTGTTGCTTGCGATTCTCTGCAAAGCCATGAGTGGCAAACAAAATACCGGCGGCACAGAGGAGCGCGACGGGCGGTACGCTCGTGAACCAGGAGATACGCGGGCGGTTCAAGAGCGTTTTGTCATGCTTGGTCATTCCTTAATTCTTGACCAGAACGATCGGCTGTTCTTCAAAACCGGCGATGGCATTGAAGAATTTGCGCGCCTTTATATACTCTTCGGGTGGAATGGTCACTGCCTGCGTCGATAGATCTTGCGTGAGCACAACGGCTCCCGGCTCCTGCTTGACGGAGCAGGCGAAGCTGGCGAATGAGGTCGCCAACTTACCGCAATCCGGCATCTCGTCCACCGTGAAGCCCTCCGGCAGGCGGATGCGAACGCTTTTGTGATAACTTTCCGCATTTAGGATCAAAGGCTCCCGCCTGGTTTCTTCGCGGAGGTACAGGCGCGACTGGCGGCCAATCACGGCTGGGTTGAAAACCAAGAGCCGGCCCTGCATGAGCTGGCCATAAGTTGCCGCCGAGAGTTCCAGATGGAGGTGAAAGTGGTTTTGCCCGAAATCGTCATCCTCCTTCACGTTCGCGATGGCCGCGCCTTCAGCGGTTTCGCTGACCCAACGCTCAATGCGTTTCTGACGATCCTCTGGTTTCAGCTCGGACAAGGTTGCGCGTTCACGAACGGCAGACTGGCCGGTATTATTCTGTTCTACCTTGGCGGTTAGTTGCCCCGTGTTCGAAAGTGCCGCGTCGACTGAAACGTTGGCGGCGCTGGCATCCGGCGGCATCACGGGCATTCGCAGTAGGCTTCCTTTGTCTCCGGCCTCAAGCAAGGCAAGACTGCCTTGCAAGTAAAACGGCAGGTCACCGACAGGCGTTTGGTCATTGGTTGGATCAAAGATCAGCAGCCGTCCAACGCCCGGAGCATCCAGAACAGTGGGCGCCTGGACGGCATCGCCGACATGTACGCCGATGATGGCGTGATTGAACTGCTCGGGCGACGGCCACGCTTCCTGCACCACGGTTCGATCGCCGGCATAGATCACCACTAAGTAAGAAGGAATGCCGACGGAACGCAACATAGCGCGCATCAAGTTAGCCTTGTCTTTACAATCGCCGTATTGTTTTGCGAAAACAGACTCGGCCGTGTGCGGCCTGTATCCTCCGCCTTTGGCCAGGTTCATTTGGATGGAGACATACTTGACCTTTTGTACGTAATGGCCGATGGCTTGAATCTTTTCGTATTCGGTCGTTTTCGACGCCGTCAATTCCTTCGCTTTTGCCGCCAGGTCGTCCGAAGGATCGTCCTGCCCGGCACTTAGGTCTGTCAGATAACGCGAGGCATCCTGCCAATTCCGGAAGCACGGCGCAGGCGATGTCACGCCAGGTGGCGGCGTATAATCGACGGCCAGACGCGGCATAGCCCCATAGATTGAGGGGCCGGCCGGTTCGCGTTCGCGAAAGGGAAGATCCTTCAACTCCCAGGTGTAAGTAGATCCATCCACCACTGGAGCCACCGGGTCGTGATTAAAAACTACTCCCTTGGCGATCCATCCGGCAGGTAAGCTCAGAACGAAGCGGGACTCGAGGGCGGGAAAGGCGCGATCTTGAAACTCGAACGATTCCTGCGATAGGAACGGTTTGCTTTCGAGGCGGCCTTCGAATACAAAAACGGACCCAATTTCGGGGTTGTCGGCCCGGCTGGACCGGAAGCGAATTTCGTCGTAAAGCGACTCGTCGACAGCGCCGACATCGAAGATGCCATCTTTCGGGGTGTAAGTTTTGACAAAGCCGTTTGGCGCCACGAGCCACGCGTGCACATCGCGCACCTTATCGCTCGCCGCAAGATAAGGAATCGCCGCTTCACCCTTGTTCCGACCCTCACGCGTCAGTATCTTGATCGCTTCCCGGTAATCGGTGGTCACTCTGCCGGCCGCGTCTACGGTCACGTGTTGCTCATTCAGCAGAGCGACTACGGGCACTTTGGCTTCGAACTTCGGCACAGCGCGTGATGCGATCTCTTGCACCCAGGAAGGCGCCTCGGTGCTTGCTGCACACAAAACGGGCCAGAGAAGCAGCGCGCCGCTCAGGATCACACGAAGGCGCATGTTAATTCGTCCCTTCCGCGGCGGGCTTGGCTTTCAGGGTGAGCATGTGTCCGTCGCCATCGTGGATAGCATCAAAAATCTTCTTGAGGAGTGCGTAGTTTTCGACAGTTACCAGGATGGTATTGCTATTGCCGAAGACAAAGTCTCGCTGATAGTGCAGGACGTTCTCCTTAGAGATGGACATGGAGACTTTGTAACTGCCGGCCGGCGCGAAGTTAACGGGCCTAGGGGCATCCGCATGATCCAATTCGTATCCCGGCGGCAATTGAATATCGAGGATGTCGGTCTCCGTCCACGGATAATCGAAATAAATGCCGAATTGCCTCTTACTCTCCGGGAAGCGTGGACCGATACCCACTTCAAAGAATGCTGGAGTCAGGAACAGGCGCTTGCCGGTCCTCTGGGCATAGTTATTTACCTTGACGTGGTAGCGATAGCCGACCGGGTCGGCCACATTCTCTCCAGCACGAAAGGTGGCGGCGCTGAGATCAAAATCAGCAAAACGGCGTTTGAGACCGTCCTTTAGATGCTCTTCGCGTTCGCCGTCAGCGGCTGAGCCGAGACGTTCGCGCCAGTTGTATGCGGGGAGTCCAGACAAGATCACGCGCACGTCTCCTTCGAGCGTTCCATCAGGACTCAGCTTCATGCTGGCGATGCGCGCGGTCCGCGAATCGGCCGGCGAAGTGATCGGGGTAACTACGAATGTGGGGTTTTTTGGATCGGTGATCAACGCCTCAACGCCCTGCTGCTGCCATCGCAGGACGCCCGCGGGCAGGTTGTGACTGGATACGTCATAGAACTTCCACTTGCCGTCTATCTGGACCGCAATGTCGTGAGCCCGCATGAAATAGAGGGTCTGAAACTTCTTATTGAATAGAAATTCGCTGCGGTCTGGCAAATACGCGGGCCGCGCGTCGAATCCGGCGGCCGTTGCCAGCGCGGCGAAGGCAAATTGAATGTCGTCCGCAGTGCCTTTGCCGCTTCGCAGGGTATCAGCCGTCGTGAAGTTGAGCTTTAATTTGTCTTTTTCCTGAGTCGTAATTTCATCGCCATGAATATCCTTGAGATTATGGCGACAGTAGAGTAAGAGTTTCTCGACTTTCTCGTCGTCCGTCTTCGCGCCGGCCATTGCCGTTTCGGCGATCTGCTTAACGTCGCCGTTGACTTTCAACTTCTTCTTATATTCCTGATAAAACTGGCGGCCGATGGAGTTCCAGTAGCCGTCCGGATTGCGGTCGTCCTCATCGTAGTAAACCAAAATCCACTGTTTTACGAAGTCCTGTGGCGGCATCTGCGGCTCAGGCCTAAAGGCAGGGATGTTTCGAGCGGTGGTAATGAAGTAGCCATTGCCTTCCGGCTTGAATTCGCCGACCTGGCAATTGATAGGCATCGATCGCATGTGGTAGTGAAAGAGCATCGGATCGTTCACCGGCTTCACATGATAGGTCACCTGATCCACGGGCACATCGAGTTGGAGCGAAAGTGGGAGATATCGCTCTAAACCCTCGTCCCGAAATTGGTTCCAATGATATTCGATGATGGCGCCCGGGGTGACATTCGGTAAGGCAAACGAGCGTTCCTTTACCTTAAAGCCGCCCGTCTTCACCACGATTTTGTCGAAAACGGCGTCGCGAGACATTTCCGTGATGGTTCCATCCGGGGCGATGGTACGTCCCGCGATGTCGCCAATACCTTCTTTATCCAGGTATTCAATTTTGACGACGCCACGCTCGTCTTTGCCCTTGTCGGTGAAGATTTTGACGCGAAGATACTGTTCCACCGCGTGATGCTCATATTCATGATTCACGAGAGTATCCGTGATGCGTACGTCCCATTCGAGGACTTCGGCATCGGCATTCTTTTCGATGCGAGATTCTTTGAGGGCGAGTTCGCTGGCGCTGACAGGCCTAAACTCCACGGCGTAGCAGGCGGTGGAAAAGAGCAGAAAAACACAAGCAACGCCCCAACGTTGCCGCCCAGCCTTAGGTAAATACAAGGTGGCCTCCGGTTGTTGGAAATTATAACCGGGTAGAGGGTGTTAGAACAACAGCGGACCGCGGAGTGGCAACCGTTCGACGGCTGGCGGATGAAAAAACGAAGCCAAATCGTCCGACTCGCTCACGCTCGCGGTTCTGCCGCGCTCAACGCGGGGTGGCGGGGGGCGATTTGGGCTGCTAGATCCGCTTGGTCGACCCATTCGAATTCGGGCTCTGAAAATTCGAACCCAATCGTTGATGGCTTGGCTGCTGATTGCTTCGTTCGGAGGCGTTCTTTTTCGAGACGTTCGGATTGCATGCGGTGCAGTTCGGCGGTGTCTTTCTCGCGGTTGCGGCGAAGGCGCATTTCCTGGGTTTGAAGATTGCGGAACTGCTTTTCGTAGTGCAGGAACGTATGCATCTGCGTGAAGCTGGCTTGCAGTTCGCCACGATCGGCAAATTGAGAAGAGAATTCCTCGAAGCCGTGGGCGTATAGCGCGTGTTCGAGCACGAAGATGCGGTTGATGCGCCAGGAGTGATCGGCAAGGGCTTGGACGAGCTCAGATTCACGCGGACCGACGGGTTGATATTCGTCGATGAATACTTGAACGTGCTTCTGGTAGACCTCCACATCGTCGGTTGGAAGCAGGACGGTGCGGCCGGTCAGGCCGGTTTTGACGGCGTTAAGGCATGACTTCGCTTTCCCTTCGGGAGTCTTGGGACCGGTAGACAGTTGGGCGTTGGCTTGATTGGCAGTGAGACGGGCGTCTTTGAGGGCTTGGCGCTCGGCGGCGCGACGAATGGCACGGGTGGACATGGGCAAAATAGTCTCCGAGAATAAAATGGCCCGAAGCGACGGAGTGGGTGCTCCGGCGTTTCAGGCCTGCATGAAAGTAGCATGCGGGAGGCAAAAATCGGATCGAGGCAAGTGGCCGGAGGACCTGTAAGCTACTGATACCGAACGAGATGAAATTATTTTCTAGAGCTGTGACCGGGAAAAGCGTGATCCTTTCAATTTTGATCGGGCGGCGGAGGTCCACGGTTGCCAGCGGGAGGTCCGAAGCCGCGAGCCGGACCTTCCACTTGCCTAAATTTCGCTTGCTGGTCAGTACTTGTCAGGAGCGCATAAAACGCTGCGTCGGCAGTAGCGCGCGTTTGTACTTCTTGCGTCGTAAGTGTTCCGATCTGGGTCGCCGCAGAAGCAATACCCGCCGCATCGTTGGCTTCCACGGCAGTCTGAAGCGCGGTTCGGGCAGTCATCATATTTGCCCGCACGCTGGAGAGGGCGGTTTCCTCAGTGGTGAAGATGGTGGTGGCCGACGCTTGTTGCGAGCTGTTGAGCGACAGGAGCGAGGTTAAGCGCGAAACGCGATTCGACACCATTTGGGCGGCGGTTGGCGGAGTGGGAGGAACGCCTGCATCCTGCGCGAGAATGACAGCACTGCTAAGGAGTGCGAAGGCGATCGAAGAATTACACGATAGTGCCAACCTAAAAGCACTCTTACGGAAGGATATGCTTGTAAACGTGAAGGGAGAGCGCGGTGCGTCCGACGTGATTTTTGTGCTCGGCGCCGGTGCTTCTGCGCCTCTTGGCATGCCGATGAGCGGCAATCTGACTGAAAAGCTCTGTGACGGCACATCGGAGGGCCGCGTGGCAGCAGAAATCCGCTGTTCGGCTGCGTATCGGTTCCGCGTTTCAGAGAAGGACATCAACATAGAGGATTTTCTTGAACATCTCTATGCGCTTCAATCAATGTTGTGGCTCGCCCGGCGCAGTTCTCTGCCGCAATTACTGCCTGGCTTCACCGCAAATGAACCCATTCCAGCCGCCGCTGATGAGATACTGAGAGCTCTGAACCGCCGCGTTTATCAGTTGCTGCACCAAACATGCGG
>JBARMQ010000165.1:0-10664 GCA_049802535.1 Bryobacteraceae bacterium | reverse complement strand
ACCCTGAATCGCGTAGGCGCCGGCCTTGTCAACCGGCTCGCCTGACTTTACGTATTCTTTAATTTCCCGTTCCGATATAGCCAGAAAGGAAACCCTGGTCGCCGCAACATCGACTATCGCCCGCTTTGCTGACCGGAGGCAAACCGCCGTCAGCACTTCGTGATCCCGGCCAGCGAGCAGACCGAGCATGCGGATCGCGTCCGCAGAATCTCTGGGCTTGCCAAGGATCAAATCGTTAACACAAACGACCGTGTCAGCTCCTAGCGCGACATCGTCCTGAGCAAGGTCTATGGCGTGAGCCTTCGCACGGGCGAGCCTCCGAACAAAAGATCTCGCATCCTCGCCGTCAGTTAGCCGTTCGGGAACGTTTGCCGGTTGGACCCGATGATCGATGCCTGCCGCCAGTAATAAATCGTGACGTCGAGGAGAAGCGGAGGCAAGAATCAGCATTCACGGAAGAGGAAACGCTTCACTATCTGCCACCTACAAGCGCATTCTCAGCGGAAGGGGCAAAGTCTAGACATACCGCATCGGCCCGGGCTTTACAAGCTTCTTACTGTTCAGCCTCTTACTGTTCAACGGCACTCGTGTCGGTCTCGTTGCGTTCCAAAACGCGGCGGGCATTGAGAAAGCGCGCCAGGTAGGACTCTGCGGCCGCTGCTTCGAGTTCTTTGTTACTCTCGAGCGTCCAATCTCCAAGCCTACGTTGCTTCAACTTCTCGAGCAGCTTCTCTTTGCGCTCCGCCTCGCGCAGCGCTTTTGTCTGAATCGCGATTTGTTGGTCGAGCATCGCCAGTTGTTTGTCGACGATCAGCCTACGCTTCTGCAGATGACGGTCGAAGGATGCAAGAGCCGCTAAATCGCTGCCGAAAATGGAAGCGGAACTCCGCACTTCGCTCGCGGAACGAGACCGTAGCTGAGCAAAGTTCTCCCGGTCTCTGGCGAGGCGTGCTCGCCCGCTGACCAGGCCTTGCAAGCGCGCCCGCTCAAGATCTGCTTGTTGCGATCGGAGTTCCAGCACTCGCTGTAACCGGAATTCAAACTGTTTCATGCCCTGGAGTTCGCGGCCGCGACCGGGTTAAACCCCGATGCCAGCCGCCAATTCCTTCAATTCGTGGAGAGTCTGTTCGATTACGGCGTTCGATCCGGCGTCTTGACGCAAAAACTTGTCGATTTCAGTGCGGAAGCGTATGGCTACATCCAGCCGGGAGTTTGCGCCCGATGCATAGGCGCCTAAATTGATGAGATCTTGGGACCGATCGAGCAGAGCCAGAGCCTCGCGAATACGCCGTGCTGACTCGCGCTCCTCTTTTGTGGCGATCCGCGAGGCTAACCGGCTTACCGAATGGAGAATGTCGATCGCCGGATAGTGACCTGCCGACCCCAGAGCTCTGGAGAGTTGAATATGGCCATCTAAGATCGCTCGGACGGCATCGCAGATCGGCTCATTGAAGTCGTCACCCTCAACCAGCACCGTGAAAAATCCGGTTATCGAGCCCTTTTGGAAGCGGCCGGCACGTTCAAATATCTTCGGCAAGAGCGCAAAGACGGAGGGCGTATAACCCTTTTGACTCGGCGGCTCTCCCGCGGCTAGCCCAATCTCGCGTTGAGCCATCGCTAAGCGTGTGACCGAATCCATCACGAGCAAAACACTCTTGCCCTGATCGCGGAAATATTCGGCGACGGCAACGCCTACAAATCCCGCTCGTATCCGCAGCGGCGCTGGCCGATCGGAAGTAGAAACGATGATCACCGAGCGCGCCAGACCCTCCGGGCTCAGTTCGTGTTCCAGAAACTCGCGGACCTCGCGATTTCGTTCTCCGATCAGAGCGATTACGTTTACATCGGCAGAACTGTGCCGCGCCATCGTTCCGAGCAACGTGCTTTTTCCAACGCCGCTGCCCCCAAAAATTCCAATTCTTTGACCTTTGCCGCAGGGAAGCAAGCTATCAATCGCACGAATACCCGTAACCAGCCGATCTTCAATGTTCTCGCGCTCGAGCGGCCCCGGAGGCTTTGCCATGAGGTCGTATTGGATCGCCCCGGAGATGGGCCCTTTGCCATCTATTGGCCGGCCGAATCCATCGATTACGCGACCCAGAAGCTGGGGCCCGACATGAACACGGGCGTCGCTGGTGCGGGCAACAATGCGATCGCCGAGCTGGATGCCGTCGGTCTCTTCGAGCGGCATTGAGAGCACCTTTCCATTTCGAAACCCGATTACCTGTGTCCTTAACCGCCGGCCGCCAGACGTTTGCACTTCGCAGAAATCGCCCAACGCCACGGATGGCCCGCGAGATTCGATCAGCAAACCGACCATTTCGGTCACTTCGCCGGAAAGGAGGAATGGATCCATGCGGTCGAGAGCTTGAAAATAGGGCCTGAAATTGAGGTTTTCCATAGAGGTCTTGATCCCCTAACCTTCGTTCACGACGTCGATAAAGCCCCGCTGGATTTCCTGAAGCTGCGTATCGATGGATGCATCGAGAGTGCCGCGCGACGTTTCAATGACCAAGGACCCCCGGCGTAGCGATGCGTCGGCGGAGACTTTGAGGGCTGCGGGGGCTCCCAGTTGCCGGAGTACCTCTTTGACAGTGTTGAGACTGTCCGGATCTGTCCTTACCTGATGTACTTCCCGTTGATCCAGCCGCTGGAAGGCTGCCTTCACCAATCCGACGATTGCGTCGACGTCCACCGTCACTTCCCGGTGCAAAATTCTTCGGGAGATCGCGATTGCCAAACGAACCAAATCTTCTTCGGCATGAGCCCGCAGTTTTGTGCCCGCCGCAAATACTTCGCGAAAGAGGTCGCGGAGCTTTGAAACTTCAGCGGTCAACTGCGGTTCGAGCGCTTGGCGAGTGGTCATCTCACCCTCGCGTTTCCCATTGACCAATGCTTCGTGAACGCGCCGCTCCGCTTCTGCGCGGGTGTTTGCCAGCTCGGCCCGCAATCCCTCGATCTCCCGGCGCAGGTCGAGGGTCTCGGTTTGAGCCAGCTGAGTTTCAACGGGCGTGCAAAATTCGCCGACGCCGGCCGGGACCGCTCCATCTACCGGCAGCCAATGTACGGTCTGCGGGACCTTTTCGCCGCCTTTAGACAGAATCTTAGCTAACATATTGGTCGCCGGACGATCCCTTCAGGTTGATTACCCCTTCGGATTCGAGCAAACGAACCGAGGAGATGATCTGCTGTTGTGCAGCCTCGACCTCCTTCATCTTGAGTGGCCCCAGCGCTTCCAGATCCTCGCGTATCATCTCGGCGCCGCGTTGCGACATTACTTGCAGGAAGTGATTCTTAAGCGCTTCACTTGTTCCCTTAAGCGCGACTGTCAGAATTTTGCGATCGATTCGCGCCAGTAGTTCCCTGATACCGCCGACATCCACTTGCAGCAGATCTTCGAACACGAACATGAGGTGACGAATTGTCTCGCCCAGCGCCGGATCGCCTCCCTCGATGTCCTCTAAAATTTCCTTGCTGGCCTTCTGATCCAGTCGATTGAACATTTCGGCAACTGCCCTTACGCCGCCGTAAGCCTCACGGCTGGTCTCGCCCAGCGACTTCAGTTTTTGGCCGACGATACTAGCAATTTTCGAGATAATCTCGGGCGATATTTGATCGAGGCTGGCCATGCGCACTGCAACATCAGCTCTGATCTGGGGCGGCAATGAACCCAACAGCCCTGCGGCTTGCGAGGGTCCGAGGTGCGAAAGTATCAACGCGATCGTCTGTGGATGCTCATTGTGGATGAAGTTCGCCAACTGTTGCGGATCGGCCTTTTGTAAAGCATCGAAGCTGGCTGAGTCATTCCCGAGCGAGCGGCCGACCCGATCCAACAGTCTCCGGGCTTGATCGGGGCCGAAAGCGTTAACGAGGATTTTACGCGCGTATTCGATGCCGCCCTTAAGTACATACTCCTGGGCCACCAGCATCTGATAGAACTCGCCCAGAACCTCCTCGGCGACTTCGCTGGTGATGCTCGGAATACCTGCGATTTCACGCCCGATCCGCTGGACCTCGTCCTCGTCCAACTCGCGAAGAACTTCCGCGCTAACCTGATCGCCCAGGATGACCATCAACACCGAGGCCTTTTGAACCCCGCTTAAGTGCTTGATGGCGGCCTCATTCACGCTAGGCGGTGGAGTCGGTGACGTTTGGACGGCTGTGCTCATAGGCTCCTTTGATTTACTTGCTCTCGCTCAACCAGGTCCGAACCACCTGCGCTAGCGCGGCCGGATCCTTACGAGCCTCTTCGGCTACCTGGCGGGTTAAGATTTCGGTCTTAGTCGTCAACATCGGCGGCAGTTTGAAAGGTGCGGGCGTCTCGAATAGCTTATTCGCAGATTGATCTTGCTTGGTGGAGGCGCCTGTTGCGGAGATCTCTCCTTGTGCGCTTTCGGCGCTTGGAATCGAATCCGAAGGCGAGCCTGAATTCTGCGCTCCCAACTGAGCCTGCATACTGAGCTTGCTGTTCTTCGCCTTCCGCCGTCCGCGTGCCATAGCCGCGACCGTCAAGACAATCAGGAGAAGAGCGCCCCCGCCGGCCTCTGCCAGCATAGTGGGAGAGATCTTCTTCGCCGGAACATTCGGCGCCGGAGTGCTTGGAAGCATGTTCGGCGGCGGTTCGGCCGTCAATGTCGACTCGAAAGCCAGGGTTTCGACGGTTAGCTGATCGCCCCGCTTTTCATTGAACCCCGCGGCTGCGGCCACCACCGATTGAATCGATTTCATGCGGTCCGCCGACGGCGGCTCGATAATTCTCTGAAGATGGGCGGCGGATCCCTTTCCGGTTTTTTCCCAGCGCACGTCCTGGTCGACCAGCACGGAAATAGACATTCGTCGCACTATCCCTTGGGGCAGGTGCAAACGCCGAACGGTGCGGCTGGTTTCATAGGCGGTGACTTCGGTGCGCTTCGCCAAACCCGGCGCAGTCGAAGGCCGGGGAGCAGCAGGTTTGGGAAGGTTTGACGCTGTGCCGGGCACGCCGCTTGTCGCATCGCGCGAAACCGAGCCTTCTTCCGTACGTTGCGACGATGTGATCACGGATGAATTCGGATCGTACGTCTCTTCGCTCTGTTCGCCGCTTGTCAGATCGCAATCCACGTCTACACTTGCGCGATATTTCTCCGATCCCAGCAACGCATCAAGAACTGAATCGATCTTTCCCAAGGTCTCTTTTTCCAACTTCGCCTTGTACTGCAATAAGTCGTCGTCGGCCTGGGTCCCGTCATTAGGTTTCTTCGGCCGGATCATGAGATTGCCGTTCATGTCCATCACAGAAACGCCGTCTGGCGTTAGTCCCTCAACTGCGCTTGCGACCAGTTGCGCGATTGCCGCACCATTAGACTCCGTGAGTGTGTAGCCCCGCTTCAGCTTGACCATGACACTTGCTTTCGCCAGCTGCCGGCTTTCGGTAAATACCGAGTCCTTGGTGAAGGTGATATGAACGCGAGCCTGGTCGACTCCGGACATCGCCATTACGGAGCGCTCCAGCTCGCCTTCAACCGCCCGGTGATAGTTCACCTGCTCCGCAAAGTCCGTACTCCCCAGATTTGTCTTATCGAATAACTCGTAGCCGATACGACCGCTCTTGGGAATTCCTGCCGTCGCCATTTGGAGCCGTAGCTCAGCCACTTTTTCAGAAGGCACCAGAATAGTGCCATCTGTGTCGATCAACCGGAATTCAATGCCGCTTTCCCGGAGTTTCGCAACGATGGCTCCCGCATCTTCAGCCGACAAGCTGGAGTAAAGGGGCTTGAAATCCCGTTCGCGGTTCCAGTGAACGAAGCCAAAGATTCCGAATGCAACTAAGATGACGGCTGCCGAGATCGTCAGTTGCTGCCGGAGACTTAGACTACCGATTAGCTTTTTTAACTGGTCCATGCCCACCTGTCATGTCGGGAAAACGCAACGCATTCTCAGTCGAACCCCAAACGCTGAACGGGCTTCTTACTGCAGCGGCCTGTAGGCTGTCCAAAATTTTTTGAACTGTGCACTTTAGGTACTCGCCCGGTCGGAAATTTGGTGCTTCGTGAGCGCCGCATCATACCTGCATATTCATCAGGGTCGAGTACGCGGAAATCACCTTATTCCGAACCTGCATGAAAAGCTCAAAAGATAAATCTGCCTTTTGGGTGGCGATAATGGGAGTATGGACGTCTTCATTGGCGCCCGACAGCAAATTCTGCACGGCTTGGCCGGCTTGTGTTTGGAAGCCTTCGACCGTGTTTACCGCTTTTGAAAACATGTCTTGAAACACGGACGGCCCTTGCGGATTTGAGACTGGCGACACTGGCGTTGCCAATGGGGCTAAGGCGGCAGGGTCAGCCATGTTGACTGCTGAGACTGGGATTGTCATAAAATCTACTCTTTTCTAATTTTTTTCAGATTTTCAAAGAGGCCGTCCAAGCCCTTGGCACTCTTTAAGTTGGTTGAGGCGAGGGGCCAATATTCTCAGCCGCCGCTTCTTCCTTAATCCGGTTCAAACCGACAACAGGTCAATCGACTTCTGAATCATGTCCTTAACCGCGGAAATCGCTGACACATTGCCCTCATAATTCCGGCTTGCTTCCATCAAATCCACCATGTCTTCTGCCGGATTGAACTTGGGAAACGAGACGTAGCCATCCGCGTCCGCGTCGGGATGGCCCGGCATGTACCGTTTATCAGGAGCAGTCTGATCGACGGAAATATCGGTCACTTTTACGCCCGTCGCCGTGCCGTCGTTCATGGCTGAGTCCATCTCCGCCGAAAACGGGGATGTCACCTGTTGCGCCTCAAATATGGCGTCCTTGCGCCGGTACGGCCCGCCCTCGGCAGTGTGGGTTGTTTCAGAATTGGCCATGTTTTCGACCAAAAGCTCTGCGCGCGTGCGTTGCGCCGCCATGCCGGAGGCGCTGACAGAAATTGCCGAAAAAAGACTCATGAGGACTTTTCTCCTTGGATCGCCATTTTGATCGTTGCGAAGCTGGTCCTCAGCAGGCTGGCAGCCATGCGGAATCGAAGGTCGTTTTCCGCCAGCATTCGTGATTCGCGATCGATATTCACATCGTTGCCGTCGTTCTTGACCTTAAGATTCGGTACGTTCACAATCTTTGGCTTCTCGCCAGGCAGCATGTTTTCGAATTCGGCTTGAAAGTCGATATCTTGCGTCCGATAGCCAGGTGTATCGGCATTGGCGATGTTGGCGGCGTCAAGTTTTTGGCGCGTCGCCACCAGATCCATGTACTTTTCTAACTGTTGCGACACTGCGTCAAGCATTTCGCCGTTAATTCAGCAAATGAATGCCCACACTTGTCGATAAGCATCTCGGAGCGCGGCAAGCCCGCTAGTGCAGCCCTAAGCAATAGAAAGCAAGGGGATAGACGCCGAATACCGGGAAACTCTGAGCCTACTTCGGCCGAGCATACAGAGCCGGGTACGCCCGTTTCATTTCGCTCGCCGTTTCGCAAGCGGTCCCGATTTGAACCAACTCGCCCTTGCCGATCCCGGGGCACGATTGTCCCGTTTCCTCCCATGCGGCTTCGTTCTCGACCAACTCCGGCCAAAAAGGAAATAGGCGGCACTGCGTTGGCTTCACTGGATGAATGGAGCAGCGGCCGTCGACAAGGAAGTGGCATTGCCCGCGCACCGGCTTTCGAAAGCGCAACAAGCGGCGAAACCGGACAATATATTTCGATTCGAAATCCGCAGCCGTCATTCTGACAAAATCAGCCGCGCGCCGCATGTCTTCTTCCGTCAGATAGACAAAGCCCCGTACTTCACAGCACTTGGAGCAGCCCGGTTGGCACGCGAACTGAAGAGTTTCCGTCATGTTCCGCCTCTAGCAAGCCGGGCCAAGCGGTGCTTGGTCTGATCCGTGCCCGTTTTGCGCGCACTAGGTAATAGATTGTACAATCCAAATCGTGATAAGTACATCTGCCGCCGATAGCTCGAAAAAGGGATCGGCGCTCGAGTTTGACGCCGCGCGGCAGATTGTGATTGAAACCACCCGATCATTACTGGCCGGCGATCTGTCCGGCCGGCGCGAAGCCGTGCCAATTTTCGAAGCGCACGGGCGAATTCTGGCAGAGCCGCTCCTCGCAGATCGTGATATCCCTGCCGTTCGCAGATCTCTGCGCGATGGATTTGCTGTGCGGTCGAGCGATCTGCCCGGCGCGTTAGTAATTCTTGGCGAAGTCCGCGCCGGCGACCTGGGGAGCGAGACTGCCCCCACTGGAACCGCAACGGAAATCATGACGGGCGCGCCCGTTCCAGGGGGCTCCGACGCAGTCGTCATGATTGAGCACGTGGCCGTCTTTCAGGACCAACGCGGCCGTAAGATGGTGAAAATCGACTCACCTGCCGAAGCAGGACAGTTCATCAATAACCGTGGTGCTGAGGCTGTAAAAGGCGTCACCTTAATCCCCTCCGGCACTCGACTTGATGCCAGCCACGTCGCGGCACTGGCGAGTGCCGGAAAATCCGAAGTCCAGGTCTTTCGCCGGCCCTCCGTCGCTATCCTCGCCACTGGCGACGAGATTGTGGAAGTGGCGGACCAACCGCTGCCTCATCAAATTCGTAACTCCAATTCGTACATGCTGGCATCTCTGGTGCGCGCAGCCGGTGGCGTGCCCACAGTCCTCCCGATCGCGCGCGACCGCGCCGAAGACCTGCAGCCGCTCCTCGAACGTGGCTTGACTCACGATCTTTTGGTGGTCACCGGTGGAGTCTCGGCGGGTAAATATGATCTCGTGAAACCCGGTTTGCGGCACCTGGGCGTCGAATTCATCTTCGAACGTGTCCGCATACAACCGGGCCAACCGACTGCATTTGGACGGCGCGGCGGTACGCCCGTTTTCGGATTGCCGGGTAACCCTGGCTCAACCCTGATCACCTTCGAACTCTTTGCCCGCCCCGTGCTGGAACTGCTGGGAGGATTGGCCGAACCGATTCTGCCCCTGCTCTCGGCATCTTTCGAAGCGCCCTTTCGTCACAAAGGCGGTTTAACCCGCTTCTTGCCCGCCTCGTTGGCCCCCGATGGGCAACATCTTCGTCATATCTCCTGGCAGGGTTCTAGCGATATTCCTGCCTTGGCCCGCGCTAACGCCTTTCTGGTTGCCGATCACGACCGTCTAACCTGGGAAATCGGCGATACCATTCGTGTCATGCTCAAACCATGACGATCCTGGCATGAACGATCTTGGCATGATGGACCCAGCGTGAGTGGAAATCTGTCTCATTTCGACCCTGCGGGAAGCGTGTCGATGGTCGACGTCTCAGAAAAACAGATCACCAATCGGACCGCCGTCGCAAGGGCCTTCGTTTCTCTCCCGCAGACCGTCTTGCACGCGCTTCCCCACAATGCTAAGGGCGATCCGCTGGAAATTGCACGCATTGCCGGCATTATGGCTGCGAAAAAAACCTCGGAGCTCATCCCGCTTTGCCATCAACTCCCGCTGACTCATGTCGATGTCAGATGCGAAATGACCGGCGGCGGCATCGAGGTGACGGCGACCGCATCCACTCAGGCGCGTACCGGGGTCGAAATGGAAGCGATGACCGCTGCGAGTGTTGCCGCGCTAACAATCTACGACATGACTAAGGCCCTTGATAAAGGCATCACCATCCGCGAAATCTACTTATTGGAGAAAACAGGCGGTAAATCCGGCACGTATCGGCGTCAATCAACATGATCTCCGTCATTATCGTCACCATCAGCGATTCCGTCGTCGATGGAACTCGCCAGGATTTATCCGGCCCCGCACTCCAGCAGCGATGCGAGGAACTCGGCTGGACGGTCCCGGAGCGCATTGTCATCAGCGATGATGAAACTGCGATTGCCACCGTTCTCGCCGACCGGGTCGATAGCGACGCTCCTGACTTAATTCTGACGACCGGTGGAACCGGCGTAGCCTTGCGCGATGTGACGCCTGAGGCCACCCGCCGCGTTTTAGAGCGGGAACTTCCGGGAGTCGCTGAACTCATTCGCGCAGAAGGCCGGGAGCAGACTAAATTTTCGGTTCTGTCCCGGGCGCTCGCCGGCGTCCGCAAACGAAGCCTGATTGTAAATTTGCCCGGATCACCGAAAGGCGCCCTTCACTCACTCAATGTGATCGCCGACTTGGCGCATCATGTAGTGGACCTGCTTCATGGGCGAACCGACCACCCGGAACCATCGCCTGATCCAACCGTAGTGGAAACTCACCAGACCTGAACGACATCCTATTGTATATGGCATTCTCGCGGCTGACATGCAGGTTGGTACGGCACTTCCTTCGCGCAAATTGTTTGATCTTAGCGGGCTGCTCCCTGTTGTGGGCATTTGCGGCTCCTCAGGTTGGATCTGCTCAGATTCAGCCGCCGGGTTCTGCCGCGACGGCTCCTCCCCAACCAGGACAGCTTGGTCCGGCGCGGTCAGCCCAGACCGATACCGACACATCGGGAACGCCTCCACCGCCTCCCGCAGCGGTTGACGATAACGCCCCGGGTTCGCTATTTAACCTGGGAGGCATCACCACCCGCCGGGTCCTGGTGCCCACAACCGTTGTCGACAAGGACACCGGTAACTACATCAACAGCCTGAACGCTGGAGATTTCAAAGTCTACGACAACGATCATTTGCAAAAGGTCATCTCGGAACTGAGCTATGAGCCGCTTTCGCTTGTTCTCGCCGTGCAAGCCAACTC
>JBARMQ010000164.1:0-7828 GCA_049802535.1 Bryobacteraceae bacterium | reverse complement strand
GAAGAAAACCCAGAGGCCGTTTGACTGTCGGATCAGCGGTGCTTTTAGCGGGTGAGTGGCGCCTATCCTCGGCGGATGTTATCGCAACTCCGGGGAGGCCGGACGCGTTAGTGAATTGTGAGCTCTGGGCCTGGAACTCGGAGAGTTGCCAGCCACGAAACCTTATCCGGGGAATAGCCTCTCTGAATAGACGTATAGTGAAAAATTATCGCGGAAAGTGGGAATGACTAAATCGTTATGAACAAGTATTTACTTACCCTGTTGCTGGCAGTTTCGCCGCTGATGGGCCAAAACGCCAACGTGCGGACGGGAACGACGCACCCCCTGAACTCGCCCCGCCGAGCGGTGAAGTCGAGCAACAGTCCGGCGATCTTGAGCGCCGAGTTATTCGAGATCTTGCCACATATGATCGACGGAAACGGCGGCGGTAGCGGGTGGACCACAGAGGTCGTTATTGTTAACACCGGTACCGACGTCGAAAACTGGGAACTAGATTTCTATTCCGATTCAAACCAAGCGATGGCGTTTGACTGGGTCGGTTATGGGATGCAATCCTACTTGGCCGGAACGTTGAACCCGGGACAAACCGCCATGTTTACCACCACTGGCCAGACGAATGGGGGCGCCCTGGTAGATGGGTGGGGGGCGATCAACCCTAACAGTGGCATATCCATTGGCGCATATCAGGTTTTGACAGATTCTCTTCCCCAGTTCTTGTTCGCGTCATCTTCGTCCACTTTGACAAGCTACGGGATTGGGAACACGACCGATCAACCGGGTTCGGTAATTGCCTTCGATAATACGAATGGTTACGTAGACGGCCTGGCATTCACTAATGCCGATTCATCGAATCAATATCCTAATGGTGACACGGTCGATGTCGTCGTATATGACAGCCAATACCACACCCTTGGTACGCATCAGGTGACTGTAGCCCCTGGAAACAAACAACTCCTGGTTCTGCCCACAGCTTGGCCGGAAACTGCCAACCAGTCGGGCAGCCTCTACATTACGGCGGACAACACGGACTTTAGCCCAATCAGCCCGCTAGCCTTCCGATTCCAATATTTGGGCGATGCCCAATCATTCATTACTTTGCCGGTCCTGGGATTCTACTAGACGATACACGACGCGTTGCGAGGCCGGCGGAAAGGCTGGCCTCGCAACGCACGGTCACGGGGTAGAGAAATCGCGAAGTTCGGCGACAGTTTGCGCATTCATGGACGTAAGCAGCGCAGTGAGCAAATCCACCATCCGATCAAAGTCGGCGCGATTCATAATGCCATTGTGCGCATGTGTATAACGCACCGGTACCACCAGATTCACGGTGGGCACGCCGCCGTTGCTTTTCTGTATCTCGGCTGAATCGTCGCCATATCCCGTAATCAGGTCATATTGCAATGGCAACTTTCGCTCCTCGGCCGTCTTCTTCACGAAAGCGACGAATTTGCGATTGGGAACTTCGGAAGCATCATAAAGGAAGACGCCGGGACCTGCCCCGAGTTTGACCTGCGATTCTTCCGGGTGACCGCCAAAGACATCACCCGTGACGCCCGCTTCAAGGGCGATTCCGATTTCCGGCTTGATGGCTTCACTGGCTGTGTGAGCGCCCCGTAGACCAATTTCTTCCTGAGTCGTGATTGCGTAGAAGATCTGGTTTGGGTGAGGAGCAGTAGCCAATCGGCGCATGACTTCGAGAATGACAGCGCAACCCGCACGATCGTCCCAAGCCTTTCCCAAGTAATTGGCCGTGCCATTCAAGACCTCAAAGGGAGAGTCCGGAACAACCGGATCACCTGCTTCGATGCCCATCGCCCGCACCTGCTCTGCAGAGCTGGCGCCGACATCTAAAAACAATCCATCGCGGGAGAAAACGCGAGTTCGTTCCTCTGCCGGAACGACATGAATATCCCGGATACCGGTGACGGCCTTGACCGCTCCTTTGCTCCCGATGATCACCCATCGCTGATCTACCAACGCTTGATCGAACCAGCCGCCTAGCATCTGCATCGTCAGAAGGCCATTCGGCGTCACGCGTCGAATCATGCCGCCCAATTCGTCCATATGCGCATCGACCATGATGCGCGGACCGCTGGAACCCTGCGTCGCAATGATGGATCCAAGGCCGTCAAATCGCAGCGAACCTGCGTAAGGGCGCATTGCCTCAGTCATAATGGCCCGAATCGGCTCCTCGAATCCGGACGGACCGGCGGCGTCGGCGAGTTTGCCTAGCATCGCGGAGACGCGGTCCTGCGCCGGGGCGGCGAAAGCCAAACTCAAGCAGACAAGATAGCGGATCGAGATAGGCATGCGGCTCATAAGATATCGAATTCTACAACGCCCGAGTAGAATTCAAGCCGCCGCCAAATCAATTTGTCTTTTCGACAACCCTCTGCACGGTGGGACGGCGCTGTCGCCACGCATCACTCTTCAGCAGTGACGGGCCGGCCTCAATCAGCCTTGGCAGCAGATTAAAGACATCAGTAGCGCTCCAAGGCATCCCATCGCGCGTAGCATACCCCTGCAGGTTCAACTCAGTGGCAATCTCCTGGATGCGCCTCTCTCTGACGATTTGGTCCAAAATGAGGATCAGCACTGTCGCCTCCAGAGGATTCTCTTGGACAACGCCCGCATCTGTGATCCGGTATCCGTAAGGGAGCGACGATCGTTCATTCAGAACATGCGACGAATCGCTCGGAACGGTGGCTTCGTCTGACTCCCGGAACCACTCGACACTGGACATCTTCCAGCCTTCTGCGAATCGCTTCGCAAAATATTCCAAACTGACTTCGCCCGATACGAAGTCCCGAACGGATTGCTTCATAGAATGCTCCCTTCGCCCTCGCCGAAGCAATTCATGAGCCATCATTCATTGCATGGCTGATCGCTCAAAGGCTATCACGCAATCGATGGGATCCGTTTGAGGGTTCGGTATTGGGATAACACTGTGCGCCTGTGGGAACGTCGTGGATAGCGTTCTACCGATTTTCGTTCGGCCACGTCAACATCATTCATTCTCTTTTGCATCCCTTAGCGTCGTCAGGAATCAATGGAATTTACATTTCTATGCAAAACTCTAGTACGGAAGAGAAGCCAATGACCTCAGAAGGCCAGACTAGCTCCAGTGATTCGCGGCAGAGTGCCGTCGAAAACACGACTGAAATAAAATTGACCGGCACTGAACACGACGCGCCCATTCTCCGGCGCATTCTTTCGAGCTACGAAATCGGGCCCAAGCTGCGTCAGCTTCGTTTGCGTAGGAAGATCTCCTTAGTCGATCTGGGCAAACACACCGGCCTTTCCGCGTCTATGTTGTCGCAACTCGAAAACGGCAAATTGGTCCCCACGCTGTCGACATTGGCGCGCATTGCAATGGTCTTTGGCGTCGGTTTGGAACACTTCTTTGCTGACCGGCGATCGAGCCGGACATTCGCAGTCGCTCGGGCCGGTGAGCGAGCCCGTTTTCAGGGACACGAAGCCGCTGATGGTCCCAACTTCTTCTTTGAAGTCCTCGCGTTCGGCTCGAGCGAAAAAAATGTTTCGGCATACCTAGCCGACTTTCCGAAGCACGCTCCGAAAGAAGTTACCGAGCATTCACACGAGGGGTTAGAACTGGTCCACGTTTTGGAAGGCACCCTGGGCATACGCTACCAATCGGAAGAACACCTGCTTCATGCTGGCGACTCCGTTTACTTCGAGGGATCCGAACCACATTCCTATTTCGGCCAATCTGATAGCCCGGCACGTGCCTTCGTAGTCGTCACGGTTCCTCCCCGAATTTAGCGACCACTCAGCTACTAAACGTGGACGCTGGATCCCTCTTCGGGCGATGCGGCCCGTCAATGCTCTATCGAGATCATCCTTTCTTTTGGGTCGAGGAGCGTAGCTGAAGCGGCTCGCCGAAGTTTAGCGGATCCCGGAGATTTTGAAGCTGACGGTAGTAAAAGATGCGAGTGGGCCGCCTGCCATTGAAGTTCAGCGTCCTGAGGAACGCAAGTTCCCCCTCCGTGGCATCTCCGCTCAGGGTTGCATCCGCAAGGAACTCTTGAAGACCCGGCTCTAAAATAATCGGCCGTTCCGGTTCCGTCTCCACGAATTCGAACCGCTTCCGGCCGCCGGTGATCAGCTTTCGGTTCGGAATCAGATCGATACCAAAGGTCTTAAGGTCAATGTCCCACAATTCAATCAGCGAGGCGAGAAAGGAAGCGCAAATCTCGTCGGAGATATTGAACGGTTCACTATTAAGGAATGCCCGCCGCTCTGCCCGGGATTGCTCGGGGCTTCGCCCGCTGGATTCAGCCATCAGACGAAGTTGCCCTTCGTCACCTAATTGATCCTTGACGATGGTCTTCGCGACGGCAAGAAATTTCTGCGTGATTAAGCGCTCCAGTTCGCCGAACGATTCCCGCTCGAAAATCACACGAACTTCTTTTCGCCGGCCGCTGGCGCACTTGGCAAGAAGGAGTTCGCGACATTGGGCGTGGAGCGGTTTCAGTTGCTCGCTTACTATTTTCTTCAGCCGTTCGCGCCGCTGCAGATCTGCTAATTTCGAAAGTTCGCCTTCCGGAAGTTTGAGGAATCTGCTCATCCGGGCATAGATTTCCGTACGCCCCGCTGAGGGAGGAACTTTCTTTCGAGCCAGCAATTGGGAGATGTAGGATTCCGTAACTTGGGCGCTGGCGGCCAGGTCTTTCTGCTCCAGGCCGAGTTCTGCCAAGCGGGATTTGATGAAGAGTGCGAGGTCCACTCAGTTGCCAATCTCCTGTTGTGTCTGTTTAACCATATTCGGTGAATTACACCTCTATAGGGTGACACAACTCCGCTTGACAAGCCAATTTTATTAACCGATAATAGTTAAGTTAAGCTTCGGCTAACCGGGTCTTCCGAAGTAAGCCGACGCTATGGATTTTTCGTCTGAGACCCGCAACCGAGGAGGTTGTCGATGGTTGATGCCCGTCTGAAGTTCGCCTGCCCTAACCCTAGAGAGCCGCGTTCCGAATGATCCGATCGGGGACATTGCCGATCGCGGGCGAAAAGCAGTGAGCACAGTTTGGGAGAGGCAATGGCTTGGTACGGCTAGCCAAATCGAGTGGGCGGAACGAATCGAGGCTCGCGTTAGCGCCGAATTCGATCGGGTAGCGGAGACTCTCGAGACAGTAGCTCGCAAACAATCAATACAAGATTGTCTGGACACGCGCGCCGTGATCGCCATTCTCGAGGAGAAGCGCCTTGAGGTGCTGGGTCGGAATGAGGCGGCCTATTTCATAAAGAACTGGCAAGAGTTGACCGATCAGGTGCAGAAGCTGCTTCGGGCCGACTCCCGGTACGCCGCAATAAGACTGGCGAAGGCAGAACGCAGGAAAACGCCTTCAATCCGGGACGAAGGCCTTACGGATTCTCAGGTTACGCAATACGAAAAGGAGATTTACACATGAACGTTAGACCACTGTACGACCGCATCCTTGTGAAGAGGAGCGATGAACAAGAAAGCATGCGTAATGGCATTTTCATTCCGGACTCGGCAAAGGAGAAACCGCACGAGGGCCACGTGATTGCGGTAGGGCGCGGGCGGAGGCTTGAGAACGGCGAATTGGCTCCTCTGGATGTGAAGACAGGCGACCGCATTCTCTTTGGCAAGTACACAGGCAGTGAGACGAAGGTGGATGGTGCGGAGTACACCATCATGCGCGAGGATGATGTGTTAGCAATTCTAAGTTCAAACGCAAGCGGGACGCCTCAATCAAATTAGTCTTTCACTCGGAAGAACAAAGGAAATATTTATGGCAAAGCAGATTGTATATAGCGACAACACGCGGCAGGCGATTCTTCGTGGCGTTAATCAACTCGCCGACACCGTCAAGGTGACTCTTGGACCGAAGGGGCGCAACGTTGTTCTGGACAAAAAGTTCGGAGGACCTACTATCACGAAAGACGGCGTGACGGTCGCAAAGGAGATTGAGCTGAAGGACCCCCTCGAGAACATGGGCGCCCAGATGGTGAAAGAAGTAGCTTCCAAAACTTCTGACGTCGCCGGCGACGGGACGACCACAGCCACCATTCTGGCGCAGGCGATTTTCCGCGAGGGTGTGAAAGCAGTTACTGCCGGCGCGAATCCGATGGCCCTGAAGCGCGGAATCGATCGCTCTGTAGAGGTAGTGGTCGCAGGCGTTCAGAAGCTGTCAATGCCAGTTTCCGGCGATATGATCGCGCAGGTTGGCAGTATTTCGGCAAACAGCGACGCCGCCATTGGCGATGTAATCGCGGAAGCTATGAAGAAGGTCGGAAAGGATGGAGTGATTACGGTCGAAGAATCAAAGACCATGACCACCGAACTTCAAACGGTGGAAGGCATGCAGTTCGACCGCGGCTATCTATCGCCTTATTTTGTGACGGATCAGGACCGCATGGAATGCGTTCTCGAAGATCCCTATATTTTGCTCCAAGAGAAAAAGATCAGCAGCATGAAGGATCTCCTCCCGGTGCTCGAACAAATCGCGCGCGCCGGCAAGCCGCTGCTGATTATTTCGGAAGACGTAGAAGGCGAAGCTCTCGCCACTCTCGTGGTGAATAAGCTTCGCGGCACGATTAACGTTTGCGCGGTGAAGGCGCCAGGCTTCGGCGATCGCCGCAAGGCCATGCTGGAAGATATTTCCGCCCTGACAGGCGGGAAGGCCATCATGGAAGAGATGGGCTCCAAGCTCGAAGATGTGAAGCTGACGGATCTCGGCAGCGCACGGCGGGTTACGGTGACCAAAGATCACACGACGATTATCGACGGCGCGGGAGAAGCAAAGAGCATTCAGGGCCGCATTAAGCAGCTCCGGACGCAGGTGGAGGAGACCACCTCCGATTACGATCGAGAGAAGTTACAGGAGCGCCTGGCAAAGCTAGCCGGCGGTGTCGCCATCATCAAAGTTGGCGCAGCGACCGAGACAGAGATGAAAGAGAAGAAGGCTCGAGTGGAAGACGCACTGCATGCCACGAGGGCGGCGGTCGAAGAAGGAATTGTGCCGGGCGGCGGAGTCGCGCTGCTGCGGGCTTCGATGGCGCTCGATGATTTGAAACTGGAAAATGACGAGCAGTTCGGTGTCAAGATCGTCCGTCGCGCCTGCGAGGAACCGGTTCGACAGATTGCGGCAAATGGCGGGGTTGAGGGTGCGGTCGTTATCGAGAAGATAAAGGCTCAGACGAACGGCAATTTCGGCTACAACGCGGCAACCGATCAATATGAAGATCTTGTGAAAGCGGGCGTTATCGATCCGACGAAAGTAACGCGTACAGCCCTGCAAAACGCAGCTTCGATTGCATCACTCATGCTGACCACCGAGGCCATGATCTGCGCGTTACCAGAAGAGACAGACGTATAAGTACTCGCTCCCAGGAGGCGAGAAATGAACAAGAGCCTGACGGCAAAGAGACTGTTAAAGCGACATAACCGGCATGCATCGAGTGATCAGAATTGGGCTGACACTTCGGAGCCGAGGTCAAGAACGCTTGGGCGAAGTGGGGCTGCTCCGGAGGCAGCCCGGCGTGCTGGCAAGGGCTTGCCGAAAGCAGGGACCTAGATTATGACTGCCACAGCACGCGTGCTGTTCTGCGCCCGCTGTCCACACTGCAAATCGGTTGAGTTTAGAAGCGTGGGCATCCGAAACGTTCTTGAACGAGCTGTGCGTTGGATCCTTCAACCGTACCGGTGCGCTCTTTGTGGCCGGCATTTTTTCCTATTCCGGTGGCAAGTTCCGACTCCTGGGACGGCGTGAAGCAACTGGTTGGCCGCCAAAAACCGGCGAGTTCGATCCGATGGCAGAAAGGGAAATTATGTCAAATT
>JBARMQ010000163.1:0-4975 GCA_049802535.1 Bryobacteraceae bacterium | reverse complement strand
GTCTGGACGATATGCTCGGCTTTGCGCTCTTCCCAATGCATGCCGCTGCCGTCGCCCTCAGCGCGTTCGGTCTTCTTGCCCTGGCCCTGGCTGTGACCGGCATCAACGGCTTGGTCTCGTACGCTCTTTCGCGAAGGACAAGAGAAATCGGCATCCGTATCTCCGTCGGCGCGACGAACTCTCAAGTCGCCCGCTTCCTTCTCGCCAAGCTGATCGTGTTCGTCTCGATTGGATTGGGCATCGGCCTGTTGCTTGCGCTGGCGGCCGGTAAGGCTCTCGAGAGCGTTGTCTATGGCGCCTCGCCAAAAGATCCCGCGTTGCTTGGCGCGGTTCTCTTGTTCCTATTGTCTGCGGCCTTAGTCGCCTGTTGGCGGCCAACCGCCCGTGCTTTGCGCATCGACCCGGTTCGCGCTCTCCGTTATGAATAGGAGTTCTAAACCGGCAGCGCTTGGTCTAACGCCGTCTTCATTACATCCCGCGGCGGTGCTTCGCCCGTAAAGATCTCGAATTGGCACGCCGCCTGTTCGATCAGCATCTCCGAACCGTATACAATTTCGCAACCCTGTTGCTTCGCTCGGCGCAGTAACAAAGTTTCTCGCGGGTTATACACCATATCGAAGACCAACTTAGCCGGAATGCGGCCTTCGAGCAAACATCCCTCCGGATTAGGATCCATGCCAAGAGGAGTCGCGTGTACCATGGCATCAAAGGTCTTCGTCCCGGCATCTTCCAGCGAAATTGCTTCCGCCTTGATGGCAGCCGCCAGTGTTTTTGCAGATTTCAGATTGCGTCCCGTAATCGTGATATTGGCGCCCGCGTCGGATAACGCGAATGCTGCTGCTCGTGCAGCACCTCCATATCCGGCGATCAGAATAGATGCGTGCGAGAGCCGCAGGCGTCGGCGTAGTGGCTCCACGACCCCGGCAACATCGGTATTGACTCCGCGCCATTTGCCTGCTTTCCGCCACACCGTGTTGACCGCGCCGATTCGTTTTGCCAGCGGATCGATGACATCGATATATCTCATGATGCGTTGCTTGTGCGGTATCGTGACACTGAAGCCGCAAACCGGAAGGCCCAACGCCATGATCATCCAATCCCGCAACTGTGAAGGCGGGACCCGGAAAGGCAGATACACGGCATCTACTCGGCGCGCATGCAACGCGCGATTATGTATCGTGGGCGATTTGGAGTGAGCCACCGGGTCGGCGATCACGCCGAAAACTCGCGTGTGCGCACTCAGTTTATCGGCGCGATAGAGCGTCCGTAG
The DNA here is from genome assembly GCA_049802535.1 of Bryobacteraceae bacterium. Classification (GTDB taxonomy): domain Bacteria; phylum Acidobacteriota; class Terriglobia; order Bryobacterales; family Bryobacteraceae; genus Bog-105. Next base: position 3,705 of record JBARMQ010000163.1, on the reverse strand, counting down.
CAATGCCGCTGGCACTTGCCCTGGCGCCGTTCCTTTCACATCCGACGGCGCGGCAAAGGTAAACAGCGAGCCCATACCGGGCGAAAGAATACGGCTGGCCGAGCCGATCTCGGACATTGCCATTGCGATCAGCGGCGCATCGCGGGGCTGCCGGAGAAAATTCAGAAGGCGCAGGTTGTCACTCGGCTTTCGTGCCGTGACCGCAATCTTGAAGGCGTCGGCGGGAATATGTGTCAACCTGTTCAGTACCGGCTGCAGTGCGGGGGTCTTTTCAAAATCGTGATAGGAGACGATCAGTGGAGCGGCTGAACGCAACGCCGCCACCGCAACCTTCGCCGGCTCCGCAGCCTCCACTTCAAGGTCCAACGCCGTTGCGCCCCCCCGGCCTGCGTCGGCAAGTATGTCAAATTGGCGTTCCGGCGATCCACCGAAGTGGCCGTGATTCCGCTTGTGTCGACAGGTTGCGAGGATTGCTAGATCGGGATACGTTTGGCGCAAGTCTCGCAGTAAAGCGATCCCGCTGAGCGGGTCCCGTAAGTAATCTAACCGGAATTCCAGAAAGGTGCCCCCGTCTTTGTATTCGCGATGGGCGGCGAGATTTAATTCCTCCGGCGTCGAACACCCAAGTGCGACACAGATGCGGGGCAGGGACTGTGGGAGCGCGGCCATGTGAAAAGGTCGTGCTCGTCAGGATAGCAGTTCTCCTACAACTTTGAATGGGGGCTTATTGCCTCGGGTCGAAGTTTTTCAAGATTGGCTCGAATGGAGCGTAATGCGTGAAGGTTAACCACCTTCAAATTCATTTCCGGACTGATCAGATGCGCCATCGCCACCTGATCGCCATAGTCGTCGATTACACTCTCAAGCGTTGCCATCGCCGCTTCGGATGAGGAGAACCTGCACCGTTCCCAGCCCATCTCTAGCAAAACTTCGAGCGTCCAACTCGCCGCGCTTATGCCACTCATCAATCACCTCTCCGGCACTTCCAGACGTGAAGTCCTCAATGATATTTCGAGGGCAAGTTAAATCGCAATGAATTTTACAATTCTCGACCTAATTTTAAAATCTTTTGCGAAATCAGTGCCTGCGAGTCGCGGTCGACGCGTTGAGTTGCCGCAATTGATCTTGTGCATTTCGCGCCGCGTTCGTGCCTTTATAGTTGGCGACAAGGTCGCGGAATTCCTGTACAGCCCGTGCGCGCTGGCCATTTTTCAGCAGCGCGCGGCCCTTCATATAGTGTGCGTCCGGCGTCTTAGGGTTCGCCGGATAGCGCTCGAGAACCGCATCGAAACCCTTAATGGCAGCGCTGTAATTACCTTGGTTAAAGTTAATTTCTCCAATATAGTATTGCGCGTTTGGGGCGAGGGCGGCGTTTGGGAAATAAGTGAGATAGTCTTGAAATTCTTTCAGAGCCAATTCATTGTTCCCCGTTTCAATATCGCGAACAGCTGTCGTAAACGATTGTTCGGCGCTCATGCCATTCGGCGGAGCAGTCGCCGGCGCCATTCCAGGCTGGCCTGTTGATGGTGGAACGGTGCCCGGTTGATCTCCTATTCCTGCTGGGGGCGGCGCTTGGGGGGGATTCGCGCCGATTTGTATGCTCCGTTGAACGTCGCCCAGCTTGGCGTCCAGCTTATCCAGGCGGGACTCGACGTCGGCTAGCGTATCCTTCAATGCCCGCACATCCTCGCTGACAGCCTCCACTCGTTGACCTAGATTGGCAACCGGCGCCAACTGGCTTCCCACGGTCCGGCTCACCGAGCCTCCTAAATCGTGAAGCTGAGTATTCGTATCCTTCGCGCTGTCCGCTGATATTTGCATCAACGTCTGCAATTGGCCAAACTTCTCGTCTAAAGTGCGTTGTATCGTGTTGATCGTAACTTGCAGATCGTTCAACTGCCGCTCTATGGCGACAATCTCTTTGCTCGCTCCAAAGCAAACAGTAGAGCAGGCCAGCGCCAACATGGCCAGGCGAATAGCTTTCATAATCCAGTCCTCACTAGAATGGCGGACGCATCCCCGTCGCGCTTCCTTAAACTCAAAACTAATCTCTAGTGTAGCGGTCGCGCCAGACTACGGTAAACTTTAGATCGGCGTATGCCGGTTGGTCTAAGCGGTCGATGCATGCCACGTCTCACAGCGAAAACTTCCACCATCTTCATTGCGACGAAAAAAGAAACTCGTGTCTACCGTTCGGTTGCCGAGGTTCCCGCGCGCTTGCGGCGCAGATTGCATCAATCCACCAGTGGAATCAACTCGGCAACGATCTTGATCGCCGATCGCCGAGGGCGCGAGGAACTGGTGCGAGCGCTGCAGGGCCTGCCGAGCGACGTGCAATCCCGTTTAGCGGAAAATATCCGCTCACGCCAGCGCCGGACGTACACGCCTCCTCGCAAACGAGTAACGCTGCGTATGTGGCTGGAGATTATGTTGCCCGTGCTGGTTGGCATCTCACTGTGGCTCCTCATTGATTCACGTTTCTGATCTGAAGTTCTAAGGACGTCGAGAAAAAGTTCTAAGACTTTGGAGTGTTCTCGCCGATATGGTCGTGCATGAGCGCAGATCATCCACGTTCCCCCAAAACGTGTACCGTCCTAATGCCATCGGATGCGGCAGGCGTACGTAGAGAAATTTCCGCATCCTTCGAATCCTTCGAGGCCCGCAGGCTGGCCATTTGCACCGCCGAAGCTTTGACGGTCTCAAGCGTCATCAGCGTTAAATGCGGTGACGCCATGTTCCTGGGTGAAGTTGCGAACTGCACCCCCGAAGCTCCTGGCGCCTGGCGCGTCGGCATTAGAGTCGAACAGATTTTAAGCGGTTTAGAAGGATTGATGTCGCTGCGCGCTCGCCTTCTTGGCGAACCGGTGCCGGAATTTGCCCGGCTTTAGTCCCATCGGCTGATCCCTATCACCAGGCGTTCGTCGCCGCGGTTTCTATTGGTCCGCCCGCCACACGATCTTGCCGCTCACAACAGTAGCGATCGGACCGCCAGTGAAGTGATGCCCATTGAACGGCGTATTGCGGCTCTTCGAAGCCGAGTTGTTTACATCGTAATCCCAGCGATGTGACAGTCCAAAGATTGTTACATCCCCCGGCGCACCTGTTTTTAAAGTCCCTCGGTCGAGTGACAGAATGCGGGCCGGATTTGCGGTGAATAGCCCAACCAAATGTGACAGGCCGATGCCGCCGTTGTGGTAAAGCCGCTCCAGCGATAGCCCAATTGCTGTTTCCAGGCCGATAATGCCGAATGGACAGCGCTCAAACTCCTGCATTTTTTCGTCGCCTGGATGCGGCGCATGATCGGTAGCAATCGCATCCACCGCGCCGTTCATCAATCCCTGGGCGACTGCACTTACATCTCCCGACTCGCGAAGCGGAGGCTTCATCTTGTAATTGCCGTCGTAGGGCAGCATCTCCGAATCCGCCAGCGCGAAATGGTGGGGCGTTGCCTCCGACGAGATTGGCAGACCGCGCTTCTTGGCGAAGGCAACCATCTCCACGGCATTTTTGGATGAAATGTGCGCGACGTGATACCGAGCGCCCGTCACTTCCGCAAGAATAATGTCCCGCGCCACCATCACATCTTCGGAACTGCGCGGAATTCCTTTCAGCCCCAGCCGTGTGGATTCGACGCCTTCATGCATGTCGCCGCCCGCGCTTAGGTGCAGATCTTCGCAATGCTCTATCAACGGCAAGTCCAGAGAC
>JBARMQ010000162.1:0-3893 GCA_049802535.1 Bryobacteraceae bacterium | reverse complement strand
TGTAACCGCCGTGGTGCTGCTATCGGTGGCCTTGGCGAGTGGTGCGAGCACTGCGATTTTCGGCGTTGTCCACTCGGTTCTGTTGCGCTCGCTTCCTTATCGAGACCCGGATCGCATCACGATGCTATGGGCCACCGATAAGCTGAACGGTTCCCTTGAAAACAACACTAGCGTGTCGAATTTCGAGGAGTGGCAGAAACGAACTCGAACCCTTGAGAACCTGGCCTCCTACCGAGAGGCGGATGCTTCGTTTACGGTCGAGGGCGAGGCCGATTGGATCGAATATGCGTGGGTCTACGGGGATTTCTTTGGCCTGATGGGGCGTCGTCCTGTGCTGGGCCGTACATTCAGTCCAGACGACCTGGACACACACGAAGTTGTGCTCAGTAACCGCTTGTGGCGAACGCAGTTTGGCGGCTCGCCGGACGTCATTGGCCGGACGGTGGAGTTGAGCGGTATCAACTTTCAAGTCATCGGTGTTATGCCGGAGGATTTCGCTTTCCCCTCCGAAGAAACTCTTCTTTGGGCTCCAGCCGCTGCGCTGCCGAACTGGCAGGCTCGGCGAAATGATCAAGACGGAGGTTTCGGTCCCGTTATCGCGCGACTTCGGGACGGCGTTTCGCTCGATCAGGCGCGCGCCGAAGCGGACCTTATCAACAGGGAACTCATAGCAGAACATCCGATTAATCACGCGGACCGCGGGGTGCGGCTGCTGCCACTTGCGGCACAGATCCAGGGCAAGACTGTCCCATTCATGCTCGCAATCCTATCTGGGGCGGTCCTCTTGGTATTGTTGATCGCGTGTGCCAATGCAGCGAACCTGCTGCTTGCGCGAGGCGCAGTCCGCAGGCAGGAGATTGCCGTACGGAGTGCGCTTGGAGCGGGCAAAGGACGCATCGTTAGGCAATTGGTGACGGAGAGCATGCTGCTCTCCTGTCTCGCGGGGGCCTTGGGTCTGCCCTTCGCGGCCTTGAGCATCCGAGCATTGATTGCGATGGCTCCGCACGGGATCGCACGGCTTGGAGAAGCGCACATTGATGCGCCGGTGTTGATTTTTAGTTTTTGTCTCTCGCTCGCAACCGGTTTGCTGTTCGGACTCGCGCCGGCGATTCGAATCTCACAAAACGTGAGCAACCGGCAACAGACGAGCAGAATCGGTTCGCGCGGGATGTCCCGCTCTTTCGTCGTGGCGCAAGTCGGACTTGCAGTTGTTTTGCTTACGGGGGCTGGCCTGCTGATCCGTAGCTTTGTCGCCGTGCAGTCGGTCGATCCTGGTTTCCGGACGTCCCGTGTGCTGGCTGCCACACTCAGGTTCGGTAATTCACTTCCTCGCGATCGGCGGGCGGTGCTGTACCGCGAAGCGATGACTCGCATCGGTCGCTTGCCGGGAGTCAGAGCAGTTGGCGCGATCAGCACCATGTTCTATCTGGACGACGAAGCGAAGTTTGGGCTGCGCGCGGTGGAAGGGCGCCCGTTGGAGTCGCGGGAGCAGTGGACTCCCATGAAATGGGCGACGATCAGCGGCGACTACTTTCAGTCGCTTCGAGTCCCCCTGGTTAGGGGCCGGTTCTTCACCGACCAGGACACAAAAGAAACCACGCCCGTGGTTGTTATCAATGAGACCATGGCACACCGTTACTGGCCAGGCGATGATCCCGTAGGGAAAGGGATCAAAGGATTTGACCCGCGCGGGCGGGACGACGAGTGGGTTCGAGTTATCGGCGTTGTAAAGGATATGCACAGCAGCGGCCTAGAACGCTCCCCGGTCGCGCAGATCTATGAGGCGCAGGCGCAATCGTTCGATGAAACCGAGAATCTGGTGGTACGCACAGACGCAACTGTGGGAGTTCTGCGCGATACGATCAGGTCGCTCGATAATACCGCGGTCTTGACGGACGTAACCACTCTGGCAGAGCGGCTCAAAGAGCAGAATGCTGCGCGCCGCTTCCAAACGCTACTCTTAAGCCTGTTTGCGGCACTCGCGCTGGGGCTCGCGGGAGCGGGTATCTTCGCGATGATGCATTACACAGTTGAGCAGCGCACCAAGGAGATTGGCATTCGGATGGCTATAGGTGCCAGCCGAGCGAACGTTGTCCATATGATTTTGCGGGAGGGCCTTCTCCTGGTTGGTGTGGGAGTTGGAATCGGGCTCGGTGGTTCTCTGGCGCTGTCTCGTTCGATCCGCAGCATATTATTCGAGGTTGGGCCTGGCGATCCAATCACGTTGAGCACGGTTACGATATTGCTAGCAGGCATTGCTTTATTCGCCTGCTTCATTCCCGCCCTCCGAGCGACACAAATAGACCCCATGATTGCGGTTCGTTGCGACTGAGACGAAGCTCCGAAGTAGATGCATCGTGACGGAAGGATCATTTTCACCGAATTTTCCCCGGCGGCCAAAATCACACTTGGGACAGCCATTCCGTTTCCAAGATCGTTTCGATCGTTGACGTAATCAGGGCGAGTCCCTCAGCGAGCACTGAGCAGATGCTATTGCGGCGTTCCGGTCGCAGTAGGGACGACCATCGCTGATCGCCCCCTGCGCAGATCCGTACGAGCGCGTTTACGCATACGGCTCTTACGAAGGATGAGTGGCGTAGAAGCGCGCCTCAGGATAGGGGTGTAGAACTCGGGGCGGTGGAATCCATCTTTCCAAGACCGGGGTGAGTTGCTCCCACTTCTTCTTCGCGGTTTGACTGCGACGAACCAACACGTTTCGCCACAGTCGATTGACGCGTTTTCTGAAGCTGCGCATCTGGTCGTTGTTGCCGGGAACAGCATGGTATTGGTAGTACCCTGAGACGACCTTCCGAAGCCATGCACCGACGTCGGGCACGCGATCGTGCATTCGGCGCTGTAGCTCGATCTTGATAGCCTTGAGCTTCGCGACCATTCGCTTCTTCGCAGTGATCCGCCAGACGGTGAAGGTTCCCTTCTTGTGGCGCTGCCCACAGTAGTGGGTGAACCCCAAAAAGGTGAAGGTCTCCGGTTTTCCCTCTCCGCGCTGCTTCCGGTCCCGGACAGCGTAGCGCCCGAACTCGATCAGCCGTGTCTTTTCCGGATGTAATTCCAAGTCGAACTTGGCGAGCCGATCCTTGAACTCTCCAAGGAACCGCTCGGCATCAGTCCGGTGCTGAAAACCCACCACAAGATCGTCCGCATAACGGAGGATAATCATGTCCCCATTTGCCACTTTCTTGCGCCAGGCATCAGCCCACAGGTCGAACACATAGTGCAGATACGCGTTGGCGACCAGTGGTGATACCACTGCCCCCTGCGGCGTACCCTGATTCGTCTCCGACCACTGGCCATCCTCCGATACGCCAGCCTTCAACCATTTCTGGATCAGGCGAAGTATGCGGGGATCAGCCACCCGGTGCTCGATGAATTTCATCATCCATCCGTGACTCAAGTTGTCGTAAAAGCCGCGGATGTCCGCATCGAGCACCCAGTTCACTTTCTTCCGTTGAATTCCCACACTCAGCGCATCCAGCGCCTGATGCGGGCTGCGCCCCGGCCGGAACCCGTACGAAAAGCCTTGGAAGTCCACCTCATAAATCTCATTGAGAATGGTCACCACGGCCTGCTGAACGATTTTGTCCTCCAGGGCCGCGACTCCCAACGGACGTTGTCGCCCGTCAGCCTTCGGTATATAGACTCGCCTTGATGGTTTCGCCCGGTACGTTCCACGGTGAACCCGATTGTGCAGATCGATAAGCCGATCTTCCAATCCGGTCTCATACTCCTGCCACGTCACGCCATCCACTCCGGGCGAAGCTTTACGCTGAAGCGCGTAAAAGCTGTCACGAAGCAGATCGACGCTCAGATGGTGGAGCAAAGCGGTGAACCGTTCCTGCTTCCTTTCCTTTGCTGCTTTCCGCACACCGTCCAGC
>JBARMQ010000161.1:0-1953 GCA_049802535.1 Bryobacteraceae bacterium | reverse complement strand
CTTTTCCACCGGGTGGTCTCGCCGCCTGGCAAGCAAAGCGCACTCTCGACTACATAGAGGAAAATCTCGGGTCGAAGGTAACCCTTCGAGATTTGGCGACGCAGGTCGCACTGAGCGTGAGTCATTTTTCCCGCGCGTTCAAGAGCAGTCTGGGATCCTCTCCCATCGCTTACGTCGGCATGCGACGAATCGAGCGCGCAAAGGTCATGATGACGTCCACCGGCGAACGGCTCACGGACATCGCGCTCGCTTGCGGGTTCTCAGACCAGTCGCATTTGAATAGATACTTTCGCCGCATTGTCGGCGTGAGCCCCGGCCACTGGCGGCGCGGCGTCACGATGCCGAACCAAGGGTATGCCGCCTGGGCGACCCGCCTTAAGCCACCTCGAGCGTGCATGCGCCCGTGGCCGAAGAGATGGTCGCCGTAAAACGCGAAGCTATAGAGCAAGCCGCAAGCGTGTAATTTGGATGGCTCGCGTCGCAAGCCACTTCGCTGCTACCGCTGCCTAGAAGCCAGGAAACCTGCGCGTTGGCGGATTTCCGGCGGAGTCTTGCAACCGCCGACAGACCGGACATCAATGGCCCGCTTCGCCAGAAGACGTGTGGGCTCTTCTGGACGTAGTGCAACAAAGGAGCGATCTGCATCCTGTCCCTGCCAATACAGACTGGCCCGATCAGCCCGTCGATCGCCAATTCAGCCGACGACACGGCGCGGAAGCCCAAGGCTTCGCCCCAGCCCTCCCCTGCCCTCGTTAGCCGCGACTTTCACGAGCAGCCCGTCAACCGCGGGCTGCTTGTAATCGCGCCGGGCGGAGGCTGCAAATCAGATGCCCGACTTAAACGGCTGCGAGGCGGAAAGGTCCCGATATAGGCAATGATCATGATCACAGGCACCCACGAGAATCTGTTGACGAACCCACCGCGGCACCGGATATGAATGGGTTTCGCTCAGAGACACAGAGCAATGCCGAGCGGTCTAAGGCCCAAATAACTCTGAACCAGAGCGCTCAATTGCCGAGCGTAGAGAAGCTCTTCGTGTACGGGAGACCCACGGCAGCCTGGCAAAGCACCTCATCCTGAGAGGTAGTGGCGCCAGAGCAGCCAATCGCGCCAACGATCTTGCCGTCCTGCACTAAGGGGATGCCGCCGCCAACAGCAATAATGTCGTCGAACGACAGAAGATAATTGAAGCCATACTTCTGCACACCAGTTTCAAATGACTTTGTGGGCCGGCGAAATTTGGACGCAGCGCGCGCTTTATGCTCGGCAATGGCGATCGAGCCGAGCTGCGCGCCATCCATCCGCGCAAAAGCCACCAGATTGCCGCCCCAATCAACGACTGCGAAGTCCTCGGGCCAACCTCGCTTGCTCGCCTCGGCGATGCCTGCCTGAATCAAGGCTTGCGCTTCTTTTAAGCTGATCGGAGTTCCAAACGGAAAGTTGAAAGGCATCTGCTTTGGCACTGCATTAAGGTCGGGCAGCTCCTGGGCATACGCGCTGCCAGTGACGAGCAAGTATGCCGTCAATGCTGTGGCACGCAAAACACGATGCTTCATGATTCGTTCTCGATTGTCGTGTCGAATGGGATCGGCTGTGCATTCCGACACGACAATTGCGGCGCGGGAAGATAGCATCGATCGTGCAGCCCGGGCAGTCGACCAATCACGTGTGTTCATATTCGTCTCCTTTTCATCAGTAAGGGTTTGCAGTTTGTCACGTCACCGAGACGACGGGGTCCATTGGGATCACTGCGGGGCCCACTCGTAATGACCACCCAGTTCCGCGTTCTCGCTCGCTATATAGATGCCATCAAACCGACGGCCACTCCATTCGACGATGGTAGTGGTATCGACCTGGACTAGAGCGCGCTCAATGAGGGACGCGCTATGCGGTCGCGCATCGGGGGATCGATGCCGGGCGATGCTGGAGTCCGTTCGTCTAGTATATTCGCCG
>JBARMQ010000160.1:0-14335 GCA_049802535.1 Bryobacteraceae bacterium | reverse complement strand
GTCCGGTAGAAGCGCAAAGGGCACGGCTGCGTGCCACCAGACGGGGCAGGACGTCGCTATTTCCTCGGGTGGCGCGCTCGTTCCCGTGCCCGTTTTGCGCGTGTTCTTTAGAAGATTGTTCAAAGCGCCGCTGTTCGGCCCGCGCTAAAGCGAGCGCGGAAACGTGGCTCGCACCAGCACCCTTAAGGGCTGAAGTAGCGGCACGTAGCGTAGCACCTGTAGTGAAAACGTCATCGACCAGCAGAATCCGTTTCCCGGCGACTGCGTCCGGGGTGCGAACGGAGAAACTGCCTTCCAGATTTTTGAGCCGATCTTGTTGTCCCAAACTCGCCTGGGCCTTGGTATAGCGGCTGCGGCGGAGACAACGGGATAGCTTGACACCGTAAAATCGCGCGACGGGAGAGGCCAGCAACTCGGCCTGGTTAAACCCGCGTTCCCAACGCTTGCGCCAGTGCATCGGCATGGCAACCACCAGATCGAAATTCCCATTCTCAGGAACGGCGGAGACCATCATCCGGCCCAGAGGCGTGGCGAGGCTTTCTACTTTCGCATATTTTAGGAGATGAATGAGATCGCGGAGGGCGCCTTCATAACTGCCGAAAGAGTAGGCGGCATCGAAGTTCACCTGACTCTCGCGGCAGACCGTACAGAGGTCTTGCTCATCGAGGGGAAAGGCTTCGACGAAGGGCGTTCCGCAGCCACGGCAGGAGAAAGCCGGGCGCATACGCTGGGGCAAGTCGAGACAGGCAGGACAAACCGGGATGCGGGACAAGCTGCGCAATGGTTGGTCGCACAGCCTGCATTCATCGGGAAAAACAAGGTTGAAGAACTTGGAAGATAGCGACCCAAGCGCAAAGGGCACGGCTGCGTGCCCCCAGACAGGAGAGGAACCCGCTTGTTCTTCGGGGGGGATGCTTGATTCCGTGCCCGTCTTGCGCGTGTTCCTTAGAAGCGCAAAAGGCACGGCTGCGTGCCCCCAGACAGGAGAGGAACTCGCTTGTTCTTCGGGGGGGATGCTTGATTCCGTGCCCGTCTTGCGCGTGTTTCTTAGAAGACCGGGCAGCATCATCCATCGGCGTCCAGCGCCGGACGGCAGGTAATGTGTGGTCTCGGGATTAGGGAAGGCTCACCCCCACTAAAGGAAAAGTATACAACAGTATTCCGCGTAGTGGGTTTGATACCATGCCAAAACAATTTCAAGTATGCTAATTGCCGGGAAGGAGCCGGTGGTGTCCGATTCGCGTCCAGTGCGGCGGCAACGCTTGGGAGACGATGTTGCGGATTTTAATAGTCGATTGGGGCAACGAAGCTGAGGAATCGAGCAGCTTCGGTCCGGAGGGTACGACTGCGATAGTCGCCAATTCGCTGGCCGAGGCGGAGGAAGCGCTCAGTTTGCAGCGTTTCGATGCGATTCTCTTACGCGGGCCCGATCAGCCCGACGGCTTCGCGGGATTCGTCGGCCGCTTGCGGGATCGGGAACGGCCCGGCGATGTGCGAACGCCCTTATTGCGGGCGGTCTCCGCCCTGGATGAACAGTACCCGGGAGTGGACGCGGTTTTGCTTGATGATTTTGATCTTGCTGTGCTGCGCGAAACATTGGACCGGCTAAACCAGGCCACCTATGGCGGAGGTGGAAGTCATTCGCCGGCAGCATCGCCTTTTCCCCCCTTTGACGGAGAGGAGTTCGCCGCGCATCTCGGCCATGATGCCGGATTGATTGTGGAGATCATCGACCTTTTCTTCGTCGAATGCTACCAGCAATTACCGGATCTTCGCGAGCGGTTGGCTCAAGCGGATTATGACCGCGCGTCAAGGATCGCCCATACCCTAAAGGGGTCACTCGCCAGCTTACAGGCGCCCGGACCGCGGGTCTTAGCGCATCAATTAGAGGAAGCCGCAAAACAGCGGAATGGAGCGGCATGCACGGCGAATCTAAAGATGCTGGAAGATTCAATTTCGGCCATGAAGCCAGAGTTGCTCGCGTTACGTCAAAAAAGTGAGGGCCTGCTGTAACATTTCGTCTGACCAATGCCGGACGACACCGAAGGCTCTCAGATTCATTATTTTGATACAATCGGCTGGCCCCGCTTCTTCTCTGTATAACCTAGTATGAGCCTCCCTGCCTCCCCGGAAATTGTCTGCGCCCATAGTCCGGACTCAGACGATGCCTTCATGTTTTATGGATTGGCCACGAAGAAAGTGCGGTCGAAAATCGTCTCGTTCCGCCATGTTCTCGAGGACATTGAATCGCTGAATCGCAAGGCCGTGGAGGGCATTTACGAGTTAACCGCGATCTCCTATCACGCCTATCCTTATGTCGCCGACAAGTACGTTCTGATGGCCAGCGGCTCAAGCGTTGGCGACGGCTACGGACCCGTGGTCGTAACCTCCCGCCACATGAACCCGGAAGACCTCAAGGGGAAGCGCATTGCCATTCCAGGCACGATGACAACGGCCTATCTGGCGCTGAAGCTTTTCGAGCCGGATTTCCAGCATGTCGTCATTCCCTTCGACAAAATTCTGGATGCTGTGAAGGATCAGCAGGTGGACGGCGGTTTGGTGATCCATGAAGGGCAATTGACATATGGGCATGGCGGCCTGCACAACGTCATTGATCTGGGGAAGTGGTTTAAGACGACCTATGGGCTGCCTTTGCCGCTGGGTGGAAACGCCATGCGCCGCAACTTGACGCCTGAGGTGCAATCGGAGTGTTCTCGATGTATGCGGGAGAGTATTCAATACTCCCTGGATCATCGCGAAGAGGCCCTGAATTACGCCATGCAATTCGCGCGTGATCTTGACACAGGTTTGGCAGACCAGTTTGTGGGCATGTACGTCAACGACTATACGGTAGACGGCGGCGACATCGTGCCTAAGGCTGCCCAAAAGCTGTTGGATCTGGGCTTCGAAGCGGGTCTCATCCCGCACCGGACTGTTGTCGAAGTCGTTTAGCTCTGCGCACAAGCTAAATATTTACCCCGATTCTCCATAGCGCGAATCCGACTGCTTGCTTAAAGTAAAGCCAGCCGAGCTCCAGCTGGCTGGGTGAACCCGCCGGTGGCCGCGGTGAGCCATAGACCGTAATGCCCTGGAATTCAAGCATTCGCTTCACCCGAAAAATATGATAGCCATCGCTCACCACGATGCAAGAGTGCATGTTGCGGCTGCGCATGATCTCAGCTGCGGCGGCGAGGCTTTGGCCCGTCGTCGAGCCTTCCGGCTCAACCAAAATCGCTTCAGACGGTACGCCGTGCTGCGTTAAGTATCCGCGGCCCACTTCTCCTTCGGTGTAGATGGGATCGCCGCCTGCGCCGCCGGTCGTTAAGATGTAGGGCGCTTCGCCCTGCAAATACAGCAGCAGGGCGTGATTTAGACGGCCCAGTAAAACGGGCGAGGGGTGGCCGCGATACTCGGCAGCGCCGAGCACGACGATGACGTCGGCCTTGTGAACCTCGTCAATGCTGGATTCACGCGCGATCTTGCGCGAAACCGAAACCAGATAGCCTAGAACAAGAAGGACAGCGAGCGCCAAAAGGCCCGCAAGTATACGCTTCATGGAAGCTGGTGTTGACTGTACCTTAAGTCTACTTCGCAGGCAGGCGTCGCGCGTCTGTCGTGCGCAGGACCCTGGCAGATGTCAGACTGGTGAACGCAGGCATGCCGTTAACCAGCGCGCAAAATCCGCTGCTACAAAGCGTAAGACGGGCCGCCAAGGAAGGCAGGCCAACCGATACCGGTCTGATCGCCATCGAAGGTCCACATTTGATCGAAGAAGCGGCCTCCAGCCCTTGGCGCATCGAGCAGGTGTTCGTTACATCCGAGAGCAGGATGCGTTATCAAGACCTATTACGCCGCTTAGGTGTGGAAACAACCGACGTCGGCACGCGAGCATTCGCCTCCATGGCCGGAACGGAGAACAGCCAGGAGATCCTAGCCCTGATCAGGCCGAAACGCTACCGCGCGTCCGACCTTTTTCGCGAACCGGCGCTGGTCGTGGTTCTCGACGGCATACAGGACCCTGGCAACGCCGGCGCCATTGTCCGCTCAGCCGAAGCTTTCGACGCATCCGGCGTGGCTATCGCGAACGCAGGCGTTCGCTTGGCAAATGGAAAGTTTTTGCGAGCGACAGCCGGCTCCATATTCCACCTACCCTATTGCGAGCGTATAGAAGCGAATGAGCTCCGTCATGTGCGTGTGTTTGCTTTGGCAGCGAATGCCCGGCGCTCGATTCAAGAAGCGGACTTGCGTGCTCCCTGCGCATTGGTGGTAGGAAACGAAGGCGCCGGAGTATCGCAAGACTTACTTCGCATCGCAGAACCCGTTTCCATTCCCGCGCGCCGTGTAGAGTCGCTCAACGCCGCGGTGGCGAGTTCGATCGCATTGTTTGAGGCGCAGCGGCAAAGGAGGAACGCGTGAGCCTCTTCGACATGGCGCCGCTCTCCGAAAAACCCAACAGGGAAGCCGTAGAAAAACCGCTCGCTGAGCGCATGCGCCCAAGGACATTGGATGAGTATGTCGGCCAACAACACATACTGGGGCCCGGCAAGCCCTTGCGGACTCAAATTGAAAGTGGCCACCTGAGCTCAGCTATCTTGTGGGGACCGCCGGGATCTGGTAAGACGACGCTCGCCTCCGTCATTGCGCACCAAAGCAAGGCCGATTTCGTACCGTTTAGCGCCGTGTTGAGCGGAATCAAAGAGATCAAGGCCGTCATGGCTGATGCCGAAAAGGCGGCGCGCGTGGGACGCCGCACGCTGCTGTTTATCGACGAAATTCATCGCTTTAATAAGGCGCAGCAAGACGCCTTCCTCCCCTATGTCGAGCGCGGCGATGTAATTTTGATCGGCGCTACGACAGAGAATCCATCCTTCGAAGTGGTCTCCGCGCTCCTTTCACGAACTAAAGTCTACGTTCTCTACGCACTGGAGACGCCTGAGATCGTAACCCTCCTGAACAGGGCTCTCGCAAACCCGGAACGCGGCCTCGGCGATCTAAAGCTGACCATAGCGGACGATTTACTCGAGGAGATTGCTGTCGCATCGAACGGCGATGCCCGATCAGCGCTGAACACCCTTGAAGTCGCAGCCGGAAGCGCGCGCGAAGGCATCATCGACAAGCAAACCGTTGCCGATGCGCTCCAGCGTAAAGTGTTGCTTTACGACAAGGCGGGCGAAGAACACTACAACCTAATCTCCGCGCTTCATAAATCCGTTCGATCGAGCGATGCCGACGCGTCGATTTATTGGCTTGGCCGCATGATGCAAGCCGGCGAAGATCGGATGTACCTGGCGCGTCGCCTGGTGCGAATGGCAATCGAAGATATCGGCTTGGCCGACCCGCGAGCGGTGGAACAAGCCATCGCGTGCATGCAGACCGTTCATTTCCTGGGCATTCCGGAAGGGGATCTGGCGTTGGGACAGCTGGCGATTTACCTCGCCCTCGCTCCAAAGTCTGACGCCTCCTACCAGGCGCTGAACAAAGTCAATGCAACCATTGAGAGCACTGTCGCACAGCCAGTCCCGATGCAGCTTCGCAACGCTCCCACGCGGTTGATGAAGGGTCTGGGATACGGCAAAGGCTATCAGCACGCGCATCGCGAGAAGGATGCCGTCACCGGCATGCAATGTCTACCGGATTCACTGGTGGGGCAACAATTTTACGAGCCAACCGATCGCGGCTTCGAGCAGAAGCTGCGGGAGCGGCTAGAGTGGCTTCGCACGCGTTCAAATCACGAGCTAGATGAGACCAGCTAGCTATACTAATAGAAGAATACTATCTAGGGGCTAGCGCGAACTTCGCTCAAATTGTGTAAGCTGAAGAGGCAGAGACTGCATACAAGTGTCAGACATCGCAGAAAATAACGGGACCGGCCAGGAACGGCGGAAATCAAACCGTTTTCCCATTGAACGGGAAGTTCGTTACAAAACTTTGAACCAGCGTGCAGAGACGCTGAGCGGCGTCGGCAAAACACTGAATATCAGTAGTTCTGGAGTTCTTTTTACCTCCGATCACGAATTACCACCGGGAACGCGCTTGGAAGTTTCCATCAGTTGGCCAGCGCAATTGAATGAAAAGTGCCTTCTGAATCTGGTGGCGCGCGGGCGGGTCGCGAGGCAATCGGGGTTAAGAATTGCCTTGCAAATCCAGCAATACGAATTCCGCACGCAAAGCATGGCATCCTGGCCATCGCTGACTGCCAATAAAGAAGCCCCAACCAAGTAACAACAGTGGGTTTGGGCTAGGATGGCTGTATCGTGAAAGGCCGCCTCGCTTTCGCCGCCGCGACGCTCGGTTTTCTGGTGTTGCTGGCGTTGGTCATTTGGCAGGGCTCTTTTCACTTCCCTCACACTCCTGCGGATATACGCGAAACGGTTGTCCTCTGGGCAGTCTCCACCCTGATTTTCCTCTTGATGGTGACCCTGGCATTCATGCTGTTCCGGGGCCTTGTCAAGCTCTACATCGACCGTCAAAGCAATCTGGAGGGCGCGCGGATACGGTCAAGGCTGATCATAGGGGCCTTGGCTCTGGCGCTGACTCCAGTGCTCTTGTTTGTGGTGTATGCCTTCTACGTATTGAACCGGACGCTCGACAAGTGGTTTAGCCAGCCGGCGCGCACCGAATGGGTGAGTCTGCAAGAACTGGACATCGGCTTCACCGAAGGGGCGAGAGAGCACGCGCAGGCCGAGGCGAATTGGATCGCGTCATTGCCCGAAACGGCGGCCCTTGTGCGCGACGGAACGTTTGATACGGCGTTCTTCAAGAAGATTTGCAACGCGCCGCACATCGACGAGGTAACCTTGCTGCGCCCGGAGGTGCCTCCGCTCGACGTCTGTCCGGGTCCCAGCCAATGGAAAAGTCGCTACGTCGAGGCCTCTGCCGAGGTGAGCAACTGGGCCGAGAACGCCGGTTGGATCGTGGCCCGCGTCGGCTTGAAAGTCGATCTGGCAGCGCAGGAGCGGGCGATTGGCAACTCCATCGATGAACAGCAGCGCTTGGCCGGGCAGAACCGGACCTTCCGTTGGGCATACATGTTGCTCGACGGAGTCATTAGCCTGTTTGTGCTGTATTTTGCATGGTGGTTGGCGCAAATCATGTCCCGCCAAATCATCGATCCCATTACGGCTTTGCTCGAGGCCGCGCGCGAGGTACGGCAAGGCAATTTATCGCACCGGGTCCGGGTGGACGCAATCGACGATTTAGCTACGCTCGTGCGCGCGTTCAATGATATGACCAACGACCTGGAGGCGAACGCCCAAGAGTTGGAAGCGCGGCGTCGCTTTACGGAGGCCATTCTCGAAAGCATTCCGACCGGCGTCATTTCGGTGTCGGCGGATGATCGGATTGAACGGATCAACCGGGCGATGTTCGGCATCTTCCCAGGTGCGAAATTGGCGAACGCAAAGCACCTCGCCGAACTCTTTTCCTTAGAAGATCTCGCCGAAATCAGGTATCTGATGAAGCGCGCTCGCCGGAGTGGCTCGCCAGCCGCCTGTCAGTTAGAAATTCCCGGCCCTTCGTCGGTCTTGCACCTGGCTTTGACGGTCGCTTCGCTCGAAGAGCGCCGCGGCTTCGTCATCGTCCTCGAAGACACCAGCGACTTGCTGCGCGCGCAAAAGGCTGCCGCATGGCAGGAAGTGGCGCGTCGGATCGCCCATGAAATCAAGAATCCCTTAACGCCCATCTCATTGTGCGCCGATCGCATTGCTCGACTGCTGGGCCGCATCGAGACTTCCCCGGAAACGCGCGAAATCTTGGTTGAATGCACTCAAATCATTCAGCGTGAAGTGCAAACCGTGAAGTCGCTCGTCGATGAATTTTCCCAATTCTCCCGCTTCCCAGCCGCGCGTCCCACCCCGGCGGACCTGAACGAAATTGTGGAGAGTGCGATGGCAGTGTTTGCCGACCGTCTGGAGGGAATTTCGGTAACGGTCGACCTGGACCGTTCATTGCCCGTTGTCCTGGCGGATCGTGAACAAATCAAGCGCGTGATTGTGAATTTAATCGACAATGCCGCCGAGGCGATGAGCGAATCTCCCGTAAGACGGCTCGAAATCGCCACTGCGCAGGTGACGCCCGACGCGGTGGAGCTATCGGTCTCCGACACCGGCGCCGGTGTTTCGGCAGCGGATAAAGAGAAGCTCTTTCTGCCTTATTTTTCGACGAAAAATCGAGGGACCGGTTTAGGCTTGGCGATCGTCAGTCACATTGTCCGCGAGCATCGTGGCCGCGTTCGCGTCGAAGACAACATTCCCACCGGAGCGCGATTCGTTGTCGAGTTGAACACCCTTGCTGCGGTCGATGCGACTGGCGTCATCGACGCAGGCGAACTGCGCTTCGTCTGAAGATTCGGGTCTTTAAAGCCATAGCCTCCGCAAAAACAGAAATCTACTCGATGCGAAGAGCCTGCAGCGGGTCGAGCCTGGACGCCCGCCATGCGGGTATCGTACAGGCAAGTGCGGCGACCGCAAACAGAATTGCAACAACCGCAAGAAAGATTGTCGGGTCGTAGGGTTCGGTGCCGTAGAGCAAAGATCGTATGAGCTTAGCGACAGCTGCGCTGCCGGCAAAACCGGCGATTAGGCCGAGCAGCGCTGGCCGTAGACCGTCGAGCAGGGTAAGACGGAGAATCTCAGCGCGTTGCGCGCCGAGAGCAATGCGTACGCCGATTTCGTTCGTGCGTTGGGTAACAAGATAAGCGAGAACACCGTAAAGCCCAGCAGCGGCGAGGACCAATGCGATGACAGCGAAGCCGAGGACGAGGAGCGAGTTAAACTCGGAGCCGAGCGTAGACTTTCCGATGGTTTCGCGAAGAGTCTCCACGTTGGAGACAGGCAGATCGCGATCCACGGTGTTGATTACACGTTGAATAGGTATGGAGAGTGCTTCGACGTTGTGAGTGGACCGAACCAAGAGGGTGGCGGAGCTATTACCAAAGATGGGCATGTAGAGGGTAGGATTGTCCGGCTGACTGACAGTCCAGCGTGTGTCTCCTACGACGCCGATAATCTCGAAGACTTCACCGGTAAAGTCGATGCGCAGGTGCTTGCCGAGAGGATCTTCGTTTGGGAAAAAGCGCTTAGCGGACTTCTGGCTGATAAGGATGACATTGCCGTGGTCGAGGCGCTCGTAGGAAGCGAAAGTGCGACCGCGAAGGATGGGTATTCCAGCCGCCGCGAAGTAGCCAGGGTCGGCGGCGCGAACCAGAAAATCCAAACCGGTACCTTTGGCAACGGGCGCGTGCTCAAGGATGGAGATGAGGAAATCTCCACCCCAGCCTTGGCCGGGAGCCGTGCTGATCAGTCCTGCTGTTTCGACGCCGGGCACGGCACGAACTCCGCGAAGGAGCTCTTCCATGAATACTGCTCTCTGCACGGGCTTGTTGTAGTGAACTTCGGGCAGGCTGAATTGCATGGTGAGGACGTTGTCGCTGGAAATGCCAAGGTTGGTGGTGCGCAGGCGTAAATAGCTCTTGAGGAGCAGGCCGGCAACGACGAGCAGGATGACGGTGAGTCCGACTTCGGCCGCAAGCAGAGTGCTGCGCAGACCGGTGCGTGACTGGCTGGCGCTGTTGCCTCGGGAGGATTCCTGGAGAGGAGCGAGGAGGGATTTGCCTTTAATACTCCAGATAGAGATGAGGCCGCTGAAGAGAGCGCAGAGGACCATGGCCGCAACGGTGAAGACCGCGACGATGAGGTCGATGTGAATGCCGTCGACGCGGTTCATATCCTGACGTGTATGGACGAGCCAGGAGATGGCTGCGCTCGCGAAAAGGATTCCGATGAGGCCACCTCCGATTGAGAGCAGGAAGCTTTCTAAGAGGCGTTCGCGAAGAAGGCGCATACGGCGGGCTCCGAGCGCGGTACGGATAGCGAGTTCTTTGCGGCGCGCAGCAGTACGGGCGACGAGCAGGCTACCGACGTTTAGACATGCGATGAGCAGAATGCAGCCTGTCGCGCCAAAAATCGTCAGCAGTGGAGTGCGGTAGTCGGAAACAGCGTCGTCAAGCAAACTATGCCCCATGACACTATCGCGGACGGCTGGGCCGGGGTGAGCGGCCTTGATCTGCCTCTGGACCGCGCTGAGCTGGCGATAGAGTGAGGCTGGTGTGATGCCGGGAGCGAGACGGCCAAGGGCGCTGAACTCGTGGTCTTCATAGGTGTGCATGAGGCTCGCCGCCGTTTCATGCTGGATGGGTAGCCAGATCTGAGGCCGGCCTCCGGACATTTTGCCCTCATATTTGAACCAGGACGGCATGACGCCGATTACGGTATAGGGGCGGCCATCTAGCCAGATTTGACTGCCGATCACAGCAGGATCGGCGTTAAGGCGACGGCGCCAAAGAGAATCCATAAGGATGACCGTGGCTGGGGCGCCGCGGGTGTCGTCGGATTGATCGAAGGTGCGTCCGAGAGCGGGTCGAACACCGAGCAGGTGAAAGAAGTTCCAGGAGGCGCAACCGGCGTCGATCATTTCGGGGAGTTCACCGCCGCGAATAGAGAGGCCGTATTGCCCGGTTGGAGCGACAAGGGCGAGTTCGGCGGAGTTGTTGACGGCCCGTTGCCATTCCCAAAAAGAACCGGCATCGATCGGCAGATTGACTTCGTGATCTCTTTGCTGGCCCTGATAGAGCACCACCAGTCGGGACGGATCGCGGAAGGGCAGCGGCTTAAGAAGGACTGAGCGAATAACAGCAAAGATTGCTATGTTACCTCCGAGACCCAGAGCGATAACGAGCATGGCGGCACTGGCGAAAGCTGGAGAACGGGACAGGCTACGCAGGCCGAAGCCAAGATCACGGAAGAAGAACTCAACGGAACTCCAACTCCAAGCGGAACGGGTTTCTTCGCGGACTGCGCTCAGATTTCCGAAGCTGCGGATCGCAGCACGGCGGGCTTCCTGGGAGTTCATGCCAGCCGCGATGTTTTCCGCAATCTGCTGGTCGAGATGGAAGCGCAGTTCGGTGTCCAGTTCGGCGCTGGCGCGAGAGCGGCGGAGAGTGGCAAGTTGTGTCCGAAGTTTATGAAGCCAACGCATAAAGCCGTCTTTGCTTGAGGGTTAGCCTTCCGCCACGACGAGGTTGATGGCCTGGGAAAGGCGTTGCCAGTTGGCGGTCTCTTTTTGGAGTTGTTTGCGGCCATCGCTGGTGAGCCGGTAGAACTTGGCTTGGCGGCCAGTTTCGCTTTCGGCCCATTTGGCCGTAACCCAACCTTGTTGCTCCAGCCGGTGGAGCGCAGGATAGAGCGAGCCCTGCTGTACCTGAAGAACCTCTTTCGATATCTGCTGTATGCGCTTGGCGATGGCCCATCCGTGCTTAGGCTCGTTGGCGAGGGTGCGGAGGATGAGAAGGTCGAGTGTGCCTTGAACGAGATCGTTCGGTTTGCCCATACCTTGATTATCTACAGCACATGTGTAGATAGTCAAGGCATCATTTTGCGTTTGCCCGAACGGACCGGGATCACCGAGTGCTCCTCCTTGCTTTCCATCGCACTGTCATCTGTGCGGAAACGCTCGGATAACGCGCAGCGCCCAAGAATACCAACCCGAGGCGACCCTCCTCGTGTCGGGACTGTGGCACCTCTCACAAAGGGTGACTTTCGCGCTTGCCCCCCGGCGTGTGATTTCGTAGGCTCGAAGTATGCAGTCACTTACGCCGGATGAAATCGGACGCTTGACGCCCCCGGAACGGCTTGCCCTTATCGCGCAGCTATGGGACAGCCTCGAACATGAGCAGCTTCCCTTGACCGAAGCGCAGCAAGCGGAACTGGACCGCCGCCTTGCCTCGCTGGA
Organism: Bryobacteraceae bacterium; assembly: GCA_049802535.1. GTDB lineage: Bacteria > Acidobacteriota > Terriglobia > Bryobacterales > Bryobacteraceae > Bog-105. The sequence continues at coordinate 2,548 of JBARMQ010000160.1, read as the reverse complement.
TGAGGACCGGCGCAACGGCGTAGCATGGGCGGCCCTCAAAGCCGAGCTAGAGCAGCGTTGCCCGTAACACCTCGCGTCATTTTCACGCAAGCCGCGCGCTCCGAGTTGATCGAGGCGCAGGATTGTATGCGTTGCAAGAATTCTCTGACGAAGCGATCCACGCGACGGGCCGCCAGCCCTATAATTGAGACCGGAATGAATTATCGGGAGATCATCACAATGGAGCCCGGCAAGATGGGCGGAAAACCATGCATTCGAGGCCTTCGCATCACCGTCTACGACGTTCTCGATTACCTCGCATCGGGTATGTCGGAAGCCGGGATCCTTGCCGGCTTTCCTGACCTGACTCACGATGATCTGCGCGCATGCCTCGCCTTTGCGGCTGATCGTGAGCGGCGTCTTCTCTCGATGCCTGCTTGAACCTTCTGCTGGACGAGAACCTCTCGCCAACATTGACAGAGATTCTCCCCGAAACCTATCCCCAAACGGCTCACGTTCGGGAGTCCGACCTGCAGTCTGCTCCTGATCCCAAGGTGTGGGCATTCGCTGCAAACCACGGCTACACCATCACGACGAAAGACGCGGACTTTCACCATCGCATCCTCCTGCACGGCCACCCTCCTAAAGTAATCTGGATTCGACTCGGAAATTGCTCAACTCACAATATCGGCGAGCTCTTGATAGGCAGACGTGAGCAGGTCGAAACGTTTCTTCGATCGATTGAGCACTCGTTCTTGGTGTTGGCCTGATTTACGCGACCCGCACCAGATCGAAGAGGACTATAGGGACTTAACATGCGATTTGACAGATCTCGCGTTCCCGAGACGAATGGCGTGCGTCATGCCTCCGAGGCGGGCGGGACCGCCTCTGCTCCACCGAAGCTGCGAAACAAACCCACAACACGATCCGAGGCATCCGGCGCATAGAACATCTCTGTGTTTGCCATTGTGTCGGCCGTCATGTGCTGCATCCGGGCAAACATAGCCGCCTCATACGTTGCAATCGCGCCAGAGGACGACTCTTCGCTGAGGAGAAGCTTAGACAGAACCAAGGCGTCGAGCATTGCCATGTTCACACCTTCGCCCGCGTACGGTGGCATTACGTGCGCTGCATCGCCGATCAACGTGACGTTGGGCTTCGGCTCCCAATGCTGATTCGACGGGCAAACAAGTAGCGGACGCCAGACCATCGACACGGCTTCTCTGAAGAGCGGGTCCCACAGCTCACTCCATCCCTCAAAGTTTGCGTGGAACCATGCCACTCGCTGATCCGGGCCGCTTGCCTCTTCGAAGCTCTGCCTCGCGGTGCCGTCATGCGTCTTCAATCCCGCATAAATCAGCACGCTGCCTTCAGGCTTGGTTCCCATGCCGATCGTTCTTTCGCCTCCGAGAGCGATTAACGCTGACCCACCCAGGAGATCCCACAACTTCGGTATCGTCTGCTTTGCCGCGGGAACGAGCCCCTCTACGAGCGACACCCCGACATACTCCGGCCGGATCGGAGTGACCAGCTCACGCAAGCGAGAGTTCGCGCCGTCGCTGCCGATGGCTATGTCGGCCAGTGCCGTCTTTCCGCTCGCAAAGCGTAATAGCACCTGCTCGCCCTGCATCTCTGCCGACTCGAGCTTGCAGTCCCATTCCACCGTGCCGGGTTGAAGCGAGTCGAGCAGAAGATCGCGCAGCGGTCCGCGCTCGATCTCCGGCCGCTTCCCGGCGCCAGACATCCGGCGCGGATGATCGTGAAGAATCGCTCCGTAAGCATCGGCAAGGCGAAGACGATCGAGGTCAGGCCGGTGGTTGACCCAGAAGGCATCGATCAAGCCGGCAGCTTCCAGCGCGGCCAGTCCAGAGGTCTCGTGGAGGTCTAATGCGCTGCCCTGGACGCGCGCACTGCGGCTCGGGTCACGCTCATAGACTGAGACCTGCGCACCGCCTTGCTGCAGCAATCGGGCCAATGTCAGCCCGCCTGGTCCCCCGCCGACGATGGCGATCTTCTTTCCTTCAACGGCACTCATTCATACCTTCCGAATCGTTAACACTCCCACCGACAAGGCGCAGCAACCGCCGGGTACTCGGCTTCTTTATCGGTGCACCGGTCTCTCGGTCCTGCCAAACGCGCTTCCCGCCACCCAATCCCCTTAAGCGGCCCGAGCCTCCAGAATCGCCGGTTATGCGAACAAGTGGACAATCGCATCCGCCGCGTTCTTCCGGCCTCGGCAGATCCCCACTGCAAGACAGAGGATGCCTTAGCCAACTCCAACCAGGTATCGGTCGTAAATGCGTTGATTGCCCATCCCCCTCGCCGCCCGATGAATACGCGATTCGGGACTGGAAGCCTTATGGTTCCCGAATACGTTAACCTCGCGTCAAAGGGGCGCTTCGGTTAATTTCGCAGGCTCCCAAAGATCGTTCAATTTGGCCCCTTCGAGCCAGAAGTTCGATATTTAGCGACGCTCTCCATGTGATCTCGCCACGGCGGTCAAACATACACAGGTGATGTTCCAGATGGAGGTCGCAAGGAGCTTGAGTGTCACTGTGGCGGAATGCGT
>JBARMQ010000159.1:0-7050 GCA_049802535.1 Bryobacteraceae bacterium | reverse complement strand
ATCCGGAGTTGGTCACATGGTGAAGTTACCAAGCCGGAGACCATCAATTACCGTACGTTTAAACCCGAGCGTGATGGCCTATTTTGCGCGCGGATTTTCGGCCCCGTTGCCGACTGGGAATGTTTGTGCGGCAAATACAAACGGATGAAGCATCGTGGCGTCGTTTGCGACAAGTGCGGCGTCGAAGTCACTTTGTCACGCGTGCGGCGCGAACGTCTTGGTCATATTGAGCTTGCCAGCGCTTGCTCGCACGTGTGGTTTTTCAAAGGTCTGCCCAGCCGCATCGGCTACCTGATCGACATCACCCTCCGTGAACTCGAACGCGTCCTCTATTACGAAGCGTTCGTGGTCATCGATCCAGGTGAAGGAACCGAGCTGCATCAGGGCGAAGTGATCAGCGACGAACGCAAGCGCCAGCTCGATCAGGAATTTCCCGGCAAGTTCGTCTGCATGATGGGCGCTGAAGGCGTCAAGGAACTGCTGAGACGCCTCGATATCGAATCTCTCAGTCTTGAGATTCGCGAGAAAATGCGCACGGAAACGTCAGCGCAAAAGAAGCTGAAGTTTGCCAAGCGCCTCCGCGTTGCCGAAAGCTTCCGTAAGTCCGGTAACAAGCCAGAATGGATGATCCTCGACGTCATCCCGGTCATTCCGCCGGAGCTTCGCCCACTGGTGCCGCTGGACGGCGGCCGTTTCGCCACTTCCGATCTCAACGACCTTTATCGCCGCGTCATCAATCGCAACAACCGTCTTAAGAAATTGATGGAGCTGCACGCGCCAGACGTCATTGTGCGCAATGAAAAGCGTATGCTGCAGGAAGCAGTCGATGCGTTGTTCGATAACGGTCGCCGCGGCCGCGTGTTGCGTGGCGCAAATAACCGCCCGCTCAAATCACTATCAGACACACTCAAGGGCAAACAAGGCCGCTTCCGTCAGAACTTGCTTGGCAAACGCGTCGACTACTCCGGCCGTTCGGTCATTGTTGTCGGCCCTGAGCTAAAGCTGCATCAATGCGGTCTTCCGAAAAAGATGGCGCTTGAACTCTTCAAGCCCTTCATTTATCATCGCCTCGAACAGCGTGGCCACTGCACCACCATCAAGCAAGCCAAGGAATTGGTGGAGCAGCAAGATCCGGTGGTTTGGGACATCCTCGAAGAAGTCATCAAGGATCATCCGATTCTGTTGAATCGCGCACCCACGCTGCACCGCCTAGGCATTCAAGCTTTCGAGCCGGTGCTGGTCGAAGGAAAAGCCATCAAGCTTCACCCGCTGACTTGTACCGCCTTTAACGCCGATTTCGATGGCGATCAGATGGCCGTTCACATTCCGCTGTCGCCGGAAGCGCAGATCGAAGCCGCCACGCTGATGCTCGCGGCTAATAATATTCTGTCGCCGGCACACGGAGCTCCTATTGCGATCCCAACACAGGATATGGTGTTGGGTCTCTATTACCTCACCAAAATGCGCCCCAATAGTAAGGGCGCGGGACGCACCTTCGCCTCCATCGACGACGTTTTGATCGCTCTCGAAATGGGCGAAGTCGAAACTCTCACTGCCATCAAGCTCCGCTATACGGGCAGGGTCATCGACTTGACCAAGGCCTTCGACAGCCAAAACATTTTGCACACCGAGCCGATCGAGTTCTCGAAGCAGTATATGGACACCACCGTCGGCCGGGTGATCCTGAACGATGTTCTTCCGAAGGAAATGCCGTTCGTCAATGGCCTGCTGAAGAAGAAAGGCCTGGCGCAGATGGTGCAATATTGCTATCTCAAGTTTGGCCTGCATATCACCGTTCAGATGCTGGACGAAGTGAAGAAACTAGGCTTCAACTACGCGACGCGCGCTGGCATCTCCATCGGCATCGATGACATGGTTGTTCCCGATGACAAGGGAATGTTGGTCGCCGACGCCGAACGGCAAGTGATCGAAGTCCAACAGCAGTATCAAGAAGGCGCGATCACTCAATCGGAACGGTATAACAAGATCATCGAAATTTGGTCGAAGGTCACCGAGGCCGTGTCCGACAAGATGTTCAAGGGCATGGAAGAGGACGATCGCAGCGGCCGCGTTCTGAACCCGATCTACATCATGGCCGACTCCGGCGCCCGCGGATCGAAGCAGCAAATCCGCCAGCTATCCGGTATGCGCGGCTTGATGGCCAAGCCCTCCGGCGAAATCATCGAAACGCCCATCACGGCTAACTTCCGTGAGGGTCTGAACGTGCTGCAGTACTTCATCTCGACGCACGGCGCCCGTAAAGGACTCGCCGACACAGCGTTGAAGACCGCCGACTCCGGTTACCTCACGCGCCGCCTCTGCGACGTGGCACAAGACGTTATCATCACCGAAGACGATTGCGGCACGGCGGACGGCATCTACGTCGAACCCATCATCGAATCAGGCGAAATCATCGAGCCGTTGCGCGACCGTATCGTCGGCCGTGTCGCTCTCGAAGATCAGCGCGATTACGAAAACAACGTCATCGTCCGGGTCAATTCGGAGATCACCGAAGATCTGGCCAGCGCCATTCAAGCCGCCGGCATCGAACGGGTAAAGATTCGTTCCGTGCTGACGTGCGAATCAAAACGCGGCGTTTGCCGCCTCTGCTATGGACGCAATCTCGCCACTGGCCGCATGGTTGAGCGTGGTGAGGCGGTCGGTATCATCTCCGCCCAATCCATCGGCGAGCCCGGCACTCAGTTGACCATGCGCACGTTCCACATCGGTGGCGCGGCGACTCGTATCAGTGAACAATCCACACAGGACGCGAAAAGCGACGGCTTCGTACGGTTCAGCAACGTCAATACCGTTCGCAATAACCATGGCGACCTGATCGCGATGAATCGCAACGGCATCCTGATCATCGTCGACGACAAGCAGCGCGAACGCGAGCGCTACCCGGTTGTCTACGGCGCAAAGATCAACGTTCAGGATGGCGCCCCTGTCAAGGCAAATCAGATCCTGCTCGAATGGGATCCCTATACTTTCTCGATCCTCACCGAAATCAGCGGCGCGGTCCATTTCAAGGATTTAATCGACGGCGTCACCACGCAAGAACAGGTGGATGAAATCACCGGCAATATGCAGGTGGTCGTCACGGAATCCGCCGACGAAAAGCGCTTCCCCACCATCGTCATGCGCCCCGAAGGCGGCAGCCGGTCCGAAGAGAAGCGTTACTTGATGCCGACCCACGCCCACCTGATGGTGTCGGACGGCGAACAATTGCACGCTGGCGACGTTCTCGCCAAGATTCCGCGTGCCACCACCAAGACCAAGGACATCACCGGCGGTCTGCCGCGCGTCGTCGAGTTGTTTGAAGCTCGTAAGCCGCGCGAAACGGCCATCATTGCCGAAATCAACGGCGTCGTGAAATACGGCGAAGTCACCAAGGGAATGCGCAAACTGTATATCGTTGGCGACGACGGCGTGCAGAAAGAATATGCCATTCCCCGCGGCGTCCACATCAACGTGCAGGAAGGCGAGCGCGTCCGCTCAGGCGATCCGTTAATGGATGGGCCTCGTAATCCGCACGACATTCTCGCCGTACTCGGCGAAAAGGAACTCCAGAAGTACCTGGTGAACGAAATCCAGGAAGTCTATCGGCTACAGGGCGTGAATATCAACGACAAACACCTTGAAGTGATCTCGCGCCAAATGATGCGCTGGATCCGTGTCGAGGATATTGGCGACAGCGAGTTCCTGCCCGAAGAGGTCGTAGACAAGTTCCGGTTCCGCCAAGAAAACAACCGGGTCATTGAGGCGGGTGGGCGTCCTTCCACCGGGAAGGCGATCCTGCTTGGCATCACCAAGGCCTCGCTATCTACCGATTCATTTATCTCCGCAGCCAGCTTCCAGGAGACAACGCGTGTGTTGACCGAAGCCGCTATCAACGGCAAGATCGACTACCTGCGCGGCCTCAAGGAAAACGTCATCATGGGCCGTTTGATTCCTGCCGGCACCGGCATGGAATACTACCGCCGCGTGAAGATTGCCGGCGAGGACGTGGTCGAAGAGGAGCCAATGCCCGAACAGGAGCTTTCCCTCACCGACACGCTCGGCGAATATGGCGACGAAGCGCGTAGCGTTTACAATGGCGGTCTTTCCGAAGGCCTCGGCGAAGACGTCTTGACCGCCGGCGGCGAAGACATCTAACTGACGCTCTACCATTAAGTGTCACGGAAGGCGGCTCTTCGGAGCCGCCTTTTTTATTGGTGTGCCCTCAGTTGCCTCCTTGAGGTTGCGCGTCTTCTGAAACTCATGCCGCTGATGGGCATCTCAGGTTTATGCTGCGAACTTGTTCGGTTTGTGGTGCAACCAATAGAGTGCCCGCGAATCACCTCACCGATACAGGGCGCTGTGGGTCCTGCAAAGCCGCGTTGGCCCCGGTATCGAGCCCCATAAACGCCACTGCCGAAGTGTTCCGTGAGGTGGTTCGAAACGCGCGCGTGCCGGTCCTTGTCGATTTTTGGGCGACATGGTGCCCGCCGTGCAAAATGGTTGCGCCGGAAGTGGAAGCTCTGGCTGCGGAAATGGCCGGGCGGCTGATCGTTTTGAAGGTGGACACGGAGCGCGAACAGGAGATAGCGGCAGAATTTCGCATTCAGAGCATTCCTCATTTCATAGTCTTCCGCGATGGACAGGCAGTTCTGCAGCGTAGCGGCTCGGCGCCGCGCTCGGAATTGCGACGTTGGGTGGAAAGCCACAGCGCTCAGGTGTAACTTTGCCGCGGCGATCTGGCAAACTCAACTGAGGGTTCGCCTCGAGAAAAACACATGTCCTCACCGCTTTCACGGCGTTTATTCTTCCGGCTTTCGGCCGTCGCTGCTCCAACCAACTTCGCTGCATTTGCTGCGCAACAACGCGCGGCGCAGCCGTCGGCATCTGAGAGACCGCTCCCGCCTTCCATTGCGGCGCTGCAGCCGCTGACAGGACAGGCCCGGCCGTTCACCAATGAAGAGCGCGACGCCCGCATCGACAAAGCGCGGAAGTTGATGCTCGCCCATACCATCGACGCGCTCGTACTGTCCGGCGGAGCAAATGCGCAGTACTTCGCTAATCTTCAAATCGGTGGTGGCGAGCGCCTCTGGGCATTCGTCCTTCCCGCCCGGGCCGCTCCGTTTCTGGTATGCCCCGCCTTTGAGGAGGGTCGAGCCCGCGAGTTGCTCGCCCACAGCCCGTTCGGCCAAAACGCCGACGTTCGCATTTGGCAGGAGGACGAGGATCCCTATCGATTGTTGATATCGGGTTTGAAAGATCGCGGCATTTCGACGGGACGCGTTGGGGTCGACGAAACGATGAAATTCGTTTTCTCGGATGGTCTCGCCCATGCCGGCGGCGCCGCCATCCAGATCGTGAGCGCCACGCCGGTGACCGCTGCATGCCGGATGATCAAAGAGCCGCATGAACTTGAATGTTTGCGTCTCGCGGCGAAGGCCACTCTGCAGGTCTATGAGGCCGTCTACAAGTCCTTACACGAGGGTATGACGCAACACGACGTAACCGGATTAGTGCAGTCTGCCTATGGACGCGTGGGATTTCCCGGCGAGGCGAGCATTAATGTCGCCGAATATACAGCGCTCCCGCACGGCTCGCAAACCCCGCAAACCATTCGCGAAGGCACCATTATCATGCTCGACGACGGCTGCCGCGTCGAGGGATACACTTCCGACATCACGCGCACATTCGTGCTCGGAAAACCGACTGAAAAAATGCGCAAGGTCTTCGAGATCGTTCGACGCGCCCAACAAGCCGCGCTCCACGCCGCCAAGCCGGGCGCTCCCTGTGCAGCCGTCGATGCCGCTGCCCGCCAGGTGATCGTCGATGCCGGATACGGCCCGGGCTTCAAGTATTTTACTCACCGCGTTGGACATGGGCTCGGCATGGAAATGCACGAATGGAACTACCTGGTGCGGAATAACATGTTCGGCTGGGATCGGCATCCGGTGCTCGAAGCCGGCATGGTCTTCAGCGATGAGCCCGGCATCTACATCAAGGGTGAATTCGGGGTTCGACTGGAAGACGACATGCATATCACCCCGGATGGCGCCGAGCTCCTGACGCCTCCCAGTCCGTCGCTTGAGGAGCCGTTCGGTTCCGGCAACGCCGCATAACCCCTGCGTCCATGACCGCTCAGCGCCGCCGTTACTACGTCAGCTTCATGTTCAGGCGTAGGGCAGGGCCGGGATAAAAGGATGCTACCTCCAAAGCGCAAAGGGCACGGCTGCGTGCCACCAGGCGGGGAGGAATTCGCTATTTCTTCGGGTGGCACGCTTGATACTGTGCCCGTTTTGCGCGAGTTTCTTTAGAAGGTGCAGCAGGCCTCTTCCGCAGCGCCACGCGATGAGGATGCTACATGCCGTAAGCAGAAACAACCCGGATGAGGGTTCGGGGGCAGCGGTGAACACTTCAGAATATAGCACGTTACCGTTAATGGGAAATTCGGAAAACGAAACCGTGACATAGCCCGGAATGTCGAGATTGATGTTGGCAATCACGGTAGCATTGGGAATCCCGGGGTACGGCGAGCAGTCTGAGTCCGTCACCGGTAAAGCTACGCTGCAAGCAGTCCCTTCGCCCGTGAGGACCGCCGGAACCTCGACCGTCCCACTGGAAGGCACGATGAAATCCGCGCCGGTGACGCGGACAAAATAATCTGAGGGGTAGCTGATGCCTCCAACGATCAGGCTTCCGTTTTGATAGTTGTCAAATGTCACAAACTGAGAATATCCGCCTTGGGATTCAAAACTGTATCCGACGCTGGCCTGAAAAGCGTATTCACTCACGTCGAAGCCGTATGCCCGAAAGTTAGCTATGGCGTTCGAGAAATCCACGCAGGCGCTTGCTGGGAGGCAATCGGGTCCGGAGTAAGCGCTGACACTACCGGAAGTGATCGTGATGGTGGGAATCGAGTCGGCTCGCGCCGCTGCAGGGTAGAGGAACAGAGCAAGAGCGAACGTGTACAGAGCGATCGAAGCGAATCGCTTGAACATAGGTAATCTTCTCTCTGGGCAGCCACTATATCACTTGCCGACGGCGCTGAACTCTTGA
>JBARMQ010000158.1:0-1842 GCA_049802535.1 Bryobacteraceae bacterium | reverse complement strand
GGGCGGGGAAATCTTCCGAAACAGCGGCGATCACACGAAACCAATACTGCCGGTTGTAAATCTCGAGCCGATCAAATGAGGTAAGCAGGGAATTGGGCTTTATATAACTCTCTGCGACCTCGTTCATGGGCAATCCCTCCTCGGCCATAGACTGCATCGAAAAGTCGGGGGCCAGGGGACGCATCACGTCCTGCGACATGCGTCGCTGAAGCTCCAGAAGGTTCATGCGGGCACCCGGTCGAACATCTCAGGTTCGAGTTGCCCTGGTGGTGCAAGAAAGCGATTGGCCTTGAGCGCTTCCGCGTGAACTTCAGCGAAAGACGGTATGTTGTCATCCCACTCCAACAGAGTGGCCGTGGGCCCTGTACGCTCGATCGCGCGCGCGTACAGTTTCCAAACCGGGTCGAGCACTGGATGGTCGTGTGTGTCGAGCGTGTACTTCTCAAACCTGGAGTGGCCGGCGATATGTATCTGCGCCACGCGATCGATATCGACGCTGTTCACATATTGCAGAGGGTCGAATCCATGATTCTGTGAGGAGACGTAGATATTGTTGACATCGAGCAGGATTCCACAATCCGCCGTGTGGACGACCTCGTTCAGAAACTCCCACTCCGTCATCTGCGATTCGTGAAACTCCGCATAGCTGCTCACGTTCTCGACCGCGATGGGGATCTCAAGGAAGTCCTGCACCTGCCGAATCCGTCGTGCGGTGGTACTAACCGCTTCGAAGGTGTACGGCAGTGGAAGCAGATCGTGGGTGTACCGTCCGTCTACGCTACCCCAGCACAGGTGGTCAGAGAGCCAGGGAGTTCCGGTCCGCCGGGTGAGTTCCTTGAGACGCTTCAGATGCTCGCGATCCAATTCCTGGGCCGAGCCGAAATACATGGAAACACCGTGCTGAACAACTCTGTATTGCTCAAGGATCTGATCGAGTATCTTGAGCGGGCGGCCGCCATCGACCATATAGTTTTCGGAAATAAACTCAAACCAATCGACGACCGGCTTCTCGCACAGGATGTGATCGTAATGTGGGACCCGCAGCCCGATGCCGGCTCCGTAATCGGTAAAGGCGTTGAATCGGTTAGCTGGCATCAGAAGCTCCTGTTTTAAAAGAAGAGAAAGTTGGAGGCTTGAGCGATGACAAGCCCCCAACAAGCTGGGGATTAGCTGGCCTTAGGAGGTGTTGAGCCGTCGGTGGCGCAACCGCCCTTGCCTTTGCAATCGTTCTTGCCTGCGTCTTTGCCGCCGCCCTGGCCCTTGCAATCGTTCTTGCCCTTGCAGGAGTGTTTGGCTATTTCCGGGGCAGGCTGGTTCTGAGCAACCAGCAGCGCTCCGGGATTGGAAGTTGCCCTCACAGCGGAGATGTTTCCCTGCTGTGCGGGTTGCGCGTTCAAGCGTGCTGTCGTACCGCCGAGCAAACCTGCAAATGCAGCGGCGAGCGCGAGAGTATTTGCGGAATGATTCTTCATAGATGAATACCTTTCTAGGTTGGGCCCGCGCATGGTGTGCGCTTGCCGTTCTTGTCTCGGTAGTTGATTCGCAGGAGCGAAGATGTTTGTCACGACTCTTCTCTCTTGCCGATGGTTAGAACGAATAGCGGTGGCAAAGTTACAAGCGATCGCATGTATTCGTTACAGGCTTACAAGAGGAATCATCGTGAACGCGCGCTGATCGATTGGATCTTCTTTGTAACTTTCGTGTGGCGGTTACGCTCTAACCCGGCGAGTGATAGATGTCGGCATTTCCCGTCGACGCGAGGAAAGAGATCCCATGAAACACTTGCTCCATTACTACTCTCTGATCGCGGAGAAGATATCTTATCTGCGGTCGCCGTTCTTG
>JBARMQ010000157.1:0-18449 GCA_049802535.1 Bryobacteraceae bacterium | reverse complement strand
GACGGAACGAACTCGTGAGATCGGCGTTCGCAAAGCCATTGGCGCGCGCAAGAGCGACATCGTCACTCAATTTTTAGTCGAGGCGATGGCGCTTACGGGCGCAGGCGGCCTCATCGGTGTCATCTTTTCCATTTTGGTTACCTTCGCGGTCAGCGCGCTTGTCCCCAGCTTGCGCACTGAGGTTCCGCCGCTCGCTGTCGTTGCGGGATTCACTATCTCCGTGGCCATAGGAGTGTTCTTCGGCGTATGGCCTGCTGTCAAAGCTTCGAAGCTCGATCCCGTCGAAGCCTTGCGGTACGAATAGATCAATTCTGCAGCAGCGCAATCGCGGCTGACGTCATGCCTATCACGCCTGTACGCAAGGTGGGCTCAGGATCCGGCTGAAATTTGTTGGTGTGCGGGCCGGGCAGCGTCGTTCCCGCAGCCTTTGCCGCCGCATACTTCGCTGGGTTAGCCGCCCCCAGCCAAAACATCACTGTCGGTATCTTGCGGCCTAGACCCAGAAACGGAAAATCCTCACTCGCCATTACCGGCGGGGCGTCGAATACATTCTGCGATCCAATCGCTTTTGTTAAGGCCGCCCTGACCCTCGTCATCAGCGCTGGATCGTTATAAAGCATCGGACACGATTCGTTCTCGAGTACCGTGACCACCGGCATACGGTCCTCCGGGACACCCGCCGCTATTCCTACTCCACGTGCTGTGCGGTGTACTCCGTCTAGAATGATCTCCCGCGACTGCTCGCTGAAGGTACGCGCGGTCAACTCGAGCTTTACTTCATTCGGGATGATGTTGCGTCTGGTTCCACCATGAATGTCGCCTACGGTTAAGATCGATGGATCGTTCGGATTCTCTTGCCGGCTCACGATGGTTTGCAATTGCATGATGAATTCGGCAGCCATGACGATTGGATCTTTTGTCATCTGCGGAAAGGCCCCATGGCCACCAACTCCACGAATTGTTACGTCGATGGATGTCGCGCTGGTGGTTGCCGCCCCTGTCGTTAAGCCGACGGTACCGGCTGCTTCCAAGGTCGAATCATGCAGAGCAATGGCGTAGGTGGGCGTGCCAAAACGCTCGTATAATCCGTCCGCCAGCATTGCTCGCGCTCCATCGATGGTCTCTTCCGATGGCTGCCCGATCAGCATCAACGTCCCATGCCACTCATTCTTCATCGCCGCTAAGGCGCGCCCGACGCCGATCAAAGTGGTGGTGTGAATGTCGTGCCCGCACGCGTGCATCACGCCTTTTACCTGGCTGGCATAGTCGACGCCGGTCTCTTCGACGATGGGCAGCGCATCCATGTCAGCTCGAATCAGCAGCTGCGGCCCGGGACCATTCTTTAGAATCGCCACCACGCCATGCGCCTGTGCACCGTTCTCGTATTTGCCTACGTTCTCGGTAACCGTGTAGCCGGCCTTACGAAGCTCCTCCGCAAGCTTAGCCGAGGTCTGGGTCTCTTGATGGGATAACTCGGGATGTTCGTGAATGCCCTTGTAAATCTCCACCAGACTGGGCAGTTCGCCATTCACTATCGCCGGCAGATCCTCCGTGGACTCTGCCACTACCATCCCAGTCAAGGCTAGGAAAAGGGCTGCTTTCCTCATGAGATCCGAGTGTACACGCACTCCGCGTTGCTTTGTTAATGCGATTGCTTCAGGAGCCCAAACGCCACAACGCTATGCGTCGTTCCTACAAAGACACGGCCATCCGCAACGGTCGGCGATATGAATTTATTCCCCACGCCAAACTGATCGCGCCCGTTTGGCGCTTGATCACTGTCATAGTATTCGTGGCCTAAGTTTGCCGGATCGTAAGCGCGCAGTGCCGCGGGCCGGGCTTGTTGGGGAACACCGTTGTCATATGCCCATAGAATGGCATTTGCCGTTCCGTTGGCCGAGATGATCGGGTTGCTGCCCGGGTAAGGAAACAGATTTTTGCTGACCGAAATGGCCTGCTGCGATAACTTGCCGCCGGTCAAACGAAAGGCACGCAATGAATCGTTTACAGCGCCCACGTAAACCGCCCCGTTGAACCAGGCGAGCTCGCCAAATTCCGGCCCATGCAACGCGCCGGGGATGTCTTCATACAGATTGCTGTTGTCCTTGGGATTGAATTTTCCCATGTGATCTGTTTCGAAGACATACAAATGCTGATCCTTGCCGGCGCCCACGCCAAGATGCGCTGTTCCTGGCGCTCCCGGCAACAAAATCAAGCCGCCCGACCCAAGATCCAGATCTTTATCCGATTCATCGACCGTGTTGTACATCGTCCAGTAATCGGAAACATGGAGTGCTCGCGAAGGGCCGGTTCCAACAGGTGTCAGGCGCACGAAGGCATTGCCATAGTCCGCGTTGCCGGGAAAGCCCCGCGCATTCAGCGTCGAGTCAAAAGTGCCGTTGGCAACCGAAAAATAGAGATTGCCTTCCGCATCGGCCGCAGGCGCCGCGCCGCTATTCCAAATAGCAGCCTCGTTGCCGTTCGGAGCAAAATTGAACGTTCCCGTGGGCGCCAAAGTTTGCTCGTCATAGCCGATGACGAATCCGTTATATGGCCGATAGTCGCAATGCGAGCTCCAACTGGTATAGACCACTCCATTCACCAGTAGCAGTCCCGCGCGATCCTCATGCATGCGCGGATCGAATACGACCATACCGTTTTTACTGGTGTCGCCGCTGCCCGGATAGCGAGCGGCAATCTCTCTGGGTCCCTTCAATAATTCGGCGCCGGTCACCAAATCCAAAGCATGCAAGCGTTGGTGATATGCGCCTTTGGAATCCTTGCTCATCGCGACCACATAGATGGCTCCGTGCGGCCCAACCTTGCGGTCGATCACCGGTGTCGCGGTAATGCCGATCTCGGGACTCACCTGCGAACATTGCTGTCTGTCGGACGGCGCCTCGTCCGGTTTTAGAGCGCTGACCTTCCACAGCACCACTCCGTTTGAAGCGTCAAAGGCGTAAATACTATTGTGCTCTGTGACCGCGTAGACCACATTGCGTTCACCTTTCGGAGGGATGTCCAGCCGGGAAACATAAAGCGGCTGCGCGTCCACCTTTCCATCCATCAACACCGTGAACAGCTTCCCGAACGTCGCGCTATTGACGCTTGCCGGCGTCAAAACCGTCTCATGCAGGTTCTGGCCGGTTCGCGCATTGTCATTGTGAAAGGTAAATACATCCTGCTGTGCCATCGCTGCCATCGGCAATAAAAGCGTCGTAAAAACGGCAGAGACGGTGCGGCGGCTTATGAATTTGGTCATCCAAGGGCTTTCCTTCACATGCTAGCCCGGGAGCCTGCGGCGCTACGCGTTTCAATGACCATCCTCGCCGCGCGTTGCCCGCTGCGAATGGCCCCGTGCACCGTTCCGCTATGGCCCTCCGTCTCCGCCGCTTCCCCTGCAAAGAAGAGAGTATCGGCGGCCGGCGTAGCCATCTCGTTCCGCGCGGCCAATCGACCCGCTCGGGCGTAGGAGTATGCACAACGCGCCCACGGATCGTCATGCCAATTGTGCAGGTACCAAGCTCGTACTTGGCTGCGCACATCTTGGCCCAGCAGCTGCCCTAATGCCTCGATCGCGGCCCGTGCAATTTCGTCCGATGAACCAGGAAGGCCGTCGACGTGCGGGCCTGCGCACCATGCCGTGATTAGTGGCGATCGCAAGGGCAAGGTAGTCCACCAAGTCGGGAACGGCTCGGAATCGGTGAACAGGAAACCTGCTCCTCGGAGATCGGGATGGCTCTCCCACAGCGCATCTTCTAAGCGCAACATGACACGGAACACTTGTCCGCACTCGATATCGCCAGCCGCTTTCACCGGATCCGGAACAGGGTCGAAGACGACACTCCTTGCCTGCAACACTCCGACTGGCAATGTGATGACTGCCGCGCGGGCCGTAAGCTCTCCGTTGATTTCTACTTGTCCTTCAGTCCACGAGATATGGTGAACGGGCGTCGCCAACCGCACCGTAGCCTGGAGACGGCTGGCGAGAAAGCGCGGAATGCGGTCATAGCCCGACGGCATCCGAAACTGATGGTCGTCGTCCATCGCCTGGGCTGCCAGCGTGTCCTGTTGTATCGAGAGCACGCTGATCCGCTCGGCGCGTGCCGCATTGAAGCCTTCGACGAATCGCGTTGCGCTGCGCCTTTGCGACGCAGGTGCTTTCGATTGCGCTGCGAAATTGGCCCAGCTCATGTCAGGACCGCGATAGTGCACTGCCTCCTCGAGGATGGGTTGCGATTCGGACTCTAGATCCAGATCGTTGCGCCATTTGCCCTCGCGACGCTCCGCCGGATTCCAAGACACCTCGCACAGCGGGATCGGGATGCGCTTGGCGATGTCCAAAATCTCCGGTGCTCGGCCGTGAACGAACTCCGCGCCCAACTCAATCGGCAAAGGCGCCAGTGGATCGCGATGCGTCAGAATGCGTCCCCCAATTCGATGGCGCGCTTCAAAGATGGCCAGACGAAGACCTGCTTTTTCAAGTTCCACCGCGGCCGCTAGCCCCGCCGCTCCCGCGCCGATTACCACGACATCCACATCTGGCGCTTTCGAGTTTTTCAATCGCGAACTCCTTCGACTTCCTTCAAGAACTTCAGTATCTCGGCGGTGCATCGTTGGGGTTGATCCGTCATCATCACGTGGCCCGCATGCGGAATCGAGACAAAACGCGCTCCGGGAATACGCCGCGCCACTGTTCGTCCATTGGAAGGCGGAATCAAATGGTCTTCCTCCCCGTGGACTACCAGCGTCGGCGCTTGGATGCGCGGCAGCCGCCAATACGAGCTCCAGAGCAGAATTGCTGCAAATTGCTTTAAGAAGCCTTCTCGCGTCCAGCGGCAGGCGGCCCGAACAATGAGATCTTCTTCAATCAACTGGCGCATCGTCGACTCGGCGTAAAGCAAATCGTTCAGCGAGCGTTCCCGCCTCAAACGATCCGCCGATAGCGCATCCTTCGGAGGCCGGAACCGAAAATCGGGCCAACGCGAAATAAGACCGCCATGACTGGTACAGCCGAGCATCAAGCTCAGGATGCGAGAGGGATAACGCAGCGCCAGTTCTTGCGCGATCATGCCGCCCATGGATGCGCCCAACACATGCGCCGCTTCAATCCCAGCTGCGTCCATCACCGCGGTTGCATCCTGGGCCATTTGCGGAATGGAAAATCGCCCCTTAGGCACATCGCTGCGCCCCATTCCACGGTTGTCAAAGAGAATTAAGCGGTAGTGCAGCGCCAGTTCCGGCGCGAGCCGATGCCACATCTCGAGCGTGAAGCTTAGCCCCATGATCATGAGCAACGGCGGTCCCGCTCCGCGCTCCTCCCAATAGAGGCGGACACCGCGATTGAGTGCGTACGGCATATTATTTGCGCCGCCAACAATATCGCGCGCACCGCATATAAACCGGCGAGCCCGGAATCACGCCCATTGGATGACGCCTGCGAGCGAAAAGGGCGCTTCCAACGTTACAATAACAGTAGTTCTCTATCTCTATGGACGACAGGCAGATTCGCCGCGAGGCGCTCGACGACGCCCTTTTCACACGCATCCTAGTGCTGGACGGCGCAATGGGAACCATGCTGCAGCAGCGCGACTTGACGGCGGCCGATTTCGGCGGCGCGGCGCTCGAAGGCTGCAACGAAAACCTTGTCCTGACACGACCGGATGTCATCGTCGATGTGCATCGCGCCTATTATGAAGCCGGTGCGGACATGGTGGAAACCGACACGTTCGGCTCCATGTCTCTGGTTCTCGCCGAGTACGGCTTGGCAGACCGCGCTTATGAGATCAGTGCCGAAGCGGCCCGCTTGGCACGCAAAGCGGCCGAAGAGTTTTCGACACCCGGTAAGCCCCGGTTCGTTGCCGGCTCGATGGGTCCAACCACTAAGGTCATCAGCATCGGCGGCGGCGTTACGTTTTCTGAATTGATCGCGACGTATACCTCGCAAGCGAAAGGCTTATTAGATGGCGGCGCGGACGTGCTGCTGATTGAAACGTGTAACGATGCGCGCACGGTTAAGGCGGCGCTCATCGCGATCGACCGCATTGGCCGTGAACGCGGCTATCGTATTCCGGCCATGGTCTCCGGCACCATTGAAACCATGGGTACAACGCTCGCCGGCCAGCCCGCGGACGCTTTCTGGGCTTCGCTTTCTCATGCGCAGCTTCTCTCGTTGGGGCTGAATTGCGCGACGGGTCCGGATTTGATGACCGATCACATCCGCACCATACACAATCTCACGACCACGTACGTCTCCTGTTATCCCAACGCCGGCTTGCCCGATGCCGAAGATGGCAGCTACAAAGAAACGCCGCAGAGTCTCGCCGCCCAGCTCGAAAAATTTGTCGATCATGGTTGGCTGAATATCGTCGGTGGGTGTTGCGGCACGCGTCCCGATCA
Source organism: Bryobacteraceae bacterium (assembly GCA_049802535.1). GTDB lineage: Bacteria > Acidobacteriota > Terriglobia > Bryobacterales > Bryobacteraceae > Bog-105. The sequence continues at coordinate 12,050 of JBARMQ010000157.1, read as the reverse complement.
CATCCGGGCGATTTCCCAGATGGTGGCCGGCAAGCGGCCAAGACCGCAAAAAGAGTCAACGCACCGGACCTACTTTTCCGGCATCGAGTTGGTAGAGGCCGACGACAGCAATCGCCCGCTCATCGTTGGCGAGCGCACCAACGTCATCGGATCGCGCTTGTTCAAAAACATGATCGCGGCCGAGAAGTGGGAGGAAGCCACGGAGATTGCCCGTTGGCAAGTGCGCAACGGCGCCCATGTCGTTGACGTTTGTCTGCAATCCAGCGATCGCGACGAGATCAAAGACATTCCGGTCTTCTACGAGAAGCTGATTCGGAAAATCAAGGCTCCGATCATGATCGATACCACCGATCCCAAATCGGTTGAACTTTCATTGACGTATTGCCAGGGCAAAAGCATTATCAACTCGGTCAATCTCGAAGACGGCGAGGAGAAATTCGAAGCCATTTGCCCGCTGGCACGCGCCTACGGAGCCGCGCTCGTTGTCGGTTGTATCGACGAAGATCCTGTGCAGGCGCAGGCCTTCACGCGAGAACGCAAGTTAGCCGTGGCACAGCGCTCCGTCGACATCCTGACCAGCAAATACGGCATCCCCGCGGAGGATATCATCATCGATCCGCTGGTGTTCCCCTGTGCCACGGGCGATGAGAACTACATCGGTGGCGCGGTCGAGACCATCGAGGCCATTCGGTCGATCAAAGCGGCCATTCCTCATATCAAGACGGTTCTCGGAATTTCGAATATCTCGTTCGGCCTTCCCGCTTCCGCGCGCGAAGTGGTCAACTCCGTTTTCCTGTATCACTGCACCAAAGCCGGTCTTGACCTCGCCATCGTCAACGCGGAGAAACTGGAGCGTTTCGCTTCTATCCCCGAGCATGAGCGTCATCTTGCGGAAGCGTTGCTCTACAACACTCCGCCAGCCGTTATTCCCGAAGGTCATCCGGCAACTCAATGGCTCGCCAGCGCCTCGCCGGATTGGCGTCAACAAACCCGCGAAGAGAAGATCGCCGCCAATCAATTTCACATCGCTGCCGTTTCGGAACATTTTCGTGGCGTGACGGGCCGCCAGAAAAAAAAGACATCGGACCTGCCGCTGGATGAGCGGCTGGCGAATTACATCATCGAAGGCACAAAGGATGGTCTGGTTCCCGATCTTGATCGAAAGCTTGCCGAAGGCATGGGCCCGCTCGACATCATCAACGGCCCCCTGATGGCCGGCATGTCTGAAGTTGGCAGGCTCTTCAACCAGAACGAATTGATCGTGGCCGAAGTGCTGCAATCCGCCGAGGCCATGAAGGCCGCGGTCACTCACCTGGAACAGTTCATGCAGAAGTCGGAGACGGCGGCGCGCGGCAAAATTGTGCTCGCTACAGTGAAAGGCGACGTCCACGACATTGGCAAGAATTTAGTCGAGATCATTCTCAGCAATAACGGCTATCAAGTCGTCAATCTTGGCATCAAAGTTCCGCCTGAGGAACTGATCAAGGCATTCCAGAAACACAAGCCTGATGCCATCGGCCTTTCAGGCCTTCTGGTGAAGAGCGCTCAGCAGATGATCACCACGGCAGGCGACCTCAAGGACGCCGGGATCGGTGTGCCATTGCTCGTCGGCGGCGCGGCGCTGTCTGAGAAATTCACGAAATCCAAAATAGGACCTAGCTATACCTCGCCAACCTTCTACGCGAAGGACGCCATGACTGGGCTTCGTCTGATGAACGAGATCATGGACCCTGCCGTGCGCGAGGAAGTGCTCTCCCAGCACATCTTCCGCGACATGCCCGCGGAACCTGCGCCCATCGAACCCGTCATCATTCCGAGCGGTGAGCGCCGAAGTCCAAAGGTGCGAACCAACATTGCCATTCCGCTGCTGCCCTATGCCGACCGCAGGCTGCGCGCCGTTCCCGACCTGAATGAGGTATGGAGTTACATCAATCCCTTCATGCTGTACAACCGGCATCTCGGGTTCAAGGGACATTTTGAAAAGCTGCTTGCCGAACGCGATCCCAAAGCGCTGGAATTGTTCCACAACGTGGAAGAACTGAAAATTGAAGCGTCGCAATTTTTGAAAGTTCGGGCGGTTTGGCGCTTTTTCGAAGCGCAGCGCGACGGCAACGCCATTCACGTATTCGAGCCCGGCCAAGAGTCCCCCATCGAGACATTCTTTTTCGGGAGGCAGGCCAAGTCGGACGGCCTGTGCCTTAGCGACTACGTGATGGATCCGCAAGACGGCCGGCGGGACCAGATCGCGATGTTCGTCGCTTCGGCGGGCGAAGGCATCCGGGGATATGCCGAAGAGGCGAAGCAACGCGGCGAATATTTAAAGGCGCATGGCTTGCAGGCGTTGGCGATCGAGACTGCGGAAGGATGCGCCGAATGGCTGCACCGCCGCATCCGCGAAGATTGGGGCTTCCCCGATCCGCCCATTACCACGATGCAAGATCGTTATTCTTCGCGCTATCACGGCAAACGCTATAGCTTCGGCTATGCCGCGTGTCCGAATCTGGAGGATCAAGCGAAGCTCTGGCGTCTGCTGCGTCCTGAAGATATCGGCGTGCAATTAACAGAAGGCTTCATGATGGATCCCGAAGCCAGCGTCAGCGCGGTTGTCTTTCACCACCCCGATTGTGCGTATTTCACGGCCGCGGAAGAGACGGAGCCGGTCTCGGCGTAACGAACAGGCGTGTCGCCTGTCCGACGCTGCTGCCAGGTGTACGAAGATGGAAGGCGATGCAACGTTTTGATCGCGTAACTTGGAACCCGAACCAGATGAACGGTCAGCCTTGCATTCGTGGCATGAGGCTTACGGTGCGTCGAGTTGTGGAGGCTGTAGCCCTCTATCCTGATCGAGGTGACCTCTTCCGGAACTATCCGGAGCTCGAGCCGGATGATGTTCAGCAGGCCTTGGCGTATGCGGCAGCGAACCTTGAGGACAGCGCGGACGAAAGCAGCGCTGCTTGACCGAAGGGAGGACTCTCAGCCTCTTGCTCGATCAGGGAGTTCCTCGTGAGACCGCGGGCTTGTTGCGTACGTTGGGCTGTGAGTGCGGCCACGTCGGCGAAATCGAAATGTCAAGTGCAACCGACCATGAGATCCTGGCAATCGGCGAGGCCACCTAACAGATGATCGGAATGTTCCGTGCCGGAAGTAAGCTCGAGCAGGCAATGCCTGCGGTCCTTACTCAGTAAGGCGTCATAATCTTGCATCGCGTCGCGGCCGACTCTGCCTGTACGGCGAAGAGTGATTGCCATTCGGAGAGTGGGTGCATGGGAAGCGATTTACGCACCCACGTCACACGCAGCAGCCGGGAGCGCAACAGCTCGCGGGCTTGGTAGCGCGGATGAAAGCACTCATGAATTTGCCTTCGAGCTGAGGCGCGATTGCGTCCACATCAACGCCCTGCCCGCTCAAGAAAGCGCGCGCGTCCTCGACGTTATAGATGCGAGTAGGTTCAATGTCGACGCCATCAAAGCCGGCTCTTTCGAGCTTCGCCACATACTGATAATCGTCGAGCGCTCCCGCGATGCAGCCAACCCACAGCAGCATACTTTTCCGCACGTCTGAAGGCACTTCTCCGCGCGTAACCACATCGGACACGGCGAGGCGGCCGCCGGGCTTCAGAACGCGGAAAGCCTCGCGCAACACGCGGTCTTTGTCGCCCGAAAGATTGATAACGCAGTTGCTGATAATCACGTCGACCGAGTTATCAGGCAGCGGGATATGCTCGATTTCGCCTTTCAGAAATTCGACGTTTTCGATGCCGGCTTTGCGCTGGTTATCTCGCGCCAGTGAGAGCATTTCATCCGTCATATCAAGACCGTAAGCCTTGCCTGTAGGGCCGACGCGCCGGGCGGAAAGCAACACATCAATCCCGCCGCCGGAGCCGAGATCGAGCACCGTTTCCCCCAGACTGAGTTGGGCGAGTGCGGTAGGGTTACCGCAGCCGAGTGAAGCGAGAACTGCTTCTTGCGGCAGCTCGCCGGTTTGCGTGACGTCGTAGAGATTGGACGTAATTGGGTCACAGCAGCCTTCCATCTCCCCTGAGGCCCCACAGCATGAGTTGCCGCCCGCGTTCACGCGCAGCGCCGCCTGTCCGTACTTCTCTTTTACGACTTCTTTGAGTTCCATTAGCTCCCTCACTTGGATAGGCGCGCAATCGCCTGTGGTTCTATCGCTTTGTTCCTTGTGCAGCATTCGGCATAGAGAAAGCCAAGTAGCTCCCGCAGGGCTGCCGAATTAGCCGAATACCAGAGATACGTACCCTCGCGCGTGAACTTAACCAACCCTTCATGTTTGAGCTTGTCCAAATGATGCGAGAGCGTCGAAGCGGGGATGCCTAGCTCGCTGCCGATGTCGCTTACGACCATTCCGTCCGGATGCGCCGACAGCAGCACGCGCATAATGCGCAGCCGCGGCCCGGTTCCCATCGCTGAAAACATATCCGCAAAGCGAGTGACTTCTTCGTCGGTTGGGTGCGCGGCCATCGTTACGATAATTCTATAACAATGGAAATGTAGAAGCAATAACTAATGTTCCGCAGCGGGATTGCCTGTTGGCGGCGGCGCGTGGTCCACGGCAGCGGGACGCCCCAGCAGTTCGGTCAGACGCGGTTTGAGCGCGTCGGCCCAGACTTGATATCCCTTCTCCGAGGGATGAAGCTTGTCTGCTGCGCTCATCATGCCTTCGAAGAGCTTTCCTTGGCTATCGGCGAGTTTGTCATTGATATTTAGATATCGAACCCTCCGACCGTCGGCGAGTTTAGACAAATTGCTGTTGATCCCGTCGATGATGGGGATTAGCGCCATATTGTCGTTTCGCGGGAAAATGCCCATCAATAGGATCGTCGCCGTGGGCGCTTTGCTTTGAATGGTATGAACAATCGCCTGAAGACCCTGCGTTATGCCTTCGATCTTGGCGGCGTCGTCACCTGGCATCGACCGGTTGCCAACGTTGTTAGTGCCCGCCAGCAGAACGACGACTTTGGGATTGACCCCGTCCAATTCGCCGTTATCTAAACGCCACAGGATATTCTGCGTTTGATCCGCGCCCCAGCCGAAATCAGCCGCGTTCCAGCCGGAGAAGTTTTGCTTCCAATTGGCAAGCAGGTTGGGGTAGTCGGTCGCATCCCACCTGCGAGTGATGGAGTCGCCCTCGAAGTACACATCGATTCCGCCCTGTTTGGCTTTCTTAACTAGTTGGGCATGAGCAACCAGGGAATTTGGATCCGTTCGAAAAACAGGTACGTCGGGCGGGAGTTGCCACGCGATGGCGTGATAGGCGAGGAATTTGTCCGCCCACGGAATGAAGTACTTCCAGTTCGGGGCGTCGGTGTGTCCGGCGTCGTGCTGCCGCCACGCTAGCTGGCCGTTGAGCAGCCCCGTATTGACTGGCGGCAACTCCGCGTCGTGATAGTCCTCCTTAACTCCTAAGCCCTTAGCGCCCAATAGGCGGTAAACTGCGCTTGCATCGACGGCCGCCATGAAGCTGCCCCGATGGTCTAGCCACTTTGCATCGCCCATTTCCGGCACCCCGTAGCTAATGAAGGTCGGGCGTGGCGCGCACAGCGCTATCAGTTCGTTCGAGTCCACCGGCAGGTTACTGGCATTCATACTTCCAAACGAGGCTTGTGCTGCTCCGTACTTCAAGAAGTTACCGGCCATCCAGTGGTATTCGCCGGAACCCGTAAGGTTTTCCACCTCTTCTCCAAAATTACGCCTGTGGGGTTTGACCCCGCCTTCGCCGGAGGAACCCACTAGCGCTACGGCAAATCGGGTGTCGAAGGCCATCGTCACAAGCGCGGCCTTTCCATAACGAGAGACTCCTTCGATGCCAACGCGCTTTGCATCTACGCTACTGTCCGTCTCAAAATAGTCGAGGGCGCGCGAAGCACCCCAAGCCCAGGCACGCAGCGCACCCCAGTCCTCGGGCTTCCGGGGCTGACCTTTATTAGTGAGGCCGATGATTCCCTTCGTCAGACCGGCGCCATTATCCGCCTGAATGCTGCTGGTATCGAGCAGAGCATAACCCCACCCTCCAGCGATCAACTCTTCTGTCGCAGGGGGATCAGTGCCCAACAGCTTCTTGAACTCCGGATGACGGGCAATGAACTGTTGAAGCATTGCGCTGCTGAACATGATCATTACGGGCACGGGGCCTTTGGCGTTCCCCGGTGTCACCAGCGTCATCTGGATATCTACGCTGATGGCGGGGTACGCCGAGTTGTCCACGTGTCCGGCCAACTCCTTCTCCATTACAGGGAAAACGCCTGTCTCCGAATGGGTCGAACTTTTCACGCTCCAAGAGACTTTAGGTACATTTGGCGGGATGCGGCCGACCACCTCACGCTCGAAGTCTTCCACGATCTCGGGCCGCCGCCGGCGCCACCACTGTTCCGGCGAGGTGACCTTTTGGCCATTTTTCAACGTGAGCGCGTCGGGCAGATTGCCATACGGAGTCGCCTTCGCTTCGTCGTAGTTGGCATGATTGGGATCTTTTTCATTCCCGCTGGGACCGGGACGAAGCGCCTTAATCCCCAACTGATCCATCATGTTCTGGTGATCCTGTTCGGTTGTCCAGTTCAAGGGCGGCGGCTGCTGTCCGGCGGCGGTGTGATAGACGAGTACCGTAAGAGCGGCGAACGCGGCACATCTTAGGAGTGACCATTTTGCCAGCGTGATCATGTTTGAGTCTCGAACCGATATGGTATCCGCCAGCGATCAAGGAAGCGAAGTAAGAAGGTTTGATAAGCTGCCTGCATCAACGATTCGATGCCCATCTTAAAACTTGCGTTTGCAGCGATCTTGTCGGTTTCTATTAGCTTCGGCGCTCCGTTACGCGTCGCCATCATTGGCCTCGAACACGGACACGTCGGCGGTTTCCTTCGCGGCGGAGCACTGGCTCCGGCTGGAGGCGCGTTGAATCGTCCGGATGTTCAGATTGTCGCCATCGTCGAGCCGCGGCGTGATCTGTTCGATATGTATGCCAAGCGGGACCACTTTCCGGAAGAGATGTATTTCACCGACATCGATTCTATGGCGGCGAAGGTTCATCCCGATGCCGCGTTGGTGTTCACGTCTACCTATGGACACACTGCCGCGGTCGAGCAATGCGCACGGCACGGCATCCACGTCATGATGGAGAAGCCCTTGGCTGTTTCGTATCAGGACGCGCTCGCGATGGAGAAGGCGGCGAAGACCAACCATGTGCACGTTCTGGTGGATTATGAAACAAGCTGGTATGCCAGCAACACGGCGGCATACGAAATGATCAACAAAAGCAGCGACATTGGCGAGCTGCGCAAAGTGGTGGTGCGCGACGGCCATCGCGGCCCCAAGTTGATCCACGTCTCACCCGAGTTCTTCCACATTTTGACGGATCCGAAACTTGATGGCGCGGGCGCGCTTTATGACTTCGGCTGTTACGGAGCGGACTTGATGACTTGGTTGACTAAAGGCGAAACGCCGCAATGGGTCAGTGCCATCACAGAGCATTTGCAACCCGATGTCTATCCAAACGTGGATGACGAGGCCGATGTCACGGTCGCTTACAAGAGCTCGATTGCCATTCTGCAGGGGTCTTGGAATTGGCCGTTCGACATTAAGAATATGGATGTGTATGGCCGGACTGGTTATATCAAGACAGTGAAACACGACCAGGTTGAGGTGCGCAAACCGGGCGAAGCGGAAGGGCGCATCCTGGCAGCCACGGCATTGCAGGCGCCATACGACGATCCGCTGCATTATCTGGCGGCAGTGATTCACGGGGATATCCAGGAGGATGGCAGTCTTTCTTCCCTTGAAACCAACGTGATTGTGGCCGAAATTCTGGACGCTGCCCGGCAGTCGGCGCAAACCCATCGTGCCGTACACTTGCCGCTGAGTGAATGAAGCAGCGTTATTCCATCGTCTGATAGCTGATGAATACGATTCTCCGGCCATCGGGCGACCAGGGATGGGCTCCGAGTGAACCTGGGCCGCCCGTGAAGGTCGCCAATGTTTTTACACTTTTGTTCGCCACCGTCATCAGCCGCAGCGAGACTTCACTATTTTCAGGCAATGAGGTCATGTCTTTGGCGTAGCTTAGAAACAAAAGATACCTGCCGTCCGGCGATAGATGCGGCGGCAGGTTGTTAAAGTCGTCCGATTTGACCGGTTCGGGTTGAGCGTCGGCGGCTGCCTGATTGCCTTCGCCCTGCACTTGCGCGACAGGTGCACCGACAGGAACTGCGGTTCTCAGCGGAGTAAACGGCGTCTGCTCCACGTTGCCATTCAGTTCATATGTCAATGCGTGGCCGTCGGCACTCCAGCCCGGCGACGTTAGATGTTGCGGAGAAACGAAGCCCGATCGCGCGTCACCGGATAGAATCGCGGTTTCGACGGTGCTGTATCGCACGTGAGTATGGGGGACAGTCGTCTTCAATTCCAGGTTTGTGAACTCGGCTTTCTCCACCACGTCCTTCTGATGCGCGCAGACGCCGATGCCGACGTAAAACGGCGCTTGCATCGGAACTCGCGCCGAACCGCCTGCGAATTCCAACGGCTGATCCTTTCCGCCAATCCATAAATAGAAGTTGGCACCCAGTTTTTCAATCCGCAGGCGAGCCGGGCCGGATACGTTGGATTCAACTTCACGCGTGATGGCGCCCTTGTGATCCCGGAACTGCAGGGAAGTCAGCCCTTCGCCGTGCAGCGCCGCGTCCACATACGCCGAATCCGCATCAAGACTCTGTCGAATCATCAAAACTGCTTTGCGATGCCCTTCGGTGCTGGCGCCGAGGATCGCAATGTCCGCCCCCAGCGAGAGATCTTCTGCCGAAACCTGCTTCCAGACAAATTGAAAGGCGTCCGTTGCCGCCCACATGTTTTCTCCGCTGCCGGAAACAACATAAGTCTCAGTGTTCGGGTTGTATTCGGCTGAGCTGGGGCGCCGAACATCTCCGACATCGGAATGTCCTTCAAATATGCCAACAGCAGAGGATGGGACGGGAGCCTGAGCGGCCTGGGCGCCGAGCACACTGGCGAGGGCGATGAGTGCAAGTCGAAACATGGTGCTACCAGAATACTGAAGTTTTGACTTGACAATCCGGGCGATCCGGACAATAGTGAAGTGTAAGCTTCAGTATTTAGGAAAGGAACAACAACAATGGAAGAACAACCAATCGTCCACAACACCTTCGTGATCGAGCGGAGCTATCCCGTGCCGCCCGAAAAAGTTTTTTCGGCATTCGCCGATCCAGAGAAGAAGCGCCGGTGGTATGCAGAAGGCCACCAGCACACCATTGAAGAGTTTGAAATGGATTTTCGAGTGGGAGGGGTAGAGCGCGCGCGCTATAGGTTCAACGAAGGCTCTCCGTTCCCCGGAATTGAGTTGAACAACCAAGGGCATTTTGAAGACATTGAGGCGAATCGCCGTGTCGTTACCGCGTCGACGATGAGTCTCGGCGGCAAGCGCATCTCGACCGCACTTGTCACCTTTGAGTTCTTGCCCACTGGGAAGGGAACCGACCTGATTTGTACGCACCAGGCGGCATTCTTTCCGGGGGCCGATGGCCCGAAAATGCGCGAAGCGGGGTGGCAGACGCTTTTGGAAAAACTGGAAAAAGAGTTGATGCGTTAGGAAGCGCTTCAGCCATGTCCAGACAGAAAATCAGCATCGACAGCGTGTTTCAAGCTCTCGGCGATCCGACGCGCCGGGCCATCGTTGAAAAGCTGAGCCAAGGGCCGCTCTCCGTTTCACAAGTGGCGGCCCCGCTGGACATCACCTTGACGGCGGTGGTTCAGCATCTGCAGGTGCTGGAAGAAAGCGGTCTGGTGCAGACGGAAAAGTTGGGCCGCGTGCGCACCTGCAGCATTGGAACAAGTGGGTTTTCAGTGTTGGAGAAGTGGCTGCAGGATCGCCGCACAGTTTGGGAACAAAGGCTGGACCGGTTGGGCGATTTGCTAGCAGAAGAGTCAGACCTAGAAAGAGAAGCGGGAAAGAAGGGGAAGAGAGAGCCATGATCGTGCGAAAGCTATTGTCCGCGCAAAGTCTTTCCATGCTGCGAAACAGCTGCACCGCCCGGCGCGCGGTTATGAGGGCCCCAAAGTGATGGAACAGGTTACAGTACTAGAAGCGCGCATGATAGAAAAGTCCAGCAACGGGGAAGGACGGGGCACGCCCGCGATCTCGGTAAAAGACTTGGTCAAGCGTTACTCCAAGGCCAAAGTAAATGCCGTCGATGGTGTGTCGTTCGATGTCTCGCGAGGCGAGATTTTCGGGCTGCTCGGTCCGAACGGCGCAGGCAAAACCACCACCATCGGCGTTTTGACCACCGCGATCCTGCCTACCGAAGGGTCGACTTCGATCATGGGAGTCGATTTGGTGGGCGACCCCATCAGCGTCAAGCAGCGCATTGCGGTGGTTCCTCAGATGAGCAACCTGGACCGCAGCCTGACCGTTCGAGAGATTCTGACGTTCCACGCTGCTTATCACGGAGTGCCTCGTAAGACTCGAGAGGCGCTGGCGGACCGCCTGTTGGATGAACTTGGCCTCGGCGACCGAAAGAACGAAAAAGTGACACGCTACTCGGGCGGCATGACGCAGCGCATTATGATCGCGCGCGCGTTGATGCACGAACCCGATGTCCTGTTTCTGGATGAGCCGACGAATAACCTGGATCCGCAATCCCGCCTGTTCCTTTGGGAACGGATCCGCGAGATGAACGCGCGCGGATTAACGATCTTGTTGACGACGCATGACATGGACGAGGCCGATAAGCTCTGCCAGCGCATTGCGGTGATGGACCACGGCAAGATTTTGGTAAACGACACGTCCTCTGAGCTGAAGAAGTTGATCCCAGGCGGAATTGTGCTCGAGGTTCGCGGCCATGCCGCCAGTAACGCCGCGGGAATTCGCGACACGCTTAGTGCGGCGTTGACAGCTCTTCCGGGTGTGGCCAAAGTTGAGACGGCGGCGGAGGAAGGCAATGCTGCTGAAAGCCAGCCCGAGGACGGCGCGTTGAGCTTCCGCGTCTACGGCTCGGCCGCGAATACATTAGTGGGGGCGGCGGCGCAAGCGGTCCTTGGAGCCGGCGCGGAGGTGCGCGACCTAAGTGTGAAACAGCCGTCGCTCGAAGAGGTTTTCATTTTTCTTACCGGGAGGCACCTACGCTAATGAGTGACACGACAGTAAGTCCCGCCTTTGGCGATCGGACAATTGTACGCAACCACAGCCGTACATTCCTGGCTGTGCACGCCTTTATCGCGATTCTTGAGCGCGACATCAAGGTGACGATACGCGAATTCGTGCCTTTCCTGCTGCAAGCGCTAATGCAGCCGCTCTTTTTCCTATTTATTTTTGGCAAAGTCCTACCGGGGATTGGCCTCGCCGTCGGCAATTTTGCGGCGCTCATGCTGCCGGGAATTGTTGCGCTGACCGGAATGATCGCCGCGATGCAAGGGGTCACGCTGCCCTTGGTACTTGACCTTGGCTATGCCCGCGAGATTGACGACCGGCTGCTATCGCCGCTGCCGGTTTGGTGGGTGGCCCTAGAAAAGGTTGTCTTTGGTGCAATGCGCGGAGTGATCGCCAGTTCGGTCATCTTCCCCCTTGGCTGGCTCATTTTGGGAAATGGCTTTGCCGTACGAGGCGACCGCATTCCGGCGCTGATCGGTATGGTGCTGCTGACGGGGTGCGTCGGCTCGACGATCGGGCTTCTGATGGGGACGGTGATCAAGCCCGACAAGATCAGCCTGATGTTTACCTTAATTTTCACGCCCCTTTTGTTCACCGGCTGCACATATTACCCTTGGGGCGCCCTGCAGAACATCCGCTGGTTCCAGCTTCTGACCCTGCTAAACCCATTGACCTATGCGTCTGAGGGTCTGCGTTACTCGATGGTCCCGCCGGTGGGCGGTCACAATTTCCCCACCTTGGGAATCGGCTGGACCCTTCTGATGCTGGGCATCTCAGTGGTTGTAATGTTCGCCGCAGGTACGCGTACTTTTCTGGGGCGGGTTGTGACGTAGATTGTTTTGACCGGTGTCTGCTATACTTAGGGTGTCTTTGCCCGCATC
>JBARMQ010000156.1:0-39109 GCA_049802535.1 Bryobacteraceae bacterium | reverse complement strand
GTCGATCCTCGCAAGTCTCTATAACGATCTAGGCCTCAGCGACCAAGCCGTAGCCCTGGCCAAGCGGCGCATCACCGTTGCTCGCCAAACGTACGGTTCAAATGATCCGAGGCTTGCCGAAGCGTTGATCTCTCTTGGAACTGACTTGCATTCTTCATCGTCTGTGAACGAACGCCAGGGCATCCTGCTGGAAGCGAAGAGAATACTCGATAAAAATAGAGATTGGAAATCGCGCCGCCGCGCCTCCCTGGATAGTGCCTTGGCTGAACATTATCAGAGCACGGATCGGCAGAAAGCTTTAGATTTCGGAGCTGAGGCGATTGCTATATATCGGACGCTGCCGCCCTCCGACGATCTTGCCGGCGTTCTTTGCTATGAGGGATCGATCTATAGCTCCGACGGCGAGGACGCCAAAGCCGAACCGTTTTTTGCAGAGGCGGTGTCCGTCGCAGAAAAGCTCCCCCGTCCTCTCGACCCGAATCTTCCTCTGTACGCAGCTGAACTGGGCGAAGCGAATGAAAGCCTGATGCACTACCGCTCGGCGGAGCAAAATCTTCAACTTGCTTGGAATGTGGCCAAGAGACTCAATGGTGATGACCACGTAGACTCGATCGAGACGGAAAGCCGCTTTGGAACATTCCTCGGCAATACTGGCCGCTATCGCGAATCTCTTCGACACCTCAGCCACGCCACTGAGGTTTGCCTGAAAATCAAGGGCCCAGACGATCCTTTTTTCACCCCGCAGATGTTCTTCCAGTATGGCGAGATGTTAGGGAAGGCCGGACGCATCGAAGAGGGCTTATCCTATATTTCTCGCGCCATTCAAAATCGACGAAAGAATCGCCCGGGAACTCGCTATTTGGCTCAGATGCTTGACGGTTATGCGGTGTTATTAGCCGCCATTGGGGAAGACCAGAGGGTTCGCGAACTGCTGCGCGAAGCCGATGGAATTCTCTGGAAAGTACATTTTGACGGCGGCACGGACTCCATTCTGCTGCAGATTATCCTGGCTCTGGACTCAAATAGGCCTGAGGAAGCAACCGCTCTAATCGAGAAGGCCTATGGGCCGCTCCAAAGTGGCAGCGCACTATCGGAAAATTTAGTAAATAATCTCTATTGGCGTTCCGAACTCGCACTTCTAACCAAGGATTCCCGAACCGCGCAAGCTTTGTCGGCACGCGGTCTCAGCCTAGTTGAGTCAAGCGAAAATCGACAGTATCTCCGCTTATGGGAAGCACGCTATTCCGTGCAAAATGGGAACTCCTATTTGTTGCAAGGCGATCCATCGAAGGCTCTTCCCATACTGCAACACGCTCTCCAACTGGAAACGGAAATGTTCGATCCGATTAGTCCGGACCTCATCAATGCCAAGACGGCTTTAGCAAATTGCTACCTGGACTTGGGGCAACGCGCGAATTCTGTGAAGCTTCTTACCGAAGCTGAGTCCATCCGAGCACTGCACCCAAAGCTAGCGGAGCATTACGAACGCCCCCTACGCGCTCTTCGCGAGAGAATGTCCCGGAGTTAATATGACCTTCTGCCCCAACAGTTCTCTCTTCCACCTATTAAGACTTACAGCGTTCGGTGCGGTGCTGTGCGTGAACGGATCGCTCGCGGAACCGCCAACTAACGATCAACAAAAGATGCAACAGGTAGAGACCTGTTTGCCGCCTCCGGTCGTTGTGAAGGGCGAGCCTGCGGCGTGCAAGGGCCTAATTCAGCGAATGGCGGAGCTGCATGTTCCCGGCGTCAGCATCGCCGTCGTTCACAACGGAACCGTCGATTGGGCAAGAGGCTATGGCGTCCAGGAATTAGGCGGCAGCGCGGTGACTGCGGAAACCATCTTCCAAGCCGGATCGATTAGTAAGCCTATCGCCGCTTTGGCCGCCCTGCGCCTGGTAGAAGACGGCAAACTCTCGCTCGATTCCGATGTCAACGCGAAGCTCACCAGTTGGAAAGTGCCGCCGAGTTCAGCTGCACCCGGCGCTATCATCACGCTGCGAGAACTCCTCACTCACACCGCGGGCTTTACTGTCCATGGATTTCCTGGGTATGCGGCCAATGAGCCGGTCCCTACCCTTGTTCAGGTACTCAATGGGCAACCGCCGGCCAACACTCCACCGATCCGGTTGGAAAGCGTTCCCGGCAGCAAGTGGAATTACTCAGGCGGTGGCTTCACTGTTATGCAGCAATTGGTATTGGACGTTGCGAAGGAGCCCTTCCCGAAATTACTGCATGATTCCGTTCTCGCGCCCATCGGCATGATCCACAGCACGTATCAGCAGCCGCTACCAAAGGACCGGCTCACTATGGCTGCTATGCCATACACCGCGAGTGGCACGGCCGTGCCCGGCGGACCGCACACCTATCCGGAAATGGCGGCTGCGGGTCTATGGACGACGCCCTCTGATCTGGCAAAGTACATCATTGAGATACAGCAATCGCTCGAAGGCCACGCCAATCACGTACTATCTCAAGCGTCGACCCAGCAAATGCTCACTCCGGGTTTAGGGAATTGGGGCTTAGGCGTGGAAATTGGCGGCTCAGCCTCTAATCCTTATTTCACGCATGGCGGAGTGAATGAAGGCTACGAAAGTCTCTTCGCCGCTTACGAACATGGCGGCGATGGTGCTGTTGTGATGACAAATGCACAGGGAGGCTTAAGGCTGGCGTCACAGATCATGAGCAGCATTGCCGTTGCCTACGATTGGCCAGATTTTCGCCCTGCCGTTCGTACGCAGGTCAAATTGGATCCGCAAACCCTCGATCGCTATGTCGGCACGTATGAAGTAACGCCGCAATTTAGCATCACCTTTACACGCGACGGCGACCAGCTCATGACGCAGGCGACGAATCAATCGAAGCTACCGATTTACCCAGAGTCTGACAGGAAATTCTTTTTAAAAGTTGTCGACGCCGAGGTTGAATTCTTTACCGGCGACAATGGCCAGGTAAGTTATTTGATCTTGCATCAGAACGGTCACGAGATGAAAGCTGTGAAGAAGTAGGTGTGCTCCCAAGCGCAAAGGCCCGAGCCATTAAAATGAGTACCCGAGTCCCACCAGCGGCACGATGCGCGCTGTCAGGCCGTTGTTGTCGAACCGAACTAATACGTTGAAGTTTGCGACCAGATTGCCCACCAGTCGCGCCTTGTAGCCGAAAGAACCGCTATATTGACCAAAAGAAACACGGCCATCGCTCACTAGGCCTGTTGCCGATCCTTTCGTGGGAATCATCATCCCGCTGCTGTCTCCATTGGCTTTGGTAGGTAACAACTGATCTGAGATAGTTTGGGTGACCGTATCCGGGATTCCATGTATCCAACCAACCTGATTACCAAGTATGTCTGCGATCAGTGTATTATGCCGGTTTAACGCCAGTTCCGCACCAACCGCCCAAGTGAACACGTCGGGCAAGTAGCCTTTAGTAAAGGTAAACGGCGCTCCGATGTAATTCACGGCGCCGGTTGATGTGCTCTGGGTCTGATTTGTTCCTTGAAGATCGCCGCCGAGCGTACTCTTGCCGCTAAATTGCCAACCGACGTCAAAGTGCGGCGATAGAACCATACCGTTCCGCAACGGCTTACTATAGAACGAAACAGCGGCGAACGGCTTGTACGTGGTCGTTCCAACGCCAAGATAATTTTGGGCGTCGCCTGTGGGAAAACGTATATCTCCGCCCACCGCCACGACCAGGTTCGGCCGTCTCACCACCGTACCCTTCAGCCGCAGCAGAAGGTCCCCAAAACCCGTTTTGCTCAACGCCGTTTGACCGAATTGCGGTTGCATAATCGTGGGATATCCTGGCGTGAAGGTATTGGCGCACCAACATGTGGATCCCTCCGAACCGAAGCCATTGCCTGCATAGATGACGCCGTCGTATGTGCGCGCGCTCACGGCGGAATGAATCGTGGGAAGACCAAGAGAAACGTCAAACCGATCGGTCACTCCATAGGTTAAGAACGCGATGTCTTGCGAAAGCCGCACATCCATGCCAATGGCAAACGTCGCGGGAACGGTAGAAAGCTGAGTTCCACCCAGAATCACTTTGGAAGGGTCGCCGCCCGGATACAAAAGACTTAGTGCATTTAACGAAGTCCCATTGAATTTCGTGAAATGAAAATCTTGATTCGAAAATCCGATGTAGAATTTCCCCTTGCCAATTGTTTCGGCGCGCTCCGTAAATATGGGTCCTAGTGTGCTACTTACAGGTAACTCAGCGCCAGTTGCGGGATCCGTCCGCGTGATTACACCGGAGGCCGGAGAGGACAAAGGGATAATGGACAGCGCCGTTGCGATACTTGCGTTCAAAGCGTTGTTCAGTTGGATGATGCTCCGCGAAACCGAGTAATTCGATCCCGACAGAATGGCATTGCCAGTCGAATCGGCCAAGTTCGCGCTTGTCGCGGTTTCCGTGTAGATGCTTGGTACCGCTTTGTTCAGTGTGTAACCGGCCGATCCATTTAATGTACTTACGGGCACATTCTGGGTAGCTGAGTAAATTAAGACTTGAGATACATTGGGGGGCGATTGAGCACCCGCCAGCAGGGGCAAGAGAGTGGCACAGGCAATAGCTAAAGAGATTTTCGTCACAACGGCTCCTTTGACACAACTCCTCGCAGGCTTGCAATTTTGAGACCACATGCTGCCGGAATATAGTGATGGCAGAGCCGGTATCGTAACAACTGAAACTGAGATTTACGATCCGAGCGGATCGAGAATCGCCCACGCGTCGCCCACTTTCTGAAGCCGGACTTTTACGCGTTTGTGGACAGGGGTCGAGCGTCCACTTACGGTGGTCGTGATGAATAAGTCGCACACCACCGAGGCGAAAGTTCCGCTCACCTCGGCTTGCTTAAGCGGCTTCAGAGTCATTAGAAACCTGGTTCCGGGAAGATGCATTGCGTCGGTGTATTGAGAGGGTACGCTGGGCCAGATCTTTTTCACGTCTTTAGTTTGTTTGCGTTGAAACGCGGTATTGAACTGGACCAAAGCGGAGTCGACGCCAAAGCGGTCTGCCTCGCCGATGTGAGGCGCCGCCTGCTCTTGGCTGACGGGCTGCTGCTTCTGCTTCGCAGCGGTTGCTTGTGCTTGTATCGCTGAGATGGCCGATTCCGCTTCTTGCCGATGGTCGCTGTTCGGAAACTGCTGTAGGTACTGCTTAAGCTCATGCTCATTTCCTTTATCGACACTTAGCCAAGCCAAGTCGGCTATTCGTCCGTTCGCCTCCGCTGTGTGCCGCCCATTCGGATATTGGCTTACATACCCGGATAACGATCGTTGATCGCTGGTATTGACGTGCGACCAATCCAGATCGTCAATTAAGATCTGTGCCTCCGGCGTATGCGCATTTCCGGGATGCCTCGCTAGGAAAGACCGAAGCTGCGAGCTGTCGTGCGTCGCATAAGCTTTCTGCCAGTCTTGCTCCGTCAGCTGTTCGGGCGATAGCGGCTTATTGATTACGGTGGCTGGCGGGGGAGGTTGAATCTTTTGGCTCGCAACTTGGGGCGGAGCAACGGGACGGGCAGGAGTTGGGCTTAGATTAGCTGGGACCGTGGCTGTTCTATCTTTCTGTATGGAAACTCTTCGTTCAACGATCGGCTGAAATCCGTTCTTTTCGACATCGAAAAAGTGTTGTTCCGCCGAAAGTTGAACTTCGAACACGCCGCGGGCGTCAGTCCGCCCCCGTGCCGTCCCATCCACCAGCACAAGCGCATTGGCTTGGCCGGTTTCGACTCGCAGTGTTCCCGATCCCTTCTCCGTGACGACGGGAGCTGGCGGCGGAATCGGCTGAAGAACCAGATCGATCACATACCGTTCGCTTGGATTGTGAATGGCAATGCTTCGCTCGATCGTTTGATAACCGCTCAGTTTGGCGCTGAGCTGATACTGGCCCGCCTTCAGCTGAAACGAGCAGGCAGGGGTGACGCACGATCGTGCGCCTAGCGTCACGGCAGCATTGGCAGGGTCTGTTCGCACCTCCACAGGCACCAGCAGTGCTGAGTTAGAGGCGATCCTCTGAATCACGAGAACGATACCAATAATTGCAACGACGACTAATGAAATCGCCGCAAGCGTCACTCTTGTCTTTCGCACACGGCTTAGCGATAGCCGGGCGTTCTCCTGAACTCTATTTGCGAGCGCTGCGATGTCGCCATCGGCCGGATACAAGGTCCGTATCTCTTCGGCTTGCCTCTGGACTTGCTCAATAGGCCTAGCGCTGATCCATGCCCGCGATCCATTATTCGCGAGAGTTCTCAGCTTGGCCGCCGCCGATGTCTTCTCCTCCCGGCGATGCTGTAGGTCAATCTCGCTCTCCAGGCGTGTTCGCAATTCCGTCCAAGCCGGAGAGTTCCCAAATTGAACTACTGCGCGCTTTACGAGGGCAAGAGCTTCCCCAAACTTGGACTCTTCGCAAAGACGATTCGCATCCCGCAGCAGACCATCGTGAGTCTCCCGTCGCTCCATCCCGCGCGCTTGTTCGAGAAGGCTCTCAAGGGCAGGAGCCGCGCCTTCGGTACTTTCGATGATCGAGATTGCCTTCGCAAATTGGCCGGATCGTAAGTACCGCTCCGCTTCGATCCTTGCCGTTTCAATTTGCTTTGCATGCTTCTCATCGCGAAGCTGACGTTCCACCCGCTTGTAAAGCTCCGCTAGCCGGGCATCAGCCGGAAACAAAGCAAGCGAGTCTTTCAAAACTGCTAATGCGGATTCAATCTCACTTTTTTCATGCAACAGACGTGCGCGATCGATGGACTTTTCGATCACGGCCTGCTTTTGGGTCTCCGCTTTCGAGGTGACAAGCTGTTGATGAATTGCTAGCAGCCTGGGCTCACCAGGGTTATTCACCAGGCCATCGACCACCAACCGAACCGCGCCCTCAATGTTGTTCTCATCGCGGAGGCGTTCAGCTCGCGATACGACTTGCTCAATCTCGTGTCTTGAGGCGATTCGGCGTCGAAGCGCCAGAACCGGCTTTTCAAACGCCAAGCCATTTTCGGCCCCATCTAAAACCCTCAGAGCGGGAACAAGCTCCCCAGACTCGGCCAGCGATGATGCCGTCTCAAGAAGCTTACGCAACGCTTCCTTACGGTGCATCCCCTGCTGAATAAGATCGTGCTCGTTACGAATCGCCTCTGAGGATGGAAAACGCTGTAGCGCCGATCGAACCAGCTTCTCGGCCTGAATCAGATCGCCTGTTTCACGCGCGGCGGCAATTCTTGACGCCCATTGCGAGATCTCCCGTTCTTCCTGCCGCTCCCGTATCCGCTGCTGGGCAATCTCCCGGAGGCGAGCAATATCGGACTCGGCATATCCTCTTGGCATGCCGTCCAGGACCTCAACGGCCGCGACTGGGTCGTCCTGTTGGATCAGCGCCTGCGCTTCCGATATCCGTTGATTGGCTAGCTGAAGTTGCTGGCGGGACGCAAGCTGCGCTTCAATATCGCTCTTCGCTTTAGTAAGGGTTTCACGGCTACCTAACGCGGTGATCGCAGCCGAGATTCGTTGGAGCGCCGTCTCCAACTGCCCTTCGGCCGCAAGACGGGTTGCCGTCGAAACTGCTTCCACCAAGCTTTGTTCCTGCTCATATCCCTTCCGGGCAGCTTCGGTGGCCTCGCGGCAGCGGTGTAATCGCTGATCGCCGGCATATTTGACAATCCCTTGATCCAGCAGCTGCAGTGATTCATCGAAGCGCCGCGCCCGGGCCAGACTCTCTGCTTCCGAAATGAGGCGCGATATTTCTTTTCCGTCTTCCTGCTGCCGCAGCCGAACATGCGCGACACTTAGCAAACTTGATAGTTCCGATTCTTCCGGAAAGTCAATCGTCGCCCGATTTAAGACCTCCGTGGCCGCTCCTGGCCGGTCATCGTCGATGAGTCCTTGCGCTTCTAACAGAATGTTCCGGAGAGCCGATACCTTTCTAAGCTTTTCGAGCCCTTGCTCGGCCGAGCGGCGCAAGGGCGCTAACGCTGGCGAATCGTCATAGGCGGCAACGAAGGCGTCAATCCTGTCCTGCGCTTGCGCGAATGCCTTTCGCGCCAGCAGTTTCTTGGCATCGGATATGGTCTGTTCCAGTGCGTCCGCCCGGGCGCGCTCCGCCTTTGTGTATTCCGACGATTGCAGCAAGTCGCGCAGACCGCTCGCATGCGGGTGCTGCCTCAGCGCCGAGCGGAGCTTGTCTATGGCCTCGTCAAAATTGCCTTTGGAAATCAGCTCCTGCGCTTCTCGCGAGACCTCCGCGATTTCCACCGCCTCTTCGCGAATCCGCTGTTCCTCGGAGGCGTAGTTGAACAGCGTCGAAAGCTCCTTCGACTCCGGAAATTTCAGCAATAGCTTTGAAACCAGAGCCTTGGCTTCTGCGAATCTTTGTTCCTTTAGAAGTGTCTTCGCCTCATCCGCGCCGCTCTGCAACTCTCTGGCGCGGATTCGACTCTCCTGGTCAGCGCGCGCATCTTTTAGTGCGCCTCGAACCTCCGGTGAATCGGGGAAGGCATTCTGAAGGTCGACTAGCAGCTGGATGGCAGTATCAATGCTTTCGAGAAGCATCAGCCGTTTCGCTTCACCCAATCCATCGCGTAATTGGTTTTGCCGTTCGCGCGCCTCGACTTTCTGCCGAACACTCGCCAACAGGTCCTTAGCGCTCTCGTGATCGGGCGCAGCCGAAATCGCCTCTTCGGCGCTTTTCTTGGCCGCTGTCAAATCGCCCACCGCAATTGCGTGCTGCGCATCCTTGACGTGTCGGTCTGCCCGCCGGCGTTGCTCCCAAGCCGTCTGCGCTTGCTTGATCAGTTGCTTAACGTATTCGTTCGATTTATCGGCCTTCAGCGCCGACTCAAACTGTTGGATCGCCTGATCGTAGTTGTGCGCCCGCAGCAATTGGCGTCCTGCTTCTACCAGTGCTTCGATCTTTGGCCTAACCGTCTTTTCTTTGATCAGCCGCTGGAGCTGCTCTCGCAATTCGCGCGCGGTCTTCGAGCCCGGTTCAATTTCAAGAGCCTCGCGGACCAGCGTTTGCGCCTGCGCAAGCTCATCTTTTTCGATCAGGGCTCGCGATCTCGAGACCAGATCCTGAACCTGTTCCTTGCGAAGATCGACGCTAATTGGCTCCAGGTCGAAAAGAGCGTCTTCTAAGTTCTGATATCGGCTGTCACGGTCCTTTGCGAGCAGGCGCGAGACAACCATTTCCAGAGCTTCCGGGCAATCGGGCATCAACGAGCGAATCGGATCCGGCGTTTTGCTCATGATGTTGAACATCAGACTCGCCATCTCTTGCGCTATGAACGGATGCACGCCCGTCAGCAGCTTGTAACAAGTCACGCCCAGCGCGAAGATGTCGGTGAGCGGGTCAGAGGCTTCTCCATGGAACTGCTCCGGCGCCATATAAGGGAAGGTCCCGATCAGCGAGCCTTGCGGCGTAATGCGCGCGGCCGTTGCCTGGTTCAGCAGCGCGATGCCGAAATCCATGATTTTGATCGTGCCGTCACCGACCAGCATCACGTTCGCAGGTTTGACGTCTCGATGAACAACACCCCGCGAATGGGCATGATACAGGCCCGAAACCATTTGCCGCATCACGTCCACTTTTTGCGGCAGACTCATCGGCTGATGCGTGGAGATGATTCGCTCTAGGTCCTGCCCCTCCAGCAGTTCCATCACCAGGTACGGCAGGCCGTCGTGCTCGCCGAAGTCATAAATGACAACGATATTGCGATGCCGGAGCTTTCCGGCCGCTCCGGCCTCGTTGCGGAATCTCACCAGCAGGTCCGGGTCACCGGTGGCTACCAGGACTTTGATCGCGACCAGCCGGCCGACAATCGGATCGTGAGCGCGGTACACCTGCCCAAACCCACCACGTCCGAGTTCGGCTTGCAGTTCGTATCTGCCAATCCTTCCAAGCATCTGAGAAAAAGGTGAGGGCCCGGGCAGCGCTTCGATATGCTGTCACAAATCATTGTCTACCCGGGCACTCGCGAAGCGTGGGGATTGTGGATTGCGTTAAGAAGCGCGAAGGGCGCGTCTGCGTGCCACCAGACAGGGCAGGAACCCGCTATTCCTGGACGGTGGCACGCTTGATGCCGTGCCCGTCTAGCGCGGGTTCCTCAGCGGTGGCTCGAGTCATTCCACGATCCGGTCTTTCACCGTGCGCGGGTTTAAGGCGGGATTAACTTCTTCAATCGTCAACAGGTTGAATGCAATTTTTGCGCGGGAACGAAGAAAGCTCCAAAATTGACTTGCCGCGGCTTGCTCCTGCTGCTGAAAAGTCTGCGCGAGTTGCTGAGTTTCATCGTCCCCCGCCGCTTCGGCGGCTGCCTGCAACGCCTCGTACATGGCAGATTCGCCATGGGCGCCGGTGTAGGCAACGATCAGGTTCTGCGTAATTCGCTCTTCGTCCGAATGCCCGATCTGTTCCGCTCGGGGTGCAAGGGCGGTTAGGTGAGCGAGAAAATCCTTCGCGGTTGAGGAACTGCCTCCTAAATTCTCTAACTGTCCGTTCAGCTGCTCAATTTGCGAATGCGTTGCGTCAGCATGCGCCAGGAAGGCGCCGTGCACTTCATCGTCGGACCCTTCCTTGGCGAAGGTCCTCAATTGCGTTTCCACGCTACGTTCCGTGGCAATCGCGTCTTCTAAGTACCGTTTGATCACGCCCGCGCTGGTCTCTGGCATATTCCGTTGAATAGACAGCACAAGGACCGAAAATGCTACAGAGCGCTCTTACGGATGAACGAACCATGTGTTCCAGTAAGCTGGCTATAGCCGCTCTCTTCAAAAGGCGATGAGTTATCCCAAGCGCGTAAAAGTCGTCGAAGTCGGCCCCCGCGACGGCCTACAAAACGAGCCTGTCACCGTCGCCGTGTCGAGTCGCGTTCAATTCATTGAAGCATTGGCCGATGCAGGCTTGAAAACAGTCGAATGTGGCAGTTTCGTATCGCCTAAATGGGTGCCGCAGATGGCCGATACAGCGGCTGTTCTTCGGCAAGTGAACCGTGTTCCCGGTGTGGCCTATGCCGTTCTGGTTCCCAATTTGAAGGGCCTGGAACTTGCAATGGAAAGCGGAGCGGAAGAGGTCGCGGTCTTCGGCTCTGCATCGGAATTGTTCTCTCAACACAACATTAATTGCTCAATCGCTGAAAGTCTTTCCCGTATGGGCGAGCTCTCGCAAGTTGCACTGGCACGCGGCATCAAAGTTCGGGGATATGTCTCGTGCGCGCTGGGTTGCCCGTACGAAGGCAACGTCGCGCCTAAGGCGGTCGCACGCGTTGCGGCCGCATTGGCAGGAATGGGTTGTTATGAGATTTCACTTGGGGACACAATCGGAGTAGGCACTCCCGCTAAGGCCCGGGCCATGCTGTCGGAGGTAGCGGAGCGCGTACCCATCAGCCGGCTTGCCGCGCATTTTCATGACACCTGGGGCCAGGCGCTTGCGAATGTCCTTGCATGCCTGGAGATGGGATTGGCTATCGTAGATAGCGCGGCGGCTGGATTAGGCGGTTGTCCTTATGCAAAAGGCGCGTCTGGCAATCTTGCCACAGAAGACTTACTCTACATGCTTCACGGCATGAACATTGAGACCGGAGTTCAGTTTGATAAAGTCGCAGCGGCGGGGTGGGACATGTGCAACTTGCTCGAAAAACTGCCTTCAGCCAAAGCCGCGCTAGCTTGGAAGGCGGGTCAGCCAGGCTCTTAAGAGCGTGTCTGCATGGAACCTATGGATAAGAGAGTGGCCAGCGCAGATGACGCTGTGGCCGATATCAAAGATGGCGCGTCGATCATGCTCGGCGGCTTCGGTTTGTGCGGCATTCCCGAGAATTTGATCGCCGCTCTCGTCCGCAAACGCGTCAAGGCGCTACATACCATTAGCAACAACATGGGGGTTGACGGCTTCGGCATGGGCTTGATGCTTGAGGCCGGCATGATCGCTTCGCACATGGGCAGCTATGTCGGAGAAAATCGCCTGCTGGAATCGATGGCAATCTCGGGTAAACTTCAGCTGACGTTAGTCCCTCAAGGAACGCTCGCGGAAAGGATACGCGCGGGCGGCGCAGGCATACCAGCCTTCTACACGCCCGCGGGTGTCGGCACCATCGTGGCCGAAGGGAAAGAGACGCGGGAATTCGATGGCCGCATGTATCTCCTGGAACGGGGCCTCACTGCCGATTTCGCGCTAGTGAAGGCTTGGCGTGGCGATCGGCTGGGAAACCTTATCTACCGGAAGACCGCCCGTAATTTCAATCCGATGATGGCGACCGCCGCGCGCATCACTATCGCCGAAGTGGAGGAATTGGTGCAGCCGGGTGAATTAGAGCCCGACCACATCGTGACCCCCGGCATTTACGTCCAGCGGATGGTCGTCGGCGAACAGTATGAACGACGCATCGAACGGCTCGTGAACCGATGAACCCAACAGAAAAGCGTGAACGAATTATCCGCCGGGCCGCCCGGGAACTCCGTGATGGATTCTATGTGAATCTCGGCATCGGCATGCCCACATTGGTCGCGAACCATGTGCCTGCGGGCATCGAGGTCGTGCTGCAATCGGAGAATGGAATGCTCGGCGTTGGCCCCTACCCGGCGGCGGGAGAAGAAGACCCCGATCTAATCAACGCAGGCAAGGAGACGGTGACTGAACTGCCCGGCACCTCCTACTTTTCAAGCGCCGATTCCTTCGCAATGATCCGCGGCGGTCACGTGGACCTAAGCATTTTGGGCGCAATGGAGGTGGATGGCCAAGGCAATCTTGCCAACTGGATGGTTCCCGGCAAGATGGTAAAGGGCATGGGCGGAGCAATGGACTTGGTTGCCAGCGCGCGACGCGTTGTGGTCACCATGGAACACACAACAAAAGCGGGCGGCCCGAAGATACTGCGCCATTGCACGCTACCCATCACTGGATTGAAGGTTGTCGACACGATCATCACGGAACTGGCGGTCATCAAGTTAACCCCTAACGGGTTGCGATTAGACGAGATTGCCGAGGGCATTAACGTCGATGATCTGCGGCGCCTGACGGAAGCCGAGTTACTGGTCAGTTCGACTCTACAGTTAATACGTTAATTCGCGGGCGGCGGCAACCGTCGATTTATCTATGTTGATCGGCGCTCGATTGTTGTTCGAAGCGTTTTGCGCGAGCCGGCCATCGAACACATGGAAGAAAGTCACTTCGATTCCCAGCCAATATGAGTGAAAAGGCGTCAATGCTAACAAAATGCTTGTCATTGTTTTTCTTTGTAGCCACAATGACGCCCTCCTTACCGGCGGACATCTTGTCGCAGATGAAGCCGTCCACTTTAAAGCGTTTCAATGCCTACACCGCCACGGTGGAATCGCAATTGGAAAAACGCTGGGCCGGCCACGGGCCTTTTCTTGAGATTGATGCCAGTCAGTCAGATCGAACCGCGGTTCTCAATGGCGAAAATGCAATCCGGTCCGTGACTGGCGACGATCCGCTGGCGATTCGGAACGGATTGATTCACGATTGGGTCGGCAGCGTGTTCATCCCAAAAGCGACACCGGCCGACGTGATCGCAGTGCTCCAAGATTTTGACCGGCACAAACGCATCTACCCGGAAGTGATCGACTCAAAGTTGCTGAAGCGCAACGGTGAAACGATCGACGGTTATTGGCGTCTGGAACAGCGGCACGTCGTCACCATAGACTTCGACGTCTACCAGCAGGCCCACTATGAAAAACTGGGGGCGGGGAAGTGGGCATGCCGTGCGTATACTCGCCAAATTTCAGAGATTGAGGATCCTAGAGGACATTGGGAACATCGCTTTCCGGACGGCCAGGGACACGGCTATTTGTGGCGGCTCTATGCCTATTGGAGTATCGAACCCGCCGCGAACGGCACCCTCGCCGAGTGTCGCACTATTTCGCTATCGCGGGATATTCCGCCGTTTTTTGGCTTTTTGATTAAGCCCTTCATCCAGCAGATGCCACGCGAATCGCTCAGCAGCACTCTCCGCGACACACGTAAAGCCGCTTTGGCGATAGCCGAAAACTCTCCAAAGGCTAGCCCACCAGCATAGGCGGGAAGTAAAAATTATCTCCCAGATAGATGCGCCGGACTTCCGGATCATTGCCCAAGGATTCAGGCGAACCGGCGCGGAAGATGCGGCCACTGCTAATGATGTATGCGCGATCGGTAACGGCAAGCGTTTCGCGAACGTTGTGATCGGTAATCAAAATGCCAATGCCCCGGCGCTTCAAATCGCCGATGATCCGCTGCAGTTCCAGCACCTGTATGGGATCGATGCCCGAAAACGGCTCATCCAGCAGGATAAAATCGGGTTGCAGCACCAGCGACCGGGCAATCTCCACGCGCCGGCGTTCACCGCCCGACAGCATATAGCCCTTGCTGTGCCGCACTGTCTCCAGCCCAAGGTCTGAAATCAGGCTGTGCATGCGGTCACGCCGCTCGCGCCGGCTGATGTTCAGAGTTTGAAGGATGGCCATCAGGTTGTCTTCCACCGTCAGCTTGCGAAACACTGACGGTTCTTGCGGGAGATAACTAATGCCTCGGCGTGCACGCAAATACATGGGCAGCCGCGTGACCTGTTCATCGTCCAACAGCACTTTGCCGGATTCGGGGCTAATCAATCCGACGATAATGTAAAAAGAAGTTGTCTTTCCGGCGCCGTTTGGACCTAGCAAGCCCACAACTTCCCCCTGCTCGACGCGCACCGAAACGTTGTCGACAACTCGTCGTCCGTTGTAGGTCTTTGAAACTTCAACAGTCTGCAGCGTTCTCCTGCGTTTGGCTAATTGGGGGCCCTTTTCCTGCACTCACTTTCATCATACGCGCCCTCGGCCGTTCCTGTTTCCTCCAGTGACTTCGTGCCAGTTCGCGTATCATGAAGCGACTTGGACCTGAAGCGTGTTCTACGTACCTCTTGGTTTGTCCCCACGTTCGTCTTGTTGCTGGCCTGCCTGCGCCTGTGCCACTCGGGGATACTGTGGGTGGACGAAGACTACCACTTAGCAGCCGCCGTTCACATCCTAAACGGCAAAGAACCATATCGCGATTTCTGGTATGACAAGCCGCCACTATCAGCCTTCTATTACCTTCTGATTGGCGGCCAAGCCGGTTGGCCGCTCAGGATTCTCGACGCTGCTTATGTTGTGCTGGCCTGCTTCCTGGCTTATTTAGTTGCTCGAGATTGGTGGAGCGATCTGGAAGGCCGCGTCGCTGCGCTGCTAATAGCCTTCTTCACCACCTTTTATTTGCCCTCCGCAGTCATCGCCTTTGCGCCCGATGCATTGATGATCGTGCCGCATTTGGCCGCGGTGTATTGTGCGCGAAGGGCGCGTCCTGTTGAATCCGGAGCGTTTGTGGGCATCGCGTTTCTGGTGAACATAAAAGCAGTGTTTGTGTTGGCCGTCTGCGCGGCATTTCTGTGGCCGGCCGTACTGCCCCTTGCGTTTGGCTTTGTATTGCCTTTACTGATCGGGTTAGCGTGGCTACTGGGAACGGGCGCTTGGACAGGCTACCGCGAACAGGTGTGGGGGTGGGGTGCAGTCTACGCGAAATATTCTCCCCTAACGCATCCTTGGCGCACCGGCTTATCTCGGACGGTCCGCTGGCTGGGCTTTCATGGAGCGCCCACCGCCGGCGCCGCAGTTGCCTTCAAGGATCTGGCGAAACGAGAACGCTGGCAAATGGCCCTCTGGATTGCTTTATCGTTCGCTGCGGTTTGCTTGGGAACACGCTTTGCGCCGCATTATTATCTTCAACTCTTGCCACCGCTCGTAATCGCCGCGTCGAGAGGAATTCTGATCGCAACAGAACGGTGGCCGCGCCGTTCTCTGGCGGTCCTAACCGTTCTGCTTCTGATTCCATTGATTCGATTTGGCCCGCGCTACGTAACTTTGGGGATTGACCTAATCACCGGCCGGACGCCGCAGTGGTCGGACATAGCGATGGACCAGGACAGCCGCGAAGCCGCCCGCGAAGTCAGCCACTTTGCGCGCCCAGGAGACACGCTGCTCGTTTGGGGTTATCGCCCAAACCTCTATGTCTACACGCGGATGAGTTCGGATAGCTTGTTCTGGGACTCGCAGCCCTTAACCGGTGTTCCTGCGGATCGTCATTTGCATGCAAGTGAGCCGATCTATGCTCCCGCGGCGGCCAATCGCGAGCAGCTCGCCCAATCCCGTCCGACGTTCATCATTGATGGCCTGACACCCTTCAACCCAGCCCTCGATCCCCACAAATATCCCGAGCTGCAGGCGTGGTTAGCGCATTATAAATTAATCGGACGTACCGGATTAACGCGAATCTATAGGCGCATCGATTGAGCCAACGCGTTGGAGTGACACATGAAGCGAGTTATTACCACAAAGGCACTCGAAGGGTACACGCTCGAAATTGCGTTCAGCGACGGCGCCCGCGGAACCGTTGATCTATCCGCGCGGCTGTTCGGACCGGTCTTCGAGCCGCTGCGAGACCCGGCGCAGTTCGCACAAGTTTTCGTTGATGGGTTTGGAGCGGTTTGTTGGCCGAACGGCGCAGATCTCGCACCGGATGCTCTGTATCGCGCGATCCCGGCGAAAGACGATTAACCTTGATTTATGGCCGTCGATTGAATCATCGCATCGGGGCATAATGAGATAACGCAGCCATGGACCGCACACTCCAGCTCGGCGATACACAAGTGGATGAGTCCAAGCTCGCCGGTGTGTGCCGACGGTATTCGGTCCGGGAGCTTTCTTTCTTCGGCTCGGCGGCCTGCGGAGACATGCGGCCCGACAGCGACATCGACATGCTGGTCGAGTTCCTGCCGGGTGCCGACATCGACTTAGTCGATTATGCCGGTTTGATGTTGGATCTTTCGCAACTCCTCGGCAAGAAGGTGGATCTTGTCTCAAAGAACGGACTGAAACCGCAGATTCGAGCTTCCGTGCTGGAACAGGCGAGCCTGCTCTATGCAGCGTGAGATTCTGTATTCTCACTGATATTGTCGACGCCGGGACTGCAGGGCCGGTCAGGATTTTAGACTTGCTGCAAGTTCTTGGACAAGTGCCAGTTTCCGATTCATCTCTAACTTCGGGTCCTCCACTTGAAGAAACTCAATAGCCTGAAAGTCGTCTCCTCGCTTGCGATTCTGGCGCGGCTCGAGGCCTTCTATCAATACAGCCTCCATCGTTGCAATCACTATATTGATAGTGACCTCCTTTAGAGCATCAGCACTCTTTAGTGTTCCATCTTCCCTGACAGGATACACACCGAACCAGGAGAAGCGCGTCCAGCGTCCAGTCAGCCGGCCCGATGTGTGCTGCTGAAGTCTCCTGCCGAGACCCTGATCGGTGGCGCGACCCACGTACACGACCCCTTGAGAGTCGTGAAGCAGGTACACACCTCGTTGTTCACAGAAATTGACAGGCTTCGATCCCGTCTGTTGCTGCCCCTTCTGCCTCTTCCTGCTCTTCCTGAGCAATGGCGGGGGTTTCTGTTTGCGTGTCACGGAGACCGTAGACTCCACGACTTACTCGAACAAATGGCGAGTGCTCCTTTTCATTCTTGAAAGACTGCGCGATGGTCGCAGCAACCGTGGCGGGCGGTGTGGCCGTGACCTCGCGCAACTTCCGCGAAAGGATCTCTTCCGCAATATCGGTGTAGCGCATTGGAGCTTTCGTTGCGCTGAGTACGGCTACGATCGCCTCTTTCCATCCAAGTTCCGTGTCCATCTGAGCTAATTCAATATTCTACGTGAACCAGCGATCTACTTGCCGGCTCTGGAGGCAGGTAGTATTGATGGAGGTATACGCCTAGACTTCCTTTGCCCTTGTCTCAAATCTCACAATCGCATCGCCCAGGTGGATTTCGTCGCCTGCCTCCAGCAGCGTCCCGCGATTACCGCGGTGTACCGGTTGGCTGGATCCATCCCGTACGATCCAGAGTCCATTGGCAGAGGGTCCTTTGTAGGTACGGTCATTGAACAGCCGATATTCGCCGGACTTCTGCGTATAAATGATATGCGCATGTTGCCGCGAAACGCTCTGGTTCACTGCGCTGTCCTCATCGAAGGCAAGATCGTTTCTGCGGCTAGGCCCGTCGGCCCGATAGACTTCCGCAGTGCGGCCAATATTGGTGCGCGTCTTTTCAATTGACAGATCAAAAACGTTGGCGGTTCCGTGCACTACCACGAGCGCCGCCGTCATCGCTCCGCTGCTGGAACCAACCCGAGCGCGATCGACATCGGTTTCGACCGACAGCCATGCTTGGTTGGCCAAAGGAAGATCAGGCGTTGTATGTACCTCGACGCGCAGGTCGTCGGGGAAGCGATAGTTCTGACGCAGCAACCCGGTCTTCAATTCATCTGAGAAGTAGTTGGTCAGAAATTGATGCTGCAGCACTCGCGCCTGCTCTTCCGATATTCCGAGCAGCTTGACTCGCACCAGGTTATATGGGAACACATTCCGCCCGCCGGCCCGATGGCCCTTCGCTTTGACAGCGTCAAGCACGGCGAGCCGTATTTCGGCCAACTCCGGCGCGTCCTTTAGCAGTGGATTCGATCCGAAAGGCGACTCAAAAATCGCGCGCCCCAACTTTTCAAATACATTCGAGATAGCCATGCTCACCTCAGTTCTTTGCCTTGTTGCGGACCACCGGAAATGACACCAAGCTGCTTTGCCGCTTCCACTAATTCACGCGCCATGGGTGCGGCCGATTTAGCGCCGTAGCCACCGTGCTCGACCACAATCGCGAACGCAATGCGCTTTGCGGGAGGTTCATCGAAAGGCGCGAATCCCGCAAACCAGGAATGCGGTTCGCCAGCGTCGAGCTGCGCTGTGCCAGTTTTTCCGGCGACGCTTACGGAGACTCCATTCATCGCAGTGCGGGCAGTTCCGCTCGTGACTACGGCGCGCATCGACTTTGCCATGAAGTCGTTCAGCTCGGGCGCAAGGATTAGTTCTGGCGGCTCTGTACGCGAGTTGCTGAAATCCAGAATCCAACGGCCCTCGGGCATTGCTCCTCCGGCGGCAACGGTCGCCGCCACCCGCGCCATTTTGAATGGTGTCACCAGAACGGCTCCTTGCCCATAAGCAGCGAACGGCAGCATTTTTTTGAGATCTTTCATGTCGCCTGTGTCGATGCCCAACATTTCCGCTGTGTCGTGCAGCGCTTGTGAACCTACGGCAAACACGCCGAGTTGGGCAAAGTATGCGTTGCAAGATACGGTTATCGCTTGGCCTAGGTTCAATGTTCCGTGCGCATGATCGCGAATGTCGTCGCGAATCGGTCTGCGCCATCCAGGAATGATCGTTCCCGATCGCCCGTCGCCGAGTCCGTGGCAATAGAAGGTCTTCTCCATCGCTCTGGGATTCAGTCGTAATGCCGCAATCGCGGTGACAAGCTTGAAGGTAGATCCCGGAGGATATTGTCCATAACGCGCGCGGTCCAATAACTGATCGGGCGTAGAGGCGCCGTCAGCAGACGGTTGCGGCCAGTTAGCCATAGCCAAGACATCGCCATTCACAGGGCTGATGACGACAATCGCGCCGCGCCTACCGTCGCCGGCTAAATGCGCCTGAAGAAGCGCCGCAGCCTGTTGTTGCAGGCGAATGTCGACAGTGCTGTGAATATCGCGATCCCGCCCTAGAAGCGCCTTCAACAGAGGGTTATCCCGGTGGTGCCGTACACGGACGATCGGCGCAAGCTCGTTAAGATTCGCGAAGCCTTCGAGATGCGCGGCGGAATCCCGCTCGATCAGCGAAGAGTTCGCCGCATGGAATTTTTCTCCAGTACGCAGATCGCCGATGAAATCCTGCGCAATCGGACCAAACGGATAATGCCGGCTTTCCTGCCGCGAACAAACGGCATCAATCGAAATGCCGAGCTTGGTGTACTGGTCGCGATGCTTTTCAAGCTCATCCCAACTGCTGGTCGCGAGCAGCACGCCGTTGCGGTCATAAATATTACCTCGCGGAATCGAGGCCGCGAGCAAACTCAAACGAGGGTTGTACTCCGGCCGCTTCACTCCATCCTGCGTGATGACGTGGGCTTCCTTTATCAATAATTCGCGGTCATGCAGCACTTCGATGTTAAAGGCGCATACAAGTAGGGAAACCAGACAAACCGCAAGCGCGATACTGATAACCCGGGCAGTCGGCCGAAATGGAGACTTGGCTTCGAAGTGGGCAACGCTATCCACCGATTTCGCGCTTTGATTCGAGATGCTCAGCAGAACCGCGAAGATGAAGAAGTTCGACAACATGGCGGTGTTGCCCGAGCTGAGAAATGGCGAGACAACGCCCGACAATGGAATCGCGCCAAGAACGCCGCCCGAGATCAACAGCATCTCCAGAGCCACCAGCGTGCCGAGTCCGAAGCCCAAAAACATCCCGTATTCATCCGGCGAGTGAAGAGCGATGCGAAAGGCGCGGTATACCAGAAGCCCGAGAAGCGCGGCGATCGCCAAGACGCCTCCGAATCCCCATTCTTCCGCGATGGACGGAAGCACCAGATCGGTATGCCCGGCCGGAATGACGCTAGGGTCGCCCCACCCGGGACCCGATCCATACGGGCCGCCCGTTGCAAACGCCCACAGCGCATGTGCCAGTTGATCGCCGCCGCGAATATTGTTGTCCCACGGCGCCAGCCACATGGAAACTCGTTCGACAACAGTGTGCGGCGCGCCGAGATGGTAGCTGACAATGACCCCTGCGACCAACAACGCCACGCCAAGAGCTGCCAGTCCCAGCTTGCCGCGCGCAATGGCAAATAGCGATAGAAAGACGAAGCCCATCACAAGCGCCGGGCCCATATCTTTCAAGATGAAAAACATGGCCAAGCCGCAAGCCACCGCGCACATCACGGGAAGCGCATGGCGCAGACGCGGCAAATTCATCCATCGCGGCGCCAGCACCGTGTGGCGCAAATCGCGCAGCCACTCCCAACGTTGGGTGAAATAGCCGGCCATGAAGAAGACCACCAAAATCTTGATAATCTCGACCGGCTGAAACGGTCCCAGGTTGACCTTCGCATCGCTTCCCGTCGGCCCTGAGCCAAACTCGACGAGAGCCACGAAGAGCGCAAATGCCGCCAGCAAGGGCGTGTATATGGTTCGCGCGAAATTGTGATATTGGAAGCCCCGCAAAATGGGAAGAAGTAAAACAACGCAACCGGCTGCAACACCCCATGCAAACCGTTTGAACTCGAGCGTGTCCCGCAGCGGATCCCGAAGGCTGATCATCAGGATCAGCCCAAAGCCCGTCAATACCTGCAAAGCGGGAAGGATCAGCGGATCGCCTCGAAACTTGCGCCAGCGCCATACAAGATGGACAACCCAGAACGAAGCAAGATACAGCAGGCACCATTGCCAGAACACCCGTATGAACTGTTGTGGCGTTCGAACGATCAACAGCGGCTTAATCTTGGCAAGAGGAACCAGCGGCAACGTCGCGGACGGCCTCCCAGTCGCAGACGTCGCACCGGAAACAGGCGCAGGCACGCGCAGTCGAGCCAGCACACCCACGTTCGCCGCCGGACGGTGACCATCAAGATACGACTCGATTCGTTGCGCCGCACTTTGCCGTTGATCCGCTTCCGGAATCGCTTGCAGTACGGGAATCAGTCGATCTGGTGTCCCGGACTCATTCAGATTGACGAGTTCATGATTCGCTAGGCGGCGGCTCTCCTCCGCGAAATCCTGCGTTTTCGCGGTGAAGACCAACGCCAGGCCGCAGCTTACTGCAGCCGACGCAACCAACAGCAGCAGTAATTCCACCCGGCGCTCGTGTGGCCTCGAACGCTCTGCGACCGCGAACTCCGTCGCCAGGGCCGCATCCCAAGTGTTTGTTACGGCCATGACGACGAGCCCGTTCGCGCTGCGCTCGAAAGGTGTTGGCGGTGATGCGTGCGCCGCAGCAAATCAGGCGGCGGCTCCGCTTCCGCTCGTAGTTGTTCACGATATTGGTCCAAACGTCTCAGGCTGGCGGAGACGTCAGGATACTTGCTAATCGGGCGATAGAGCTCTCCCGCGCGTTGAATATCACTGCTCGCCCGCGCCAGCCACGCCAGCCGCGCACTCCACGGCGCCGCATGGCCTGCCCGGTATAGTTCCCAACGGGCGCGGATCAAATAACCGTCCGCCTCTTGTTTTGTCTCCTGCGGTCCAAAACGATAACCTAATTGCTCAGCTTCGTGAAGCTCGGCCAATGCCGGCGCTAAATTACGGTACGAGTAAATGTAGACGCGAGCGAGCGCAAGATGCGGGTCCGGTGAATGCGGCAGCAAAGACTCCGCCAGCCGGAAATCGCGTATGCTCTTTTCCGCGCCGGGCGGTCGTGGATTGGCTGCCAGTTCTTCATAACCGTTGCAGAGCGCGAGCTTGCCCCTTGTTTCCGTACCGGATGGATCGATAGCCGCGGCTAAGCGCAAGCACAGCTTCGCCCGTTCCCAATCGACTGCGCTGAGATTGCGATCCAAACTGCTCCGAAAGCCGGTAATGATCTTATCCGCCGAAGCCATCAAGTTACGGTAAAACGATGCTCCCAATGCCGATTCCTCTGCCAGCCGTCCCGGCAGCCGGCTTACGAAGCTGTTGCCCGCCGCGAGTTGGCGGTAAAGATTCCAGTCCGACATGACGCCGTCCGCCGTCCCATCCGCGTAGTCTTTGTTGCCGCGCAAAGGGTTGCTCTGCTGTGCAAAATCGTACGAATAGGCAAACGGCATGAAGAAAATCAGGCCCACCCCCAACCCGGCTAAGCTCGCGATCACCAGTGCTAACGGAGTGGAGTGCCGAGTATGCGACGAGGGCAATGCGGGGCGCCACACAGAGCCGATGTTGCGGAAGGTGTTGAGTAAGATGTTGCGTAAAGTAAGGAAGAGCTTGCCGAAAATCGTCCTGCGCGGTTGAGCTGGATTTTCAACCCTCAGAGCTTCGACCCGCGGACTTGCAATCGTGGTGCTTGAAACCCGAACACTCGCAGCCGTCGGCCTTCCGGCCTTCGGACTAGCAACCGTTGAAGCAACGGTCCAATTGCGTGCCGCCACCGCCTGAGTGCGTGTCTTTCGAATGGTCGCGTTGGCATCCCAGAAATCCTGCTTCTCCGCTGCCGCCGCCACGCGCCGGCCGGCAAGGAACGCCCGCAGATCGTCCTCCATCTGCCTCGCCGACGCATAGCGCCGCTGTCGATCGGGCGCCAGAGATTTCGCAATAATCGCCTTCAAGGGATCCGGGCAGCTATCCGGCAGTGCTCGCAAGGGCCGGCACTCTTGTATCAGGCTTTCAAGCTTGCGCGTATCTTGCGCCTGGTAGGGCGGCATTCCCGCAACCAGCTCATAAAGTGTCACGCCGACGGCCCAAAGATCGGATGTAGCATCAACCTGAGATTGACTGAGCCGTTCCGGCGAACAATAGCTGGGGCTTCCCAAATTGTGATGCGTCAGATTGTGCGTCGTTGTAATCGCCTTGGCGATTCCGAAATCGAGCAACCGTGGATCGTCCGCCATTCCAATCTGAATGTTCGACGGTTTAATATCGCCGTGAATAATAGCCGTCTTACGTCCATCCACATCGGAAATGAACGAGTGCAACGTGCGGAGTTGGCTGCATACTTCGGCCATGTAGCGAGCGGCGCGTTTCGGCTCGATGCGCTGTTCTTGATGCAGGATTTCGGTCAGCGTCTTGCCGGGAAAGTATTCCATCGCGACGAAAAAACAATCGTTAAGATCGCCGCTCTCGAAGATCTCCAGGATGCGCGGGTCATGCGGGTGCAGTTGCTTTTGTATGGCAGCGCCGCTCCGTTCCGCGGCAATCACCACCGGCGTGAAATCGTCCCGCGAGTACTCCACCAGCTTCAGGACAATCTCCCGATTAGCATCGGCATCGAATGCCAAATAAACATCGGTCAAGCTTCTGCTCAGCTTGCGGAGGATGCGATACTTGCCGAACTGAGTTAAGTTCGCCACGGCGCCTGTATTTTCACCTCAAGCTCGGAGATCCCGGTTGCTGTGGCGCAATCGCGGCGGTTTTGCTTTGGCCGGCCCGATGCTTCGCCGGCGTTTCCACAAATACATTGTTTTGGCGCATCTCCGCATCCGCCTGTGCGGATAGTCCCAAGACGTTCCTGCCGTTCCCGCTAATCAGGTTATTCGTTAGCCTCGGGTGCGCCGTGGGTGCAATCTCTACACCGCCGCGCGGCGCTGCCGTCGCCAGTCCGTTTTGCTCAATCCGATTACCGGATAGCCGCGGGGTGCTGGCCCCTTCAATGGCCACACCCGCCCCCACGTTTCCGTGGATATAGTTGGCAAGCAGTTCGCCTTTGGCCGATCCGATCATGCGCACACCGGCCGATTCGGCGCCCGAAATATCGGAATTATCGACTTCAATCGATGAGTTGTCGATCAAAATCCCGGTTCTCAACGGATGCGTGGCATCGCTCGCAATCCTCAGTCCCTTCACGCGCGATCCTTGAACCGACCGCGCAACGATCGCTGCCGAGTCGATGGATGACGCCGGATCCTGCAGTACCTGGGCGCCGCCGGTCGACACAATGCTCACCCCGGACTTTAGCGTAATCGGACCTAAATACTGACCGGGCGGCACGTCGACGGTGTCGCCTTCATGCGCGATCGATAGCGCGCGCGTAATCCCAAAAGGATCGGCCGCGTTCACCGCAATGTGTGAAGGAACAGGAGCCGCCACGACTGCGGGAGGCGAATGGCGCGGGGGAACGAAATGTTGATAGCCGCCAAGCAGGCCGCCTCCAAGCAGAACGCCTCCGGCAAACCAGGTGGCGGTACGAACGTAAGCTGCGCGCGACACCGGCTCCGGCCGAACGCGGGTGGAGGAATGCCGCGCACGCGCGCCTTGCATTTGCAGCGCTTGGCTGCCGATAAAATCAGGGCCGGGAACGAATACGACACTCACATTATCCCGGCCGCCGGCCTCATTTGCAGCTTCGACCAACTGTTGCGCCACCGCCTCAGCGTCGCCGTCGTAACGCTCCACGATGGCTCGTATGCGCGCTGAGGTGACAGCGTCGCTCAAGCCGTCGCTGCAAAGCAGCAGAGCGGCATCCGGACGCAAAGGGAATTTACGGACATCAATGAAATCCGGGTCTTCCGGCGTATGGGGGTGCGAACCCACATCGCGAAAAATCTCGTTCCGGCGAGGATGCCGCATGGCCTCATCCTCTGTCAGTTCCCCTCGGTCTTCCATCTCCCCAACCAGCGAGTGATCCGACGTCAGCTTTCGCAAATTCCCGTTCCAGGCAAGATAAAGCCGTGAATCGCCGACGTGCCCCACCGTCACGTGATCGCCATCCACCAGCGCCATCGTCAGGACGCACGCCATCCCTCGCCAAGCCTCGTGCCCCCCGGCTAAGTCGCAAATTCGATTGTTAGCAGCCGTGATGGAATTGCGAATCAGGTCGGCGGTCTCGTTTGGGCCTTTCTCAATTTGCCGCGCAATAACGTCAACCGCCGTTTCCGCAGCTAACTCCCCGGCTGCGTGACCGCCTAGGCCGTCCACCACAGCGTAGACGCCTCGCGCCTCATCCACAAAGACGCGATCCTCATTGATAGGCCGCTCTAAGCCCGGATGGGTTGCGACGCCGGCCTGCCATGCCGCTGCCGTTCTCATATTCAATTCACTTTCGAGTTTCGAAGCTCAACGTGAGCACTTCACCGACGCCGATTTCGGACCGCGGAGGCAAAATCTCTTCCACTCCCCGTTTAAGACGTTTTCCGTCCATCCAAGTTCCGTTGGTGCTGGTATCTGTGATAAAGAACGTGCCGGCCGCGGCGTCCCGCCGAATCGTGAGGTGTTCGCGAGACACTTCATCATTGGTGTACAGCGCTAAATCGACGGCCTTTTCGCCTCCACCGCGTCCGATCCGCAGCTGGTTCTGCCTCAGCAAATAAACCTGCTTGCCGGAGTCGTCCTCATACCGGACTTCGGCAAAAACCGAATCGGGCGCGCCAATCGCGGACCCGTAGCGCTCGGAACGTTGGCTGGTGGTATGGCCCGCGGTCACCGCCGGTTCGCGGCCCAGCAGAGTGGTCTTCGTTCCCCGATAGCCCGGTTGCGGGGTTTCGCTCAGTTCGGAATGAATTTCAACGTCGCCACGGGGTACCTCTGGATCGGAAAAAAACTCGACGCCCCAATCCTTCATGGCGATTTTGAATTCTCTGGCTGGCTTGGTCCCGCGCCGCACCCCCAAAACGGTGACCGGCGAATTCAGCTCCGTTACGCGAGCCCTCAGCGCGCGCTTGGCGTCATCGGCAATCAAGTCGAACACGCCGCTGAGCGTGGCATGGTCTTCCGGATTCAGGTAAATCGTAAAGACGCACGGGAGCAATACAGTGTAGGCCATCTCAAACCGGCCCAACTCCATGTTGCGCATCAACTCGGCAATAATGATGTTGCCGTCGAGCTTAGCCTCACCCAGTTTGCGGTTCAGATTGCCCACCAGACGCGCTTCCCCTCTGCCCTTCACTGACGTCGCGACTGAAAAGGAGTTTCCACTCTGACCGTTAAAGTGCCTTCACCGCGGACGGTCCCGCGTTTTGCTATGCCGACGTCGATATCTTACTGCGGTACCGCGTCCGGATCAATAGCAACATTGACAGCTTTTATGTGTTGGCTAGATTATTTCTTCCTCATTTTTTGGGAAAGGCAGTGCAATACCGAGTAATCCGGCTGGAGCGTGCGTCGCGTTCGCTTCCAACTAGGTTGTCGATAGACTCCCTGTTCAAGGAGGCTTTCCCAAGTGCGCGCACTCAACCTACGCTCAATTCCATCGTTCCTGCTCGTCGCGGGGTGTGTCGCCGGGCTAGCTAGAAGTTCGGCCCGCGCAGACGCAACCGGCATCATCGCCTCACGAGCCAAACTTCGGCCTTGACACGATCAAAACGGGCGCCTGTTGAAACTCCTCCCCTCTTGACGTTCCCTCAAACGTTAAATGAGTCTGATACATTTTCGCTAGGTATCACATCAGGTCATGCTTTCGCTACTGCTCTTGTTGTCGCAAGCGGCTGCCGAGTTCGCGGCGACGCCCCCGCCGTTGTTTCAAGCAGTTCGGCGGTTAGATCCATCGGCAGCGATCGCGATGATTGAGAGTGGCGCAGACCCGAATTTGCGTGACGATCACGGACGAACAATTTTGCAGGCTGTGGCGACGTCGTTCGGAAGGGAACGAGAAAGGCTGATTCGCCTTCTCCTGACCAAGGGCGCCGATCCGAACGCCCGTGATGCGATGGGCGCCTCGGCGGTTGATGACGCCGTTTGGATGGGATCGGCCGAGCGAACGATGTTGCTGCTCGACGCTGGGGGAAAGATCAATGAGCCGGAAGCGAAGACAGGCGCGACTCCTTTGAATGAAGCAGCATTCCAAGGCCACATCGACGTGGCTAAACTGCTGTTGGCACGCGGAGCCGACGTACGAACGAAGGATTATGCCGGTTATTCACCGATCGAAAACGCTTTGCGGCAACGCCAGTTGGACATGGTGCAGTTACTACTACCTCTTTATCACGATCGAGAGTTGCCGAATCATCTTTTGGAGGAGGCCATTCGCCGCGGCCAGGACGATGCGGTGGGGATGCTGCTGAAAGAAGGCGCCTCGATTAACGCGAGATCGCCGTTAGGATCAACTCCTCTTTACGATGCTGCGCTGAAGGGCGACGCGGAAATTGTTTCGGACCTTGTCAGCCGCGGCGCCGATATCGATGCGCGGGACGTTAACTCGGGCACTACGCCGCTTTACGCGGCAGCAGCCTTTGGACGGAAACAAGTGGTGGCGATCTTATTGCTCTGGGGAGCGGATCCGAACGCGTTGAGCAAAGAGGGAATCAGTCCGCTGCACGCGGCCGAGTCGAATCAATACTCAGACATCGCACAGCAAATTCGAAAAGCCGGCGGCCATTGACGCTAGGACCGTGCTGCAGCCGCGACCAGTGTTCCTGGTACCATCTCAGCGTCTTGTCGCGCCGCCGATTTTTTGTGTCTAAAGTGCACCGCGGGAGCGCTGAACTTACCGGCGCAGAAGCGGAGCATTTGGTTCGTGTGTTGCGGACGGAGCCCGGACAGATTTATGAACTGTCCGATAATCACGACCTTTATTTAGCGGAAATTGAAACGGCACGTAAGTCGCTGGTCTCGTTCCGGGTCCTTGAGAAATTGCCGCGTCCGCCCGCTTCGCCTTGGATCTGCCTCATGCCGGCACTTTTCAAATTCGACCGGTTCGAATGGATGGTGGAAAAAGCCGTTGAGTTGGGCGTCTCCGCGATTTCTCCATTCGAAGCAGTTCGCACGGAACGCGGTTTGACAGCAGCGGCTTCGAAACGGAGGGCAAGGTGGGAAAAGATTGCCCGGGAAGCAAGCCAGCAATCGAGGCGCGCGTTCTTACCACAGATAAGTGAGTCTGTGCGCTTTGCCCAAGCTATTGCGGCTCAAGGAGACGCGAAAATTCTGCTGGATGAGGCCGCGACCGCGCCGGTGCTATCGACATTGCCGCTACAGCGCTCCGTGTCTGACCGCATTCTGCTGATGCTGGGACCGGAAGGCGGATGGACAGACGAGGAACGAGCGCAGGCGGTGGATTCCGGTTGGACGCGATGTTCCCTCGCCTATACGGTACTGCGCGCGGAAACCGCGGCAATTGCCGCCCTAGCAATTTTGCAGGCGGCCTGGTTGACCGCTTAAGGCTGCCGTTTCCCTTACTTGCGCCGTTATATCGGGAGCTTTTGAATACAAAGCAGAACGATTCGCCCCAGCCGGACAATAATCTAGCTACTTGTCTATTGAGTTCTCAGGGATTGCCACGTAAAATTGTCTCGCGAAAGACATATTGGTGAGAGTTGCTGGATCAGCCTCGGCTGCATCCAGCTATGAAAGTTCATAGCCTCCTCAAGAGACTTCATTTCTATGTAGAAAGGATGGTCATGCGTCTTGCTCGACTCGCAGTTTCTCTTCTAGGCTTCGCTACGGCGTTGCTAGCCCAGTCCACATACAATCAGGAAATCGTAGGCGCCGTTCAGGATTCAAGCGGCGCCGTTGTTCCAAATGCGACGGTTTCCGCAATCGATGAGAATACAAAATTGACTCGCTCAGCGACGTCAAATGAAAGCGGGAATTATATTATTTCCGATCTTCCGATCGGCTTTTACGACGTTGCGGCGGTAGCCCAGGGATTTAAGAAATTTCAGGTCACACACGTCGAGGTGACAGTCGACGGAAAGATACAAGTGAATATCGCATTGGAGGTTGGAAGCGTAAATGAATCGGTCAATGTACAAGCCGATGCAGCACGCGTCGACACCAGCACCGGCGAAGTCAGTAACCTGATCACCGGAACGCAGGCATCGCAGATTCAGCTGAACGGCCGTAATTTCCCCGAGCTATTGCAGTTGTTGCCTGGCGTTTCGACGACTTACAGT
This sequence comes from Bryobacteraceae bacterium, assembly GCA_049802535.1. Classification (GTDB taxonomy): domain Bacteria; phylum Acidobacteriota; class Terriglobia; order Bryobacterales; family Bryobacteraceae; genus Bog-105. Next base: position 9,724 of record JBARMQ010000156.1, on the reverse strand, counting down.
AGTGCATTCAGCTTATTTGGCGGGTATGGCGTGAGTAATAGCTCGCAAAGTATCAATGGAAACCATACCGACGTCTATTCGTGGAACCTGGATGGCGCCGATAACAAGGACAACGGAGGCGGCGGCAACAACTTTATCAACATAAATCCAGACGCCATCGCCGAATTCAGAGTGCTGTCCGCGAATTACAGCGCCGAGTATGGCCAAAATTCAGGCGCGGTAATTAACATCGCCGTCAAGAGCGGAACGCAAGAGTTTCATGGGTTGGCTTACGAATATTTCCGGAACAACGATATTCAGGCGCGCGCCTTTAATGCGCTGACCATTCCGGAACTGCGCTACAACAATTTCGGATGGAACCTGGGTGGGCCGATTTTTATTCCAGGTCACTTCAACAAGGACCGGAGCAAGCTGTTCTTTTTTGTGGCTGAAGATTTCAAACGGTTGCGGCAGGGTGTTACCAACACCTGGACGGTCCCGACGCTAGCGCAACGAAGCGGAAACTTCTCTTCGCTGTCCAAATATCCCAATAACCCTGCCACCGGCCAGCCCTTCGCGGGCGGGCTCATTCCATCGTCGGATTTTAGCCCTAATTCCGTACGACTGCTCGATAACTATCCCGCGCCGAACTTTACCGGGTCTGGCGGCAATTTTGTATTCAATGACGTCGCGCCGCTCAATACAAATGAATATCTATACAAAGTGGATTACAACATCAGTAACAAGAACCAGCTTTCGGTACATTATTTCAGGGATTATTACACCTCAACACAAGATCAGACTCAGTTGATTGAATACAACCGCGATATTCCGGGGACGAATTCCAGCATTCAGTGGACAAACGTGCCGAATCCGACCACGGTCAACGTGGCGCAATTTACGTTTACCGGCAACGTCATTATTGAGAATACGGGCATTGTTCCAAATCCTTTGTTCATTTCAAATTACACCCGTAGCGGCGAGGGAGTAAATTTTCCTCTGCTGTATAACGCCTCAAACGCGATCCCAACAATTGCCATTTCCGGCTTTACAACACTCACGGCGACTCCGTTGAACTTTAATAACTTCAATCGCATTTTTGATTGGAAGGATGACTTTTCAAAAGTTGTCGGCAATCACGAGTTCAAGACCGGAATTCTGATTATGCGTAGCCGGAAGAACCAGAACAACGTACCGGCCATCAACGGTTCGTTCGCGTTTAACACCGCGGCCTCTGACACCACCGGGAACGCGGTGGCAGACGCGCTGTTGGGCAATTTCTACACGTACACAGAAGCCAGCGCGATTGAACAAGGCTGGTATCGTTTCTCGCAAATTGAACCTTATGTTCAGGACAATTGGAAAGTGAATAAGCGGTTCACGCTAAATGCCGGCCTGCGTTGGGCGTATATGCAACCGCAATACAGCGCGTTGGGTAATACGACGGCGTTCCTGCCGCAATATTACAATCCGGCGCAAGCTGTGACTGTGGAGACGGCGAGCCCGGGGGCCATTGTGCCCGGCAGCGGCAACATCTATGACGGGTTGGTCGAGCAAGGCAATGGCTTTCCGACGTCATTTTCGTCGCGATATCCCACTATTGCGTCAAATCCATTGACTCAAACCTTATTTCATGGGCTGCCAAAGGGAACCACCCAGACAGACTGGGCGACTTGGGAACCGCGGATCGGATTTGCATGGGATGTGACAGGACGTCAGGATACGGTTCTGCGAGGCGGCTATGGCGTTTTCTATGAGCGGGTGGAGGGTAATTTCCTGTTCAGCGCGGTTGACGATCCGCCCTTCGTACAACAAGCGCTAATTTATAACGGAAACGTTGAAAATCCTGGTGGCGGCAGCAATCAAGTTCTGCCCAGCACAATCAATAACTCGCATTACCTGGATATGAAGGTCCCAAGGACCATGAACTGGAGCTTAGGGCTGCAGCGCAAGATTGGAGCAAACTCTTTAGCCACTCTTTCCTATGTCGGATCGAGTGCGGCTAACCTTTCTTATCAGGACGACATTAATCAGCTACTTCCTGGAACAGTACAAGCACATCCCGGGGTGAACACGAACGCACTGCGGCCCTATCAGGGATACGGAGACATTTACGAATACAACACCGGCGCCAATTTCATTTATGATTCACTGCAGTTTCAATTTAGAAAGCAGTTTAGCCAAGGCGGCTTGGCCAATGTCGCCTACACCTGGTCCTCGGCGCGAACTGACGCGAACGGCTATAGCTATACGCCGGAAAGTGCTCATAACTTACGCGGGGATTGGGGTCCTTCGAATTACAACCGGAACCAGATTCTGGTCGTCAGTTACGTGTATCCGTTCCCATTTTGGCTGCACGGGCAGAACTTCTATCAGAAGGCTCTGGGCGGCTGGCAACTCTCCGGCGTTACGACCATCCAGTCGGGATTGCCATTCAATGTGGTCGTGCAGGGCGATCCTGCCGGCATCGGAACGTCTGGCAACGAGCGGCCCAACATTGTTGGGCGCGTCTATCAGAGCACTAACAAACTGCAGTATCTGAATCCAGCGGCGTTTGCGGTCCCGGTCGCGGGTACATTCGGGAATATGGGTGCATTCGCACTAACTTATCCGTGGTTTATTAATTGGGATGCGTCTCTTCAAAAGGATTTCCCGATCACTGAACGGATAAGAGCGCATTTTCGGGCTGAGTTGTACGATTTTCCCAACCACCTTTCATACACCGCCGTTTCAACTACGGTTGGATCGTCCAACTTCGGTCAAGTTACCGGCGCAACGGACCCGCGCACGTTGCAACTAGCGCTCCGGCTAAGCTTTTAGACTCGCGCAAAATGGGCACGGTATCAAGCATGCCACTCGAAAGAACGAGCGGGTTCCTCTTCTGTCTGATGGCACGCCGCCGTGCCCTTTGCGCTCTTGCACGCCTCGTAATAGTACCCTGATTACGTGAATCGGCCGGAAATGTTGGGAAGGCTCGGAGCGCATTCCGAGCCTTGGGACATGGTTGTGGTTGGAGGTGGAGCAACCGGGGTAGGCATCGCTCTGGATGCGGCGTCCCGCGGATACGACGTGCTTTTGCTGGAGCAGAGTGACTTTGGCAAAGGCACGTCAAGCCGCAGCACCAAACTGGTCCACGGCGGCGTGCGCTACCTGGAGCAGGGCAACATATCGCTGGTGATGGAAGCGCTGAAGGAGCGCGGCCTACTACGGCAGAATGCGCCGCATTTAGTGAGCGATTTGGGCTTTGTGGTGCCTAATTATGATTGGTGGGAGGCGCCTTTTTACGGCCTTGGCCTGAAAGTATATAACCTACTTTCCGGGAAATATGGATTCGGTTCGTCACGCATTCTATCTCGGGAAGAAACGCTGGAATATCTTCCGACGATAAAAACAGAAGGGCTGCGGGGAGGCGTCATTTATTTTGACGGCCAGTTTGACGATACGCGGCTGTTGATCGATCTGGTGCGGACGGCGGCGGATCAAGGCGCAACACTGTTGAATTACATGCCCGTTTTGAGTCTCGTCAAGGATGAGGATGGCTATCTTGCGGGCGCTGTTGCACGTGACCTTGAAGGCGGCCAGGAATTTACGGTTGGCGCAAAGGTGGTCATTAACGCTACGGGCGCATTTTCGGACGGTATTCGCCGCATGGCAGACCCTACGGCGGCAAATATGATCGCTCCGAGCCAAGGTATACATCTCGTGTTCGATCGATCGTTTCTTCCCGGAAACAGCGCCATTATGGTGCCGCACACCAGCGACGGGCGAGTGATGTTCGCCATACCTTGGCATGGACACACGTTGGTGGGGACAACCGATACACCGATCGACGTGCCGTTGCTGGAGCCGATCGCCTTCGAGCAGGAGATTCAGTTCATTCTCACGACTGCGGGTCAGTATCTGGTGAAGGCGCCATCGCGAAGCGACGTGCTCAGCGTCTTTGCGGGCATTCGGCCGCTGGTGAAGGCAGGCAGCGGATCGAACACCGCCGCCCTTTCTCGCGACCACTCGATTCAAATCGATAAGACAGGATTGTTGACCATTGCGGGCGGCAAATGGACAACATATCGCCGCATGGCGGAGGATTGCGTCAATCAGGCGGCCATGCTGGCACGACTGCCCGATGTGCCTTGCGTCACCCAGCAACTCAATATTCACGGATATCATCGGCAAGCAGCGCGATTCGGAAGCCTTGCTGGGTATGGGACGGATGCCTTGGCGGTGAAAGAATTAATGCGCTTGGATGGCGGATTGCGCAGGCCCTTGCACCCGGCTCTTCCCTACACTGGCGCGGAGGTTGTGTGGGCGGCGCGCCGGGAAATGGCCCGAACGGTGGAGGATGTGTTAGCGCGGCGGACCAGAGCCCTGTTTTTGAATACGGCGGCCGCTTTGGCGTCGGCTCCTCGGGTGGCAGGACTCCTCGCCAAGGAACTAAACCGCGATAAGGACTGGGAGGCGGCCCAATTAGCGGAGTTTTCCGCCGTGGCAGAGGGCTTTCGGCTGCACTAACTCCATTCGGAGTTACTCCCGCTTAGTTGGTTCGACGCTCTCACGGATCCAGGTGAGATATCTATCGAGCCCCTGCTCAATCGGAAGACAGACGATCTCCGGCGTGTCGTAAGTGTGCAACGAGAGAATGCGATCGCTTAGGCTTTGGACGCATTCCCGGGTAGTCTTTATCAACAGAAGAACCTCGCTGGCAGTCTCTACTTCGCCTTTCCAGCGGTAGACACTTTCTACTCCTGGCAAGACATTCACACACGCGGCCAAGCGCTCCTTCACGAGGACTTCGGAGAGGCTTCGGGCCTGCTGGGCATCGGCGCACGCGGTCAAAACACAAACAAAGTCGATACTCTTCAACAATTTCGCTGGACCTTTCGCGCCAACCAGTTTATAAAAGAATGTAAGGGATCACCCAAAAACGTTGTTAGTTCGAATTCTACGTCCGATTGCTGCGCTTGCGGCCCTCGTCGCCTTGGCAGCTTACGCGACGATTATGCTGCGCGGACCGCAGGGGATTCGGGCGCTTGAGGCTAAACGTGCACAGATACGGGCTCTTCAAGAGGAAAACGCCAACCTTTCCCGCACGATTGAAGAGAAGAGGCAGCGGATAGAAAAACTGCTCCACGATCCTGGTACGCAAGAGTTAGAGATTCGGAAACGCACTAAGATGCAACGGCTCGGTGATACTCAATTTGTGTTACCCGACGCGCACAACCCGGGCTGAAGGCGCCCGCCCGGCACTTACTAGCGCGGCAGCCAAGCGGTGCTTGGTCAACACACAAGAAATCGCCAAGCCGCCGCGCAGGCGTTGCCGGGCAATTACTTAAGAGGACCGGTCCAGCGACAAATTTAGCAGGCGCAGAGCGGCATCGAGGGTAGGATCATCGATTGTAATCGGCTCGGCTGGCATATATTCCAGTTCGAACGGTTCGAACAGCGCCCAGTTGCATAGATTTGAGCCATGGCGCGAATGGTAATAGATTCCGTCAAACTCGAGGTCATGGACGATGCTTGCTATCTGCTGAGTGAGCGTCCGGTCCTGCGAGATGAGCCTGGCTAAATCAAAGTCTTTGGCAGCCTCTGCGCGGCGCGCGAAGAGTCCCGGCTCGAGGCGCCGCCGCAAGTGGGATAACCACTCGGCTGAGTATACGTCGGCAAAGCGGGTTTGTTTAGAGACTGCCTTTCCTAACAGTCGCGTGCCGACCCAAGCCGCTGGAACTCTTCCGAAAGAAACGCGTTCATTAGGCGCAGCTTGAATCTCTGCTAAGAGCGCCATGAGATCTTCGACGTTAGGAGGAGCCCGGAAACGTGCTAATGTCTCCACGAAACATCCGAGCGGCGATGAGGCGGCGTAGACCACTCTAAAGCGGCCTGCGGAATCGTCAAAGCGGTTCCCAAACGTTAAATCGTCCCCAACATACTTCCAGTCGGGAGGGTTCCAGGGATTGGGTTTTCGAGCGATGCGGTATAGCGGCTCCGTGGGCGTACGAACAGGAAGATCGTGTCTAACCACCCGCGACAAACGCTCTGGCCGCGCTCAGGACCCTCTTGCCGTCCGTCTCGATGTTTCCTTCACGTAACAGGCTGATCGGCACGGCATCGTCGAGTTCAGGATTTAATCCTACGAACCAAGCCTGCACAACGCTTTCACTGTCCACACTCCGTAGCATGGCGGCCACTTGATACGCATGCCTAATTCGCTGCTCGACATCTTTCTGTGGAGTAGCGTTTTCGATCCACCGGTCAATTGCCCGCGAATCCTTCACGGAAGCAATGAAAGCAGTCTGTTTTCTCCCGATTATTGAGACAAGAGATCGGACGACCTCCGGGAATGCTGCGATCACAGCTTGCCGGTGCGCTGCGAGTTCGGGCCGAGAAGAAGCCATGATGGTTCCTGTATCTATTATCGGGCGAGGAGAACAAATTAGCGATGTTTTGACGATTAAATAACATTCATTTAACGCGTCTTTCACGGCAAAATGTAAGTGGGCCCTGGTTTTGGAATACTTTAGTCATGTAAGATTTTGCGGATACAGTGAGCCACTTCACCGACTGTTTCGTTATCGGATAACAGCACGCGATGCGGGAACCAAAAGGCGTCCTGGACACAAGCTTCAGTGTTGGGGCATGGAAGAACACGGCAGTTGCCCGCCTGATAGAGCGGATTTGCATACAGAGGGTGGGGGTAGAAAGGCGTACAGGGGATTTCGGCGGCGGTGAGCCGGTCGCAAAAATCTGACCGGGTGATTCCGGCGTTTCGTAGGCGGGCTGGCAAGAGGTAATGGGAGCTTTGGGTCACTTGAGGCGGCTCTTGTTGCCAGACAATCTCCGGGACATCCGACAAAAGGTGTTTCAGGAGGCGTGCATTTGCGGTCCGGAGCTGGATCTGGGCGGGAAGGCTCTCGAGTTGCGCCAGCAGCACAGCCGCCTGGAAGCCAGTAAGGCGCAAATTGGTTCCTAGCCTGTAATGTTCGTAGAAACTGCGGCCAGGCATCCGGCCTTGATTGACAATCGAACGGGCCTTCTCGGCGAACTCGCTGTCTGAAGTAGTCAGCAGTCCGCCTTCCCCGGAAGACATCACTTTGCCGTTCTGAAAACTGAACGAACCGGCGACCCCGAAGCTACCCGCACGTTTCCCTTCCCACTCGGAACCGTGGGCATGGGCGGCATCTTCCAGTAGAAAGAGGCCGTGCTCGGCGCAGATGGCCAGCAAATCATCCACCTGGCACAGGGGACCGGCAAAGTGCACCGCCAGGATTCCTTTGGTCTTCGGCGATAGGGCCTGGCGGACCTGGATGGGATCGATATTAAACGACCATTCCTCGATGTCGACGAAGACGGGGATTGCGCCTAAGCGAGAAACGGCGGTGGCGGTGGATATGAATGAGACGGCGGGAACGATGATTTCGTCGCCCGCGCGAACACCCAACACCTCGAGAGCTAATTCCAGGGAGACGGTTCCGTTAAAGGTGGCAATGCCGTGGAGAGATTGCTGATAGGCGGCAAAGCGCTGTTCAAATTCCGCAACGAACGGATGAAAGCCGCCCCGTTGCGGACTTGCTAACACGATTTGCAATAGCTCGGCCTCGCGCGCCGTCGCTTGAGGCCAAGTGGGGATGCGCATGAGGGTTACTTGGGAAGATACTTTTCGAGTTCAACGACTTCGTCGGATGACAACCGGAATTCGAGCGCGCCCAGAGTGCCGTCGACCTGATCGGGTTTCCGCAATCCAACAATTGCAGCAGTTACCGCCGGATTGGCAAGGGTCCATGCGAGGGCCACCTCGCCCGGCGAACGGCCACGGCGCTTGCCAATATCACCTACCCGTTCGACGAACTCCAGATTGCGGCTCAACTTCGGTTCCTGAAACTCGGGATTCCGCTTTCGCCAGTCATCCTCAGGCAAACTGGCGGCGCGTTCTCGCGTCATGCGGCCGGCCAACAAGCCCGCTTTCATCGGCGAGTACACCAGCACGCCGATGTTGTGTTTGCGGGCGAAGGGCAAGATTGACTGCTCTGCGTCGCGCGCAAGTAGCGAATACGGCGGCTGCAAGGACGTGATCGGCGCAATCTTCATCGCACGCTCCATTTGGGCGGTATTGAAGTTAGAAACGCCTATCCAACGGACTTTTCCTTGCTGTTGAAGACGGGCCATTTCGGTCCACCCTTCCTCGATGTCTTCGTCGGGTTGCGGCCAGTGAACCTGATAGAGGTCAATCACATCGATCTTGAGGCGGCGCAGGCTGTCCTCGCACTCCTGGCGAATGGAATCGGCCTTAAGGGACGGATAGATTTTGTTCTCAGAATCCCAGCGGCGCTCCGACTTTGTGAAGATGTACGGCTTATGAGATAGACCGGCAATCGCCCTACCTACAACTTCTTCGGAGTGCCCCAGACCATAAACGGCTGCCGTATCGATCCAGTTGACGCCGCGGTCGAGGGCAGCACGGATCGCCGCAGTGGAGTCGGCGTCGTCCTGCTGACCCCAACCGAACTGCCATCCACCACCTCCCATCGCCCATGCGCCGATGCCGAGCGGGGTAATTCGCAGATCACTCTGTCCTAAGGTACGCAATTCAACCATGAACCCATTCAAGCAAACCGATTTTGCATGGAGACGCTGCTCGGATGCTTTTCTCCCAAACCGTCGCAGTTCAGAAGGCGGCGAGAAATGGCTAGCGGAGGCAGTAAGCGCACAGGAGCCCAAAGGACGCCATGCCGAGCATCAAAAAGACAACATAATCACCGACGTGCCCGCTGTGGAGTTTGTGGAGCAATCTCAATGGCGCTGCTAATTTCTTAGATGTTTCGCGTATGCGAGCGCTCGCCAGATCGAGACCCGCGATGGCAAGAGCGCCAAAGACACTCAGCAAACTGGCCAGCATGTCCGTCGGCACGGAACTCTTGAAAACGTAGGGCGCCATCGGAGTGCCATCGAGGACATGAGCCGCGTAAGCAGAACTGTTCTCGAAACGTTGTGCAGCTTCAACGGTGACGGTCTTCAGTGAGGGCGCGAAACCGAAGAGGAGTCCAGCTGTGACCAAAACGGCTGCTGGAACAAACATGGTTGCGGGTGTTCGATCATGCCCGGCATGAGTTTCGGGCTTCTCTTCTTGCTTTGGCTGAGTGTCCCGTTCCTCAACCGGACCCCACCCGAAAAAGATATGTCCGCAGGCACGTAACACTGCCGCAGCTGTGACCGCGCCTGCAAACACAAATATCCATTTCGTCCATCCGTATCCCGCACTCTCGGCGGCGGCGCTGACCAGATCGTGCCCCATTGCCAAGCCGGAAAAAGGCAGGCCCGCTAGGCCGAGCGCTCCGGCAAAGAAAACTACCGCAGTCCACTTCTCGCGGCGCGCCTTGCCGTGTAAGTCGCGCACATCGATCACTTGAAATCGATGTAACAGAATGCCAGCTACCAGAAACAGGCCACCCTTCACCATGCCGTGCCCCAGAACGTAAATGGCGGTTCCCGCCAAGCCGTCTGGCGCAAACAACCCGATTCCGATAATCATCAGCCCAACGTGACTGATGGTTGAGAAGGCCAATAGTCGCTTCACATTGTGCTGCAGGTAGCACATGAATGCGCCTACAAACGCCGTTACGATCCCTGTCGTCACGAATAGCGTGGTCAAAGCGCTGAGATGTGCGTGCAAGGCTTGGTGGAAGCTTGCCCAATAGATCCTTGCAAGTGCGAACAAGCCCAGTTCCACCATAACGCCCGAGAACAGCAGGCATAC
>JBARMQ010000155.1:0-2985 GCA_049802535.1 Bryobacteraceae bacterium | reverse complement strand
GATCGGAAGATAGCCACGGCCGCGCGCTGTGGGCCCTCGGCGTCGGCGTGGGCAGTTCGCAGTTGCGAAATTTTCAGATGATGGCCGGTCAGCTCTTTGCGCGCGCTTTACCCGCTCTGACTGAGTTCAGTTCTCCGCGCGCATGGGCATTCGGATTGCTTGGCATCCACGAGTATTTACGCCGGTTGGGTGGCGATAGCCAAGTAAACCAGGCTCGCGAAAATCTCATGTCACGCTTGATGGAACTCTACGATCGCCATGCGCACGCCGACTGGCATTGGTTCGAAGAGGAACTCTCGTATGACAATGCTCGGCTCTCGCACGCGCTGATCGTGAATGGCCGGGCCACCGGGCGGAAGGATGTTCTCAAGCGCGGACTCGAGACGCTGAGTTGGTTGACCAGTCAACAGACGACGGAGAAGGGACATCTGCGGCCAATTGGGAGCAATGGCTTCTACCCCCGCGGCGGCGCACGCGCCAACTTTGATCAGCAGCCCATCGAGGCACAGGCCACCGTGGCAGCTTGCCTGGCAGCCTATCGGGCGACTGCAAACTTGCATTGGTATGAGCAAGCGCAAAACGCATTCGACTGGTTCATCGGTGCCAACGATCTGGGCCTCGAACTATACGTGCCGGAGACAGGAGGCTGCCGGGACGGGTTGCACATTGATCGGGTAAACGGAAACCAGGGAGCTGAATCGACGCTGGCATTTTTGCTTTCCCTGATCGAGATGCGCCAGGCGCAAGAAATGCTTACCAGCTTCAAGCAGCCGGTAGCAGCCGAGGAATTCCCTGCCACCACGCTGCTCTCTGCAACCACGACACACCCTTAGGATCGGCAGAGAAAGAAACGGCATGGAAAACGGAACCGCACTGACCCTTCCTCTGAAACGTTCCAAGACCATACTTCGCCCCGACCCGTCGCGGGTACTGTTGAGGCAGTTCGATCCCGGTGACGGGCCGCGTATGAGCGGCATTATCGACAGGATTGCCGACATACCAGAGGACGGCGTGGAAGCTCTGCTGGAACAGGTCTATGCCGGATTTGCGGGCCGCCACCTGAATTTGCCACAGCGTTTCCTCGACCGCTTTGAACAGCTGTGCAAGCTGCTTCCCCCGCGGGCCCAATTTTCTTATCACCGGCGTCTCCTGATCGGCTCATTTTTTCTGGCAGAGTACGCGCTTGAATCGGCGGCGTTGTTCAGTCCATCGATGGTTCCTCATCCCGACCAGACCGAACTACCCGAAGGCGCAGTGCGTTTCGTGCTGAGTTTGCGCGCAACGGGCGAGGGGCATATCTCCTCTATTACCTTCCGCTCCGGGGTTGTGTATCGCGATCTGCGCATTGAGGTCGAGCCTGCGAAAGGTTTGCTGACTGAGCCTCAGCAGATCGCCAACACGGTCTACGAAGGTCCTCTGTTTCAAAGGAAGCTTCGCGAACTCGGACTGAAGAGCGGCTTTGCAGAGAGAGTGATCGATCGTTTGGGCAGCGCGTTTGGACTAAACAAACTGAATGAAGTTTTAAACACAGAATTGAAAAGCTCGGGACACGGAAGTGAGGATGCAATGGCCGCGCAAAGCATCTGGATGCTGGCCAAGTCAAACTACGAAGTTCAGTTTGAGCGGGAGCAAAACCTCTCGGAGCGGATCCTTTTCCCGTCGACTCCGTCGCAGCGCAATGGGATCGAAGACGCCCGCTTTGTTCGCTTTCACAACGATGACGGCACATATGCCTACTACGCCACCTTCACCGCGTATGACGGCAGAGTAATCATGCCGGAGCTGCTTGAGACCGCCGACTTCTTGCGCTTCCGCTTCATTTCGTTGAATGGGCCGGAGGCGGAGAACAAGGGCATGGCCCTGTTCCCACGCAAGGTGTGCGGTTCTTATTTCATGCTTTCGCGGCAGGACAACGAGAGCATTTTCCTAATGCGTTCCGATAACGTGCATTTTTGGAACGAACGGTGGCTGTTACTGAAGCCGCGCTTCCCCTGGGAACTGGTCCAAATCGGCAATTGCGGATCGCCGATCGAGACCGATGCCGGCTGGCTGGTTCTCAGCCACGGTGTCGGACCCATGCGCCAGTACTGCATTGGGGCCTTTCTGCTCGATCTCACGCAGCCTTCCCGAGTGATCGGGCGGTTACGGGAACCGATCATGACGCCCGAACCCGGTGAGCGCGAAGGATATGTTCCCAATGTTGTCTATTCCTGCGGCGCGTTATTGCACCAAGGGCAGCTTATCATTCCCTACGGCCTCTCCGATCACGCGACCGGATTTGCCACAGTCGAGCTCGCGGACGTGCTGGCCGCGATGTCGTAAACTTTATATGCCCGCAAAGAGAAGAATAGCGATCTTATCTCCGATAGCCTGGCGAACGCCGCCACGCCACTATGGCGCCTGGGAAACGGTAGCGGGCAACATCGCCGAGGGCCTCGTCGCCCGCGGCTGGGACGTAACGCTCTTTGCCACCGCGGACTCCGTGACCAGCGGGCGGCTGCACTCGGTCGTGAGCCGGGGATATGAAGAGGACTCCTCGATCGATCCCAAGGTGGCGGAGTACCTGCACATTGCCGAGGCCTTCGCGTGCGCTGCAGACTTCGATCTGATTCACAATCATTATGACTTCATGGCTCTAGGCTACGCGGGGCTGGTGAAGACTCCTGTCTTGACCACGATTCATGGGTTCTCTTCGCCGCGCATCATGGCGGCATATGAAAAACATCGCACAGGATATTTTGTATCCATTAGTGACGCAGATCGCGCGCCCCAGCTAACTTACATGGCAACGGTCTATAACGGAATTGATCTCACGCTCTATCCGCCACGGAGTTCGCGCGGTGAGGATCTTCTCTTTATCGGACGCATTCACCCGGACAAGGGTGTACATCTCGCGATTGAGGTAGCGAAGCGGAGCGGGCGGCGACTGCTGATCGGCGGCATTTTGCAAGATCCCGTCTATTTCCGCGACGAAGTGGAACCCCA
>JBARMQ010000154.1:0-4783 GCA_049802535.1 Bryobacteraceae bacterium | reverse complement strand
TCGTAAACTTGTCCTAAACGTAACCAAGCTAATACCGTAGTATTTAGATCCAGATCTTCGGTTTTTTGAGTCACTTCTTTTAATCCCCTAAGCGCCGGATCCAAATCGTTGTACCAGAACAGTAAGTTGTCCTTCATATATTCGATCTTTTCCGGCGGAATATCGCGATATCCTGCCTCCCCACTCCGCTGCAAGCGCTCCAATTCCGTGATCACCTTCAACGCGTCCGCCTTATCTCCCAAGTCGCTGTACATCTGCACTTCTTCGAATCGAAACAAGTAATTGCGGGGAAACTGCGCCGCCGCCTCCTTCAGCAGCGGTATCGCCAACGCCAGCTTTCGTTCCCTCCGGTAAATCACGGCCAGCAGGATCTCCGCGTCGTATTTGCTTAGAATTCCATGCGCCCGGACTTCTTGAATCTCCCGGATGCCGCCCTCTTTATCACCGTGAACACCGGCGACTAAGCCGAACGCCCGCATGTAAAACGGAAGACTTCCGACAATATAGTCGTGTAACCCTAATCCCAACCGCGCATCGATGAAATTGGGATCCACGGCCACCAGTTTTTGCTCCAGCTTTCGACCCGCGGTCGCCTCCTTCAACGAATCCACCCAGGCCTTCTCAACCAGAAACAAATAGTTCGCGCGAAATCCGTGCGCCACCGCGCCGCAATAAAGGCCATTTAGATTATTCGGGTCGCGCTTCAGCTCCTTTGCGCTGAGCCGTAAGGCGGTGTCGATACTGTTATTGAATGCCGCTTTGTTCTCCGCGCTGATATTCATCTTTCCGCGCCGGAGAAAGGGATTGTTCCCGCTGACCAACTGGCTCTCCAGCGCGCCGTTCCGGAAAAGCTCCCGGTAGAGTATTCCTTGCGCCAGATGATTGTATGCCTCGCAATCGTCTGGTCGCGCCGCCACTTCTTTTTTGAAATCGGCGATAGCCGCATCGAATTCGTTGTTGTAGAAGTGGACAAAGCCGGGATTGGTCAGCGGATCTTGCAACTCCCACTGACCCGTCCCTCCCATGCACAGAAGCGGCGTCAGTAACAGCAGGAAGTTCCGCACTCCTTCTATTATCGCGACCAACGGCCGGGAACCTAAACCCAACCGGCAGGTTCTAATCAACCAGCATGAGACTGCTCGGTGTCCTGCTGATATCGGCGGTGGTCAACCACTCAACCGCTCGGGCTTGTTCGTGTTCACAGTTGACGTGGGCGCCCGCATGCCAGCTCGTAAGCCGTGCGCAAGTTGTCTTCCTGGGTACCGTACTGCGGAGTGAGCCCAATCCGGCGCCGCGAACGTTCATGTCCACGCGCGTCTACCGCCTTCGAGTGGACCGCACTTATAAAGGCTTAGCTCCGGGCTTAGGCGAAATCACCATCGGTCCAGTGACGCCGTGTCAGACATCCTACGCGATTGGACGCCAATATCTGATGTTCGCCAACGTGCTGCGTACCGGTCCCCATTCCCAGGTTTACGTATCCGACGAGTGCTCCGGATCAAGGCTCGCGCAGTTTGCAAAAGGTGACATAGGGTTCTTAGAGAGCGCTCTTCAAGGCAAGTCTTCGACTCGGGTCTATGGAAAGACTCTGCAGTGGGTCTGGGGTCTTGGCCGCCATGATGACAATGACAATGCCCCTGTGGCTGGCGCTCTTGTAACTTTGCAATCGGAAAGGGAAAGTCGAACGCAAATATCGGGAGCCGACGGCAGTTACCTGTTCGACCGCCTCGTGCCCGGTGACTATACGTTGTCAGCCCGCCTCACGCGCTTCGTTCCAGACCCGCCTTCACAAGCCGTGAGCGTTGCGCCTGGAGGTTGCGTCGAAGCCTTTCTGCAATTGGAGCCTCAAACGGAGCTATCCGGCTACGCAGCCGACCATGATGGCGCTCCGGCGCGCAAAACGAAAATTGAGCTATTGCGCAAGGGTTCAACAGGGAATTGGTACAGCACTTCTCAATTCTGGACTTACACCAATTCTCAGGGGCATTTTAAATTCGAGGATATACCAACTGGACAATACCTGCTTGGACACGAAATCGGGCACGCCTTGAGCGTCGATTCCGCCATACCCACCACCTACTATCCGGGAGTTTCAGAGCGGGTCAAAGCCCGGGTGATCACTCTCGCCGCTAATAAGCCCTTGCGAGGGGTAAGGATTGCTTTATCGCCACGCGACCGGCCGAGACAGATCACTATCAGGGTCGCCCGGCCTGACGGCAAACCTCCTGGCAGCCACTTGCTTCAAATATTCGTAAATGATCAGCTCATCAAGAACATTGGCGGCATTTCCTACATCGCATCCTCCATTTCAGCCCCCAGTTCATCGAATCCCAACAAACCCGTTGTGTTGAGATTCACCGGTTATCGTAACCGTTCCTACAGGATCTCGGCGCGTTATTGGGTTGACGATCTCGGTGGACCTGTTCCTGAGGATCAGTTGCGCGTTGCCCAAACCAATATTGTGGCGGTACCCGCTGGAAGTGCGCCGGTCACAGTTGCCCTGTCTCTCGGCCGTCCTCCACTCGCAGCCCAATAGATCCAGTAATGCGTTTTTGACCCGGTTCAAATTTAGATTGACGAGAGCCACGTGTCCGGATCATAATTTGAACATGGTCAAAAATGACCGCGCCACCGCCAAGGGAGAACAGACCCGCAAAGAGATTCTAAAAAGCGCCCTGACGCTTTTCAGAAAACAAGGTTTCGATGCCACCACCATGCAGGAAATTGCCCGGCATGCCGAGCTTGTCAAGAGCGCCGCTTACTACTATTTCCCCAGCAAAGAAGCAATTATCCAGGCCTATTATGAGATGGTCCAAGCCGAACAGGAACGCTTATGCGAAGACGTCTTCGCCCAGAGTAAAGACCTCAAGACTCGTTTGTCCGTAGCGCTGAAGTCAAAGCTCGACTTGGCAAATGACGATCGCCGCCTGCTGGGTGTCGTCTTCCGCTACACCGGTGAGCCGGAGCATCCGCTTTCGTGTTTGGGACAAGGAACCTCAGACATGCGCCGGCGCGGGATGCAGGTTTTTCGCGATGCCATTGCAGTGGAGAAGCTGCCAAAAGACCTGCGCGAATTGCTCCCCCTGTCCCTGTGGGCTTTACAAATGGGCCTATTGGTTATGTTTCTGTACGACTCCTCCGAGAATCAACAGCGAACGCGTCGACTCGCCGACGGAGCCCTGGCGCTTATTCTGAAGCTGCTTGGCCTAGCGAAGCTCGCCGTTCTACGCCCGATCAGGATGAAAATTCTCGATCTTCTACGCGAGGCCGATCTTCTACCGGAGCCTGAAAGCGTCTGATGATGAGCAGAGCCGCGGGCATCTACGTTGAGATTGAGATCCAGGACGACTTGGATCACGTCTGGCGCCTTACCCAAGATCCCGCCCTCCATCTGCGTTGGGACCTTCGCTTCAGTGAAATTCGCTATCTGACCAGACCGAGTCTGGCTAAACCACAACAATTTCTCTATGAAACATGCATCGGCTTCGGCATGCGAATCCGTGGAACTGGCGAGAGCGTCGATCAATATTCCTCCGCGCAACCCCACGCTGCGTCTTCTCTCCGCTTTGCTTCCGCAGATCCGAAGTCGCTCATTCGTGAAGGCTCTGGCTACTGGCGTTATCTTCCGGCAAACGGCCGCCTGCGCTTTCTCACCTGGTACGACTACAAAGTACGCTTCGGCCTGGCGGGTCGTCTTGCCGATCGCCTGGCATTCCGGCCGCTGATGGGTTGGGCCACGGCCTGGAGCTTCGACCGCCTTCGTATCTGGGCCGAAACCGGTCAGCCTCCCGAGTCGACGTTCGCGCTCACTCTCATTCATGCCGTCGTCCGTTCTTCCATCGCGGTGATCTGGATCTGGCACGGCGTCGTCCCAAAACTTCTTTATCAAAATATCGACGAGCGGATCATGCTCCAACAGGCTGCCTTGCCGCCCGGCATGCTGCCCTCAATAGGGATTCTCGAGATCTTATTCGGCGTGTCAGTCCTCATCGGTTGGAAATGGCGCCCCATCTTTCTTCTGAACCTGGCAGTGATGTTGCTCGCTACTGTCTCTGTAGCGGCAAGTTCTCCTTCCTATCTCAAGGCGGCCTTTGATCCGGTAACCCTCAATCTCGCAGTCGTGGCGCTCTCGCTGGCCGGATGGCTCTCCTCAGCAACGTTGGCTTCTTCCAGCCGATGCCGGCGCAAGCCTCCGCCTGAGCAGACATGAGTTCCATCTACCAGCGCGCGCTTGGTTCGGCCTTCTCCAAACTCCATCCCCAAATTCAACGGCGATTCTCCCTTTGCTCGCGCTCGCGACTGGCGGCCGTCGGTACCGGAACAATGGACCGCATCTGGCACGGTGCCCCATACACGCTTCCTTTCCTCTATCTGGGCGCTTGGCGAAGCATCATGTTCCCCGAGCAGGGAAGCAACATTCCGTTTACCATCGAAAATTACGCCTATCTCGATCCTCTTAACCGCGAAACCGTTAGCTGGGTACGGACCTTCAGCACAAAAAGAGAACGGCGCTTCGATGCATACATGATCTATAGCGAAGATCGCGGCTGTATCGTCGATTACCTTGGCACCCACCAACACCTCGCCGTCGACATTGAGCTCAGCGTGGCTTCGAATGGCGGTCTTTGCCTTCGCTCCAGCCAGCAACGTTTTTATGAGGGGCCGCTTGCATTCCGCTTCCCCTTGGCCCTTTCCGGCACGGCAGATGTCTGCGAGTGGTTCGATGACAAACAGGGCTGCTTTCGCATACAGGTAAGCGCATCGAATCGAATCTGGGGAAAAC
>JBARMQ010000153.1:0-14393 GCA_049802535.1 Bryobacteraceae bacterium | reverse complement strand
TGCAGACGCACGATGAGGCCCTCATTTATGTCACGTATACCGGGATCTTAGATTTGGGTGCCGATGGATACGAGAAGTTCCTCGCTGGCCAGATGCCAGCGACATTTCCTGTTCGGATAGCGCCACGGTTTCAAACTGGTCACCTCAGCTATCTTTGGATGAACAGGATCCAGTGCGTAGGAATTGGCGAAGCAGATACCAAGAACGCCACAGTCTCTTACGATGTATATGCTGTTGCGTAGCGGAACAGAGGACTGACTGCGCAGAATGCAGTTACTGCGCGATTTTTCCGGTTCCCAGGAGGCCTTATGGCAGGCCGAAGCCGTCCGAAACGTGGGAAAGTGCGTGGCAAGCAGCCGAAGGCGCACTTTGCGTCGGGGTTGGCTGAAATTGTTGTCGAGACCGTGCGGCTCTGGCGCAAGCACCATCTCGGGTATGGCGAGACTAAATACGTGGTCGAGTAGGCCCGCCGGCGACTAAAGCTGCGACCGCTTGGCGTACGCCGGAGAACGGTGGACCGTCTCGACAAATCGGAAGTGGAACGGTTGATCCGCAGCACCTACCAGTCCCACAACAAGTACGGCCTCATGATTAAGACGCTTTTCCTGAGCGGGGCGCGCGTAGACGAGTTCGTTCACATTCGGGTCGAGGACCTGCATCTCGACGGCGACCCGCCACAGATCTATCTCAGCCATTGCAAAAAAGAGTCGAATCGGTATGTGCCGGTTCTGCCCGCGTTGGCGCAGGAGCTGCGGACACATTTGAATGGGCGGCGTTACGGATACCTATTCGAGACCAACCGGAACGACCGTTACTCAGTCCGGACGGTGCAATCTGTCGTGAAGTCCGAGGCCCGGGAGGCCGGTATCGACAAGCGCGTTTATCCTCACCTCCTGCGGCATTCGATCGCGACGATTCTGCTGGATTCCGGAGAAGTGCCGATCGATCAAGTGCAAAAGTTCCTGGGGACATCTGCAACTCTCGACGACGCAGATCTACGCCGAGACCAGCATTCGAGCGCTGGGAGAAAATTATCTGCGCGCCATGGGCGGTGCGAAGTCTTGAGCCAGATGGCGGCTGTCCTTGAAAGTCCGGCTCCCAATGATCGGTTGGAAGAGCCGGACCGGCTGCCCGATGGGATCGATGACGATACGCTCCGCAAGTACTTCACGTTGACGAGGCCGGACCTGGACCAGGTGGACCAGTGCCGTGGGGCCATCAACAAATTAGGATTCGCCGTCCAGCTCTGCACTGTCCGGTGGCGCGGTTATTTTCTGCCCGACACGCGCGGCTTCGCTTCGCCGGTTATTGAAATGATCGGCTCTCAATTAGGATTGCTGCCGATCTCTCTTGATGACTATCCGCAGAACGAAAAAACCCGCTTCGAACATCTGGAACGCATCCGCCAACATCTCGGGTTCGTTCGTTGCGATGCACCCCAACGGGAGCGTTTGCTGAATCATCTCACCGCCATCGCACAGGGATTGACCCGCGCGACGGCTTTGCGCCAGGCCGCGCACCGTTGGCTCAAACAGGAACAAATCGTTCGACCTGGACACACCACATTGCGCGATGTGATCGTCAGTGCTCGCGAAGCCGCCTTGCAAAACGTGTACGCGATTCTGGCGAAGGAGCTATCCCCGAAGCAAGTGGAGGAAATCGAAGCGTTGCTGATTGTTGCGGCTACGGCCCCGGAATCTGCACAACCGGAAGCTGAATCGGCATCGCGTTCGCGATTAGAGCAGTTCAAGGCGGTAGCGCGGAAGGAATCCCCGGAATCGCTCCTTGCCTTGCTGGAGCAGCTCAGTGATGTCCGCTCGCTTGGGCTGACGGCCTGGCCCGCGTTGGCAGAAATTCATCCTGCGACCCGGCGGATGCTTGCCGGTTGGGGATATCGATACAGCGTTTGGAATCTGCGCCGTTTCTCGGTGGCGAAGCGAAACGGAATTGTGATCGGTTTTCTGCAAGCGGCGCGAGCTGAAATGACGGACGGCATTGTCGAGATGCAAGACAAGCTCATCACCTCGATCCACAACAAAGCCCGCAAGCGCTACGAAGAGCTGCTGCGCGCAACGGAAGAAGCACGGAGTCGCGTCGTCGAAGTGCTGGAAGAGATGGGGACGCTCGTTTTGGACGATTCGATTCCAGACGAGAAGCTACGGAAATACATTTTCGATCTGCTGCCGAGCGAGGATATCAGCAGACTGGTCGAGGGCTGCCGAAATTTGCGGGCGGGGGCGACGGCTCTCCTTTAGCTCTTGTGAAGTATTGGTATGGCTATACGCGGAAATATTCACCTGCGCTTCTGGAGAAGACGCCGTTCCAGTTCGCGGAAGATTCGCCGCTTGGCCGCCCGGTCATTTTCCTGAAAGATCTGAATGCTGGCGGGAAAGGTAAATCGTTTACCGATGCGCCGTTCGACTTTCTACCGCACCGTTGGATAAAACACGTCGTTCTGAAGAACGCAAAAGACGAGGTCACCGTTTCGCGGCCACATTATGAACCGGCTCTCCTGACCACTCTCAATGATCGGCTGAAATCTGGCGACGTCACGGTGTCACATTCTCGAAGATGGTCGGATTTTGAGGAATATCTGATCCCGCGATCGCTCTGGGCAGCGAAACGCATTGAATATTATGCAAATCTCGAACTGCCGCTGGAGGCGGACGTGTATCTCGCCCGGCTGAACGATCACCTGAAAAAGGTGACCGGCGACGTGGACAGGCGCGTTCCACACAACAAGGCACTCACCCTCGATGCCGAAAAGGGAGAGTTCCATCTTGCCGCCTTGAAAGCGTTGGACAAGCCGGACGCGATCAAGATTCTCAAAGAACTCATCGAGTTGCGATTTCCAAAGTGGGATCTGGCCGATGTTCTGATCGACATCGACAACCGGACTAATTTTCTTCGCCACTTTCTTCCGCCCGGTGCCGACACGGTTGCACATCGGCGAGATGCGCTCGCGGCGGTGCTGGCCATTGGCTGCAACATCGGATGCCAGCGTATGGCGCTCACCTCGGGGTTGAGCTTTCACGAGATCAGCCTCGTTGCCGACTGGTATTTGACGGAAGAGACGCTGAAGGCGGCCAGCATCGACATCATAAACTTTGCCTCGCGAATCCCTGTCAGCCGCGTTTACGGCTGTGGTGCCACGTGTTCGGCAGACGGTATGCGCTTCTACGTGCCCATCCATATCCTCGCGGCTGATTACAGCCATGTGCTCCAGGGCCGGGGCGTCACTCTATACGCTCACACCTCCGACAGTTTTCTGCGAATGCACCAGCAGCCGATTCCCTGCCGCTTGCGGGAGGCGGCTTTCAGCCTGGACGGTCTGATGGAGCACGATACCGAACTCGATCCCAAAGTTTGCTACACCGACACGCATGGGTACACCGAAGTAGTCATGGCGACGGCGGCGCTCCTGGGATACGAGCTCGCGCCGCGAATCAAAGACATCAAGGATCAGACCCTTTATAAGATGGATCGCCAGCAGCATTACGCAAATCTCGACTGCCTTCTCTCGGGGACCATCAAGCCTCACCTGATCCGAGACGCGTGGGACGAAACGGTCCGGGTGATCGCCTCGATTGAGGAACGGATTGTTTCGCCGTCGCTGGTGCTTCACCGGCTCGGCTCCTATGCCCGCCAGAACAGCGTCTACCAAGCTCTCTCGGAAATCGGCCGTGTTCAAAAGACGATTCACATTTTGAAGACCCTGGATGATGAAGATTACGGCGAAGGATGGGGCGCGAGCTGAACAAGGGCGAAGCGTCTCACGATCTCTCCCGGTTTCTGTGTTTTGGCAAAGAAGGCGTGTTGCGGGGCCGCGAATTCGGCGACCAGGTGCATACATTCAGTTGCCTGTCGGTTCTGCACAACGCCGTCGTCGCCAGGAACATGATTCAGATTGGGGAGATCGTTGGCCAGTTACGGGCCGAAGGGCATGAGGTCGATAACGAAACACTGAGCCACGTCACGCCGCTCCTTCGAAAGCACATTAATCCGTTAGGGCGATACCATTTCGACTTGGATCGAATTCGAAAGCCGCAACAAGGCTCAGGCCGAAATCCTTAACGGAGGTTTTCGGTTGGATGTGGCTACTACCCCATCTACCGGCGGTAAGCGAAGGCCGTGATCCCTGGATCACTATCGCCAATTCGGCGCAACTCCATTTTCGTTTTGGTTCTCGCAGCTCTTCCCCGCGCCGTCCGAAGAGCTCGTCCCAGCCTAGTGTGCCCGTTTTGCGGGAGTTCTTTAGAAGCGCAAAGGGCACGGCTGCGTGCCACCAGACAGTGTAGGAACTCGCTATTCCTTTGGGTGGCATGCTTGATTTCGTGCCCGTCTTGCGCGAGTTCCTCAAACGACGGCCACTGCGGCGCTACTCACTGCTTCCTGCGTGAAGACAAGATCGACAGATTTTGGCTGCTTTACGTAGAATCGCATCGGCGCTTGACTAATCTTCTGCGCAAACTCCAGTGCCTGCGAGAGCGACCGCCGCGGCAGTTTGCCATAAAACGCCTCAACCCACGCGGCCATCATTTTGGCGCTGACCAGGTCGCGAGCCGCCACGACGTGGCACGTGCTGACCAACGTTGCGGCCAGAGCAATGGAATCACAGCTGCCGATGACGACCAGTCGCGTGTGGGCCATTTGCAGTAGGGCCGCCAAGGCGTCCGCATTCAAAACGTCCGGATTGGCGGAAGCGCCTCTGCCGGTCCGCAAATCCACGTCGCTGAAATAGAGATCGCCGGAACGCGGACACACGTATGCGGCAATGTGCACGATATCGTAGCTCTGCTCATCCTCGAACGCACGACGTAACTCGGCGGAGGAGAACACCCTTTGATGAGGCACCGTGTCGGGAAAGGCACTCAGAACCGTCTGCAGTTGATTCTCATAACCCAGTTGAGCGAACTGAGGACTGGAGATGCAGAGAACTTTTGGATTGCGGATAGTTTCTACGCTATCTCTTAGGTTAATTGCCGGGGCGATCAACTGCCGCTGTTGTTGATACTCCGATTCGAATGCCTTCACCTCATTCGCAAACGCTTCAAAATCGATTTCGGGAATGCTTGATCCCAGAGCATCGGCGAGCGCCCGGTAAAACATAACCAGCCCCGCCGATTCTCCAACCTGTAGGCCCTCGTATTCGCTCAAAGGCACGGGCAATTGAGGCGCGATTAAGCCGCTGTGGCACAAAGGAATAATCGGAATGTCCCGCAAATGAGCCGCGCCGGCTTCGAAATGGATCCAGGGCCGCGTTTTGGACTCGTCACTGCAGAGGATGACGTGCAGGTCGGCTTTCCTCAACGCCGTGGTCACTTCGCTCAGCCATTTCTTCCCGGCCGGAATGCTGAGCCGGTCTGATGATTCGAATACTTCAAGCAGACCGATAAAATCCCGTACCAAGTGCTTCTTAATGATGTCCGCCAGCTTGGATTCAACCGTTACGTGACTTAAAAATACGCTCAGCTTCTGCACGGTCTTGTTGTATGCAAGATTACGACCGCGCTGAAGGCGCCCGGTAAAGCGCAAAGGGCACGGCTGCACGCCACCAGGCGGGGGGAAGAAATCGCTATTCCTTCGGGTGGCACGCTCGATCCCGTGCCCGTTTTGCGCGAGTTTCCTAGACAAGCGCAAAGTGCACGGCTGCGTACCACCAGGCGGGGGAAGAACTCGCTATTCCTTCGGGTGGCACGCTCGATCCCGTGCCCGTTTTGTGCGAGTTTCCTAGACAAGCGAAAAGGGCAGGCTGCGGGCGACCGCTGGATTCGAAAACTGCCAGCAATCCTGCGGTATCAGAGCCAGTTCGTTTGGTAAAAACTCCCTATCCCGCACAAAACAATAGAGACGTCTCGAAACTTAGCTCCGGTACAGGCCGCTGGGCGTTAGCGCGTCGATCGCCTCGGGCACCGTCGCATAGCACCGAAACACGCTGTCCATGTGGGTCAGCCGGAATAACGTCTGCACCCGGTCTTGCGTGCCCGCCACCAGCAGGTCGCCGCGAGCCCCAACCATTTTCAATACTCCGACCAGCGCTCCCAGCCCGCTGCTGTCCATGAAGGTCAGCTCTGCAAGGTCCAGTACAATGTGCGTCTCTCCGGCCTCCAAGTGCTTGCTTACTTCCCTTTTGAATAAAGCCGCCGTATCGGCCCCTAGGCGCGGCTCTAACAGCTTGATCACCATCGCGCGGCCAATGCGGCTCGCTTCCGTTCGCATCTCGGTCAGTCCCCGCTGTTCATATCGGACGGAGACGCCATCTTCACTAGTGGCCGATGATCGGGTGCGGCTGATAGATCTCTTCCAAAGCCCGGACATCCTCGGGCGCAAGCTTTATCGAAAGCGCCTCAATCGCATCGTCCAACTGGGACATACGGGTCGCGCCGATAATAGGCGACGTTACGCCCGGTTTTTGCAGGATCCAGGCCAGCGCCACCTTAGCATTGGTAAGGCCCAGCCGCTTCGATACCTCTGTCAGCCGGTCGACCACTTGAAAGTCGGATTGTTGATAGAACCGCTTGTGCGCCAGCTCATCTGTCTTCGCTCGGATCGTATCTCCAAAATCCTCGAGCCTGCGATTCCCGATGAGAAAACCGCGCGCCAGCGGGCTCCACGGAATCAACCCGATGCCTTCGTCGATGCAGAGCGGGATCATCTCCCGCTCCTCTTCTCGATAAGCCATGTTGTAGTGGTTTTGCATGCTAACGAATCTCGTCAAGCCCATGCGGTCCGCCGTGTACAGCATCTGGGCGAACTGCCACGCGTACATCGAAGAGGCGCCCACATATAACGCTTTCCCCGCTTTAACCACCGCGTCCAGGGCTTCGATCGTTTCCTCAATCCGGGTTTCCGGATCGAATCGGTGGATCTGATACAAATCGACGTAGTCCGTGCCCAAACGCCGCAGGCTATCGTCAATGGCGTGCATAATGTGCTTTCGCGAAAGGCCGCGTTGATTGGGATCGTCTCCCATCGGGTTGAAAACCTTCGTGGCAATGACCACGCGATCCCGCCCGAGCGCCAAATCCTTCAGCAGCGCGCGTCCGGTGATTTCCTCGCTCACGCCTTTCGAATACATGTCCGCGGTATCGAAGAAGTTGATCCCCGCTTCAACCGCGTAGCGGAAAAACGCCAAGCTCTCCTGCTCCTCGAGAATCCAGGGCTGCCAACTCTTCGAACCGTACGACATTGTGCCGAGGCACAGTCGCGATACTTTCAGTCCAGTCTTGCCGAGTCGTACATATTCCATGGAATTCAACTTCCTCTCTTAATAGGCTTTAAAAAGCGAGCGGTATGGTCTTGCCAGGCGGAGGCTCCCGCAAGTAGATGGTGGCGTGTTGGCCATGCGTCTCCCACGACATTACCGGATACAGACCCAACTTGATGCATTGTGCCGTCGTGATCTCCGGCGCCCACTCATAAAAGTGGGTGAGGAAGCGGCGAACGGCGGCTATCTGAATAACTCCGTTTTGAGGGGCCCAAGTCCGCGTGTAGGTGATCAACACCTGGAAATTTTCGGCCGGCAGCGCGCGAATCGATGCCTCGTGGAAGTCGTTCGTCTCGATGACCACCAGCCGGTGGCGGACGAAGCCAAAGTCCGGTTGTGTCAAGCCGTTGCTATAGGGCCACGCGGTCGCAATAATCTTATTCCCAAGAAAGCGCTCCGTGTAGTGCGAGGCCAGCTCCTCTAACTGTACAAAGTCCACCATTGCGAAGTTGTTTTCGTATGGGAACGGGTACGGTGGATTCCAGAACAGGTTTACGATTAGGCCCGCCAGCAGCGCCCCCGCTGCGACGCGGCCGGTCCAAGGCCGGAGATACGTAATGCCTATGCTGACAGCGATGTAGAAAACCGGAAGCACCGGCAGCAGATACCGCTCGAGTTCGGCGCCTCCCAAAACGGACACCAATATGAAATTCGCTGCCGACACGGCTCCGGCGATCCGCCAGTTTGCGCTCTTCAATATCGGCGTGCGGCGAATGGTGACCGCTAGAACCAACGTGCCGATCCAACGGAACTCCGCAAAGAACAGGTAATAAAATCTGCGGGCGAACGACAAAGCCAGCCGCACGGGATGTATGGCATAGCCGACGTTGTAATGAGCAAAGCCGGGGTTGCCCAGCCAATAACCTGTCGAGGCATGCAGCAAAACCAACCAAGCCCCAAGCGCTGCCGCCGGCGCCACAAAGTAAGCCGCTCGACGCCGTTCCCCCATAACCAGCAAAAAGCAAAACATCACCAACGGCACGACGATGCCGCTCTCCTTTGCCAATACCAGTAGCACCGAGGCGCCTGCGGCATACGCGTACCTCTTGCGCAACAACAGATACAGCGCCAGTACGGTAAAAACCATCGCGGGCATATCCAATTGCGCCATCATGCTCTGCATGAAAAAAAGGGGTGAGGCCAGCAGAAGGATCGGCGGAAGCAGCGCCGGAGCGCCATTCGATCCCCGCGAGAGCTCAATCGCGAGTAGGAATGTGACGAGTAATCCAATGCCTGCCAGCATCAACATCGCAACCCGCGTGATCGGGATGGAATAGCCAAACAGCTTGTACCAGAGCACCAGATAGGCTTCCACCCCTGGTGGATGAACGTTGGGAAGAGTGGAATGTGCCACCCACAAACCATCGCGCAGCAGGTCCAGCGCGGTCGGAATAAATTGCCCTTGCTCATCCCAGAAGTACGGCAGGGAAAGCAGGGGCCAATGCGTCAGCAGCAGCGGCGCCGTAAAAAACAGAAAGAAGATGAATAGGTAATACGGCTGTTGCTTGCGTGGTTCGATGCCCGAAAGCGCGAACGGCGGAAGCTTCGGCATCGGTGGCAGGCGCTGTTCGGGCATATCTTGCCGATGGGAAAAGTTTCGCTGCCCGATCCTATTGAATGACGTCGCCGCTCATTTGCGCGTCCAGGCGGATCTCCCCAAACGCCGCTTCGTATTGCTTCAAGTTCT
This sequence comes from Bryobacteraceae bacterium, assembly GCA_049802535.1. GTDB lineage: Bacteria > Acidobacteriota > Terriglobia > Bryobacterales > Bryobacteraceae > Bog-105. Next base: position 5,439 of record JBARMQ010000153.1, on the reverse strand, counting down.
GCTGTAGAACATTGAATAACGCCTTTGCTTGCGGCGGGCTCAGAAAAACTCCTTGAAAATTCTGAATGGTGACCTGATCGGGCGCGGTCTGGTTGATCGTGCCGAATAACAGGAAGAAATCCCACAAATTGACTCGCATCTGCACGCTGTTGGCATAGTTTTCGCGATAATCCGGGGCGTGCACAAGTTGAAGCTTCGGCTGCGGTTGTCCTGGCGTCATGAATTTAGTATGTATGACTGCCGATTCGTGTTCTTGACCTTTACTGTAAGTTGCGGCAGTCTTTCGATGGGAGAGTTTCCGTGATCGTAGAGATGAGGACCTACAAAACAAAACCTGGTAAACGGGAAGTGTTTCTTGAAATATTCCGCACCAAGTCCATGCCCGCCCACGCAGAAATCGGCATGAAAGTCCTGGGCCCCTTTCTCTCCATTGAAGACCCTGACACGTTTTTCTTTATGCGTGGCTTTCCCGACCTCGCCTCCCGCGAGCCGATGAAGGCCCTTTTCTACGACGGTCCTCTCTGGAAAGGCGAATTGGAAGAAATGCTGATGCCGATGCTTGCGAATTATGAGGTTGTCCTGGTGGAAGACAAAGACGGCCTAATTCGCTGGGAGTAGACACCTTTTCGGTTTGGCCGTGATTACGGTTGCAAAACCCACCAGCTTTCCGCTACTCTAAGTTCGCTGACGGTACGACGATGCTTGTTCATATAGGCATCGGCGTTGAAAAGGGAACCTGGTGCAATTCCAGGACTGCCCCGCAGCGGTAAGCAGGAACGAACGCCCACCACGCACTGTGTCGCTTTGTAAGCGCAACATGGGAAGCAGGGCAAGTAGGATGCATCTCTCCACAAGGAGTATGCCTGGCCTGCAAGTCCGAAGACCTGCCGCAGCCCGCGCCAATAGGAGCGGATTTTTGCCGCCTCGAGGGAGGGCCGACAGCAGTGAACTCTGCCATTCGAACGTCTATTTTCCTGGCCGCCGTCGCGTTACCAATCGCAATGGCTGCCAGTCCACCGTCTATCACAGGAACCGTCTACGATCCATCGGGATCTCTCGTCGCCGGCGCTTCCGTCACTCTCCAGCAAGTCGCCGGCGCAGCGCTAATTTCCACGGCAAGCGACCGCACCGGACATTTTACATTTTTCAATGTCGCTCCGGGCGAATACCTGCTCGAAGCATCCGCGCCCGGCTTGACCATCGTCAAGCCAGAAGACATCACGTTTCCGTCGCCCTCTTCGTCTGCCAACGACTACCCACTTAAGCTAATCGTCTCCGCGAAGAAGACTCAGGTAAGTGTCACTGCGGCCGGCGAACCCCAAACGGTTGATGAGATATCCAAAGCCTTGGACGTCGTGACCGCACAGGATGCCACGGCCCGCGGCGTGTTCGAAGTGGCAGACGCCTTACGACTCGTTCCCGGCCTTCGAATCAGCACGCGCGGCAGCCCCGGCTCGTACACCAGCATTCAGACCCGCGGATTGCGCGTCACAGATACAGCCGTCTTGATTGACGGTTTCCCGTTCCGCGATGTCACTAGCGTTCAGGATGAAGCCAGCGCTTACCTGGGCGAACTAACCATGGTGGATGTTTCCCGCATCGAAGATCTCCGCGGGTCCGGATCGTCACTCTACGGTTCAAACGCCATGTCGGGTGTAGTGAACATCATCACCGATCCGGGCGGCGGCCCCATCCACGGCGATCTCGATATCCAAGGGGGAGGACTTGGGCTTTTTCACGGCGTAGCGGGAATTTCGGGCGGCGCTTTTTCTGACCGGCTGACCTATTCGGCCGGTGTCTCGCACCTCAACGTTGCCGACGGTGTGGACAGCGTCGGCGCGGTGCGCAATTGGAGCGGACATGGTGGCATCCTCTACGCGCTGACTCCCAAGATCCGCGTCGGGGCCGATGTCTTCGCCAACACCGGTTTCCTGCAGGAGAACACCTCGCCGGAGGCTTTATTGACGGCGCCCGAAGTGGGCATTGTGCCCGCCATCGGCTTAAATGCGGAGCAGCGATATCTCGCAACCACCAATCAACCGTTCGATCCGGGATCGGCTACTTTCTATCCGTCGCTTGGCGATCCCGACGCCGGCGTTTATTCCCATTTCGAAAGCGCCCTGTTCCGGTTTGAACACGAAGTCAGTGCGCGATTCTCGTATCGGATCGGCTACGGTATCGTCGACACCAATCGTAATAACACGGGCGGCCCCGGCGGACCTTCCGAACCAGAATCTCCGCAGTCCCCGTACAACACGTCTGACCGTTACATCGGTGGCCTCAATACTCTGCGTGCGCAGGCCGAATACGTGACTGGCCCTCAGGTCATTACCGCCGGCTACGAATTCCAGCAGGAGCATTACCTGGAGGTTTACAACGGCGAAAATCCAGATCCCTCACAAGTACAGTTCAGCCGGACGGATGCTCGCCAACGCAGTCATGCTGTCTTTGCGCAAGATCAGTTGCGTCTTTTGAAGGGCCGTCTCGACATTCTCCTTTCAGGCCGTTTCACACACTTCAATGTCGACCAACCGTCGCTTGAGGGCGCATCATCGCCCTATGCAGGTATCCCGCTAACGCCGCCTCCCGGCGCCTATACGGGAGATGCCGCCATCTCATACTATTTCGCATCGACCGCAACCAAGATTCGGGCGCACGCCGGAAATAGTTATCGCGCTCCTTCGCTCTATGAACGTTTTGGCGGCTACATCTATGGCGGCTTCGACTACAACTATGGCGACCCCCGTTTAAGCCCGGAACGTGCCGTTTCGTTCGATTTCGGCTTCGACGAATATCTCCTCCATCAGCGCCTGAAAATCAGCTCAACTTATTTCTATGAGCATCTTCAACAAATCATCGGTTTCCTCGATTTTCCCCCTGGTTTTAGCGACCCTTTCGGCCGCTTCGGCGGGTACTACAACACAGGCGGAGGAATTTCGCGCGGCGTGGAACTCAGCGCCCAGTATCATCCGGACACGAAAACGACTTTGTTGGCTTCTTACACCTACACCAACGCCATGGATCGGTTTTCCCAGTACTATACAGGCACGCCCATAAATCCGCTTCAGACGCCCCGCATCCTTCCGAATGCGGTAACACTTCAGGCCATGCGGGACCTTGGCCATCGCATCGATATCGGAATGGACTTCACCGGCGGAAGCAACTACCTGTTCCCGTTGTTCAGCCCGGCGACCTTCGAGAATCAGGCGTACCGCTTTGCCGGCCCGCGTCAGTTGGGGATAACAGCTTCGTACACCCTCGCCAAGAGCGATCGCATGTCGACGCGCTTTTACGTCCGCATATCGAACACCCTCGATCAGACTTTCTATGAGGATGGGTTCCGCACCCCGCAGCTTTGGGCAGTCGGCGGAATCCATTTCAGCTTCTAAGCGCAAAGGTTACGCTTGCGTGTTCATCGAAGATCATCGCGGCTCGTAACATGACTATGAGCGTTTTCGTCTTCTCAGTCGTCCCACTTCTTAAGAAGTCAATTCAATCATCGTCATGGCGGCCAACCCGATCCTCACGTCGTTATCCGACGAGCAGGTTTTGTTTGAGAACGCTCTTGCTTCCGTCACGGAGCATTGCGTGATCGTGCGCACGGAGCGGCACGCCCACATTCTGTTGCCCCTCAATCGCATTTCCTCGCTTAAGAAAGTTCGCACATCCCGCCCGGCCTTCTTGGCTATCGGCGCAGGGCTGTTCCTGATTGCGGCAGCCGCCCAGGCATCGAAAGACGGTGGCGGCGCAGCCGTTCCCATCGCGCTCTTAGGCGTCTGCTCCCTGATCGCTTACGCCATTTCCCGCCAATCGGCGGTAGCCTTCATTGTTGATGGAGAACGAACTGAGACGTTATTCGGTGGCTTACGCCAGACGACGGCTTTAATTTCTGCCATCCAATCTGCTAATCAGAAATTTAACCCCTGACACGTTCCCTCGCAACTCCACGCCTCGCGTTTGAATCAGCAATGTATGACAGCAACAAACGTAAGTGCGGCCGCCAGCGGGACGTTCACCATCGGCGGCGACCTCACCGTCAACCGCCTTGGTTTTGGCGCCATGCGCTTGACCGGCGACGGAATCTGGGGTGAACCCAAGAATCCTGAAGATGCACGAAAAGTTCTCCGGCGCCTGGTCGATCTCGGCGTTAATTTCATAGATACTGCGGACTCCTATGGCCCGGAGGTAAGTGAGCGTTTGATTGGCGAAGCTCTTCACCCGTATCCAAAGGGCCTGGTCATTGCAACCAAGGGCGGTTTGACCCGCCAAGGACCGGATAAGTGGGCGCCGGTGGGCCGCCCCGAATACTTGGAGCAGTGCGTCCATATGAGTTTGCGCCGCCTCCGGCTGGATACTATCGATTTGTGGCAACTCCATAGAATTGACCCGAAAGTGCCGGTTGAGGAATCGTTAGGGGTCCTGAAGAAGCTGCAAAAGGCAGGCAAGATCCGCCATATTGGCCTTTCGGAAGTCAATCCCGCCGAGATCCGGCAAGCACAGAAAACCCTTCCCATTGTTAGCGTTCAGAACCGTTACAACCTGGGCGACCGCGCGCACGAAGAGACCTTGAACTATTGCGAGGAACATAAGCTCGCCTTCATTCCTTGGTTTCCCGTGGGCGCCGGCAAATTAACTGAGGCGGGCGGTCCTTTGGAGCACGCCGCAAAACAGCACAACGTTAAACCTGCACAACTCGCCTTGGCGTGGTTGCTTCATCGCTCGCCGGTCATCCTGCCGATTCCAGGAACGTCTTCGCTCTCGCACCTCGAGGAAAACGTGGCGGCCTCCGCCATCCATTTGAGTGCCGAGGAGTGGAAGAAGCTCGAAAAAAATTAGTTAGGCAACGGATTGCTCCGAAGCGGCCGCGAAGGAACTCAATTAAGCTGTCAGGCGTGAACCCGCTGCTTGCGGGCCCTTGGAGTTGGCGAGTCAAGGTCGGAAATTCCGGCGAGCACCACCGGACGGCGATCGGGAAAGGTGGCTACCAATGCGAGGCTGCCTCCCATGGCCTCGATCTGGCGGCGCAAGGTTGAGATGTGCATATCGGTTCGCTTTTCAATTTCGGAAATCTGCTTTTGCGCAACGTGTAGAGATTTCGCCATGCGGGTCTGCGTCAGCTTGCGGGCGCGCCGCAGCTCCTGCAGGGTCAATTCCTCGGCGCTCAGCTCGAGCGCTCTGGCTTCGACCCTTTTGCGCTGAGCAGGACTTAGCGTATCAATGATGTCATCAACGTTTCTGGCCACTGGCTTTCTCCTTTTGTGTCTTCAACCGCTCCAAATGGGCATCGAAGCGAAGATCCGCCTTGCGGATCAGCTCTTTGTAAAAGCGCTTCTCGCTGCCGCCGCATTTGTCGCCGGCGATTAAAAGAATCGCTCTTCGTTGCGGATCGAAAGCGAACGCCACGCGCCAAACGCCGTCATTCACATCGAAGCGCAATTC
>JBARMQ010000152.1:0-14817 GCA_049802535.1 Bryobacteraceae bacterium | reverse complement strand
GTATCAAACCACCGTCTCCCCCGACAAACTCGGCGTCGATTACCTCTATTCGAATGGCAAAGTGACCATCCGGAAGTCTTTTCGGTTCGCCAAGGACAGCTACCTATCCGATGTTCGCTCGGAGGTTGTCGACGGCAACACTCCCATTCCCAGTTTGCTTATGTGGCGCGGTGGGTTTGGCGATCAAAGCGTGCGAAATGCGTCGGCGCTGCAACATACCGTTCGTTACGACACCAATGCCAGCAAACTGGTCACAAAGACTGCCAAAGATGCCAAGAAAGGGCCCATCACCGATAGTGGCGCCTATACCTTCGGCGGTCTTGAGGATAATTTCTTTGCCGCCGTGGCGTTGCCGTCTGACTCCTCAACGCTTCAAGTCCGCACTTACAGCGATGACGTGAAAGTGACTGGCGAGGAAAAACCACTTCCCCATGTGGGCGATGGCCTGTCGACGGGCGCCCAGAATCAGTTTTCGCTCTATGTCGGACCGAAAGACGTCGACATACTTCGCAAGGTCAATCCTAAGCTCGCACAATTGGTCGACTGGGGCTTCTTCGGCATTCTCGCGAAGCCGCTTTTCCTCAGCCTGTTATGGGTTAACGATCACCTGACGACCAACTATGGTTGGGCGATTATTACCGTTACCTTCATCATCAACATACTCTTGTTTCCGTTCCGCCTCTCCAGTCTGAAGTCCGCGCGCAAGATGCAGAAGGTTCAGCCAAGGGTAAAAGCGATCAACGACAAATACAAGAGCATCAGCATTCGCGATCCGCGCCAAGCCGAAAAAAATCAGGAGGTGATGGACCTTTATAAAAAAGAAGGGATCAATCCAGTCGGAGGCTGTCTTCCGATGCTCCTGCAGTTGCCATTTTTTTACGCCTTCTATCGCGTCTTGAACATTGCAATCGAGCTAAGGCATGCTTCGTGGCTGTGGGTGCCCGATCTCTCCCAAGCCGAAACGCTGCCCATACACATGCTGCCGATCATCTTGATCGCCACGCAGTTCTTCTCGCAACGTCTCACCCCCGCCGCTGGAGTCGACCCCAATCAACAGAAAATGATGATGTTCATGCCGCTGATGTTCGGCTTCATGTTCTACTACGCATCTTCTGGACTTGTACTATATTGGTTGACCGGAAACTTGGTGGGGATCGCACAGCAACTCGTAATCAATCGGTTCATGCCCGCGCCCACTCCGCCGCCTCCGACACCTAAGTCGCCGGTGAAGGTCAGGAAGTGAGCGCATGAAATATACAGTAGATTCTCTACAGCCCAAATTAGATGGATTCCTGAAGCCTCTTCTGGCGCATGCCGGCTTTCACTTAACCTACGAGCTAGGCACGGCCGAAAACCCGCACCCGGAGGTCGAAAATCCCGAGGTTACCGTTTGGTTCCGCGGTAACGACGTCGATCTGTTGTTGGAGAATCGGGCCGAACTGCTGCTGGCCCTGGAACATCTTTCCATGGAAGCTTTGCGTATGCCGTTCGAAGACCATTCGCTCGTTTGCTTCGACGCCAATGATTATCGCCTCTTGCGGCTGGAGGAGCTTCGCATGAGCGCCCTTGCCGCCGCCGAAAAAGTTAAGCGCACGCACTCGCCCTTCCACTTCAATCCCATGAGTAGCCGCGAGCGCCGTGTGATTCATTTGGCTTTACGGGATGAAAAAGAGTTGCGTAGTGAGAGCGTAGGCGTCGGCTCATATCGCGCCGTCGTTGTCGTTCCGGCCGATATGCCCACTCCGCCTGCTCCTCCTGTCCCGCCTCGCGGAGCAGACCGCGGCCCGCGTGGCGGCGGAGGAGCAGGCGGAGGATTTCAGCGGGGACGGCCAAGCGGCCGTGGACAGCGGCCGCCGCGGCATCGAAGCTAAGATTTAGGAGCTTCTCGCTTCTTACCCAAACACCTCGCCAAAGAGGTCCTGCATGGCTCGCCAAGATCGTTCGTCAGAAGATTTGCTATACGCCAAAGCATCCATTCCGCGTTCGGATGCTTTGGGCTCGGTGAAGCTATGCTTCGTCTGACCGTACACAATAACCTGAAAATCGGCGCCCGCCTTCGTCATCTCGTCCATAAACGCCTGTACTACCGTCTCCGGGATAAATGGATCGTCATGTCCAGTGCACGACAGAATCTTGGCCTTGACGGTGTTCGGCTCCGCCGGCATTTTAGTTTGTAAGCCGCCGTGAAAGCTCACAATTGCGGAAACAGGCGCGCCGCTCCGCGCAAGCTCTATCGAAACTCCACCGCCGAAGCAAAATCCAATGCTTGCCGTCTTCTTGGAGTCCACTTCCGGCATACCCACCAACGCATCCCAGGCCGCCCTGATCCGCGCGCGCAATGTGAGCACATCGTTCCGCAGATCTGTGATCATCTGCATGCCTTCGTCTGTCGATTGCGGGATGTATCCATCGCCGAACATGTCGATCGCCAATGCCACGTATCCCAATTCGGCCAATCGTTCGGCGCGTTTCCGGGAGTGTTCGCCTAGACCCCAAGCTTCGTGAACCACCAGCACGCCGGGCCGCTTCCCGCTAGATGTTTTGTCAAGCGCCAAGTAACCTTTGAATGTCGTGCTATCAAGTTTGTATTCGAATGGTTGTGTATGCATAAACACCTCCATTCTAGGGAGGCTCTTCCGACGTCAAGCTGACAAAATACCTCTGTATCGCGTTTCCGCGAAGTTCGGGAACACTGTATTTAACTGCCGATTCCCCAACTGCGCCGTCACCAACTCCGAAAGCACCGTGCGGAAGTCGGTCGTAACCATCAGGTCGCGTCCTTCGTACAATTGCTCTCGCTCAAGTCCCGGCCATTCCCCGTAAACCCGGCCGCCTCTCACTTGGCCGCCCATGACAAACATCGCGTTTGCATGACCGTGGTCCGTACCCCGGTCGCCGTTCTCTTTTGCTGTGCGTCCGAATTCAGACATAGTCACTACTGTGATGTCCGCCATCCGATCGCCCATATCCTGAGAAAATGCCGCTAACGAGTCGCCGAAGTCTCGGAGCAGGTTGGCGAGTTGGCCGGTATGCGGTTGCGGCCCGGTCTCATTCACGTGCGTGTCCCACCCTCCAACATCGGTGAATGCCACTTCTAATCCCACGTCAGCCTTAATCAGCCGTGCAATTTGCTGCATGCTCAGCCCCAAGCGGTTACCCGGATACCGTGCGCCATTGGACGGTGTGTAGGGAGCATTCTCAATAGACTGCACCAACCTTACTGCTTCAAATGTTTCTCGTGCCGTTCCATTCAACACCTGGTCGGCAGTCGTACCATACATACTTTCAAACGTTGCCGCTAAGCGAGCGTCCTTCACTTGAAAGTCCGCGAGGTTGTTTATCGCCAGCGCTTGGTTCTTGCCGCGCATCGTTAGCGGCAGATCGGGCGTCAGGCTTACTGCCCTCACCGCCGACGGTTTGTCTTCCGCGCACATTGCTCGATTCAGCCAACCGTCATACACATTCTTAAATCCTGGCGCCCCTGACTCCATATAGTCCTGGGCATCAAAGTGCGACCGCGTCGGATCGGGCGATCCCGTGGCATGCACCACTGCCAGCATGTTCTTATCCCAAAGGGGCTTCAATGAATGCAAAGAGGGATGCAGTCCAAAATGCCCATCGAGGTCAATCGCCGACTGCGGCGAACCATCCGGTTTTGGAATCGCAATCGACGGCCGCAGCCCATAATAGGCCTGTTCGCCGTGCGGCACAACCACATTCAGGCCATCTACGGCACCGCGCTGGAAGATCGCAATCAAAATCTTCTTCCGCCTCACTGGCGCATCTTTGGCGTAAACCGCCCGCGATAACCATGTCGGCACTGATCCGGCCCCAAACATCGCCAAGGCTGAGCTCTTTAGAAATAATCTGCGGGATGTCATTACTGCTTCATCTCCTTGTTTCTTTACCGCCGTTGAAATTCTGGTGAACCAATTACCAATCCAGCCACCACGCTTGGTGTCTGCGGAGGGCCGGCCTTGGCATTCGCCGCCAACAGCTTCTGTAAGTCCTCGTCACTCAAAGCCTTCAAGATTGCCTGCTTCGTTTGCTCTGTCGGATCCTGCTCGAGAAGGTAGCGCGCCAGCTCCATGGGATCTCTGGCAGTCATATCCCTCCATTGCGCCATGTTTACTTTCACTCCAGCCACGCGATTATGCGCGAGTGCCAAGGCGAAATTCATTCGGTCGAGCAATGCCGCTGAACTAATCCACTCACTATTTGCGCTGGTGTAACCGGTTGGCTCAATCTTGCGGTAGAGTGGTTCGCCCAGCCTCTGTATCGTGTTTCCTAGAACTTGTGTGGACGTAACATCGGCATCGGTTGCACGGACGGCACTCACAATCATTTCGAAGGGCGATTTCACCTTCGCTTGATATGCGCCCTGCGACCAGAACTCCGGCGACGCCAGCATGGTTGCCATCACTTCCCGAAGATCTCCGTCTGTCTTTTGGAATGTTTGGGCCATTCGCGTCACCAGCGAAGGAGGCGGATCATCTGCCACAAATCGCTGCGCCAGCTTCAACGAAATAAAATGGGCGGTCGACGGGTGATGCGCCAGAATGTCAATCACCTTCATGCCGTCGCTTATGCCGCCGCCCGCGGGAATCTTCACGCCCAGCACCACCTTAGGGCCGCGATCATGCACTCTTTCATTGAATTGGAACGTATCCCCTTTGCGGGGGCCCGTCAGCGTCCATCCCGTGAAGCAGCGCGCTACCGCAATCACGTCCTGCTGAGTGTAGCCGCCATCTACGCCAAGTGTATGAAGCTCTAACAACTCGCGCCCGTAATTCTCATTGAGACCGCGCCTGGCGGCTTTCGAACCTGGCCGAAACTGATTCTGGATGGCTTGCGGCGAGACCGATTCGGCATTATCCAGGTAGAACAGCATTGCTGGACTCTTGGCGGTCGCTAGCAGCAAATCTTTAAATTTGCCAAACACGTACGGCCGAATGCTTTCTCGTTCATACGTCGGGACCAAATAACGCTCACCGCCCTTGTTTAAAAAAACATTGAAGTGGTTGTACCAGAAATCCACCAACAGCTCCTCCAGTTGGTGATCGCTGTAAATTGCCCGCAACAGCTTTCCTTCGATTAGGTCGCTTGCCACCACTTGCTGGGGAGCATTGAACAGCAGCAGTTTTCGACGCAAATCAACCGGAGCGAGCCCAATCAGTTGATTCCGCTCCTTACTGTGCAGAGCGGCCGCAAAATCAATCATTTCCGATTCCGGTATGGACGTTAACACCGCGCGCTTCTCTTCCGGCTTTCCGCTGCGCAGAGTCTCGACTTCCTGCGCCGTCAGCAGGCTCGTGAGCTTTACTTTCAAAACCAAATCCGAATCGTCGTTCGGGTCTTGCTGTTTGGACGCCTGCTGATCCAGGGCCAGCTGCGTCGCCGGAGCTGTGTTCAGGCTCAGTACGCCCGCAGGCGCGCCAATCAGTGGCGCTGGCGCCGCTACCACTGCGGCTGTCTCTTTCCGTTCTTGCCTCTGAATGTAACGTTGGGCCAACGACAGCACTACCGCGCGCAATTCTGGGTCGTCCGGCAATCGTACGGTTCCTCGAGCCACTTGCCGAATCAATTGCGGTGAAGGATACCGCAGATATGTTTCGCGCGCACTCAAACGCAGTGTCTCGAGGGGGGCAAGGCGATCTCGCAGCAGTGGGTTTTCGGGCACGCGCTCGGGGTGCAATTCTTCGTCAACGAATCGGTCGAGCCCCATAGACTGTATGCGATCCAAATCGCCGGGCCGAGGCCCGAACGTCAAGCGGTCCAGAGCGTGGTGCAAGTCTTGATCTTTCGATAGAGGCTTTGCAAAGGCGACATACTGCGGCGGATTAGCCGCTGGTTTGATTTTCTTGATCTTCTTCGTTTTGGCAATAATCGTCGGCGTCAGGATCAACAACAGTCCAAACAGTCCCGCGAGAATGCATTTGCGGCTCATTCCGGGTACCACTGCCTTGTTAAACGGGTGTTTTGTATCGAGGTTGACTAGCGAAGTGTGATTTTAGCGGGAGAGAATCGGAAGGTAGCAACTCCACTGGAGCGGGAGACGGGATTCGAACCCGCGACATCAACCTTGGCAAGGTTGCACTCTACCAGCTGAGTTACTCCCGCAATGATGCTGCTTCAGACATTCTCCGACGAAGTTGTTCCGAAGTCAATTCATCTGATTGCAATCGCAAATGTTACGGTCGGGGCGCCATCTAAGGGCCGCCCTTTATGAAGCTATTTTCGTTTCCCTTGACGACGTTAACCATCTTGTTTCCAATAGGTTACAACTAAGTCAGAATTGTCTTGGAAAACCGGGTCCCTGTGATAGACTGATGTTTCCGACCGAACGGACACGGTTTCCCCCAAACCAGTTAAACGTTGCCGTCTCACGATTGCAACACAGCCATTAAATCGACTCAGTCCTCCGTTTTCCACATGTGGAAAACATGTGGGTAACCTGCGGTCCGTTCGGGTTCTGTGGGGAGTACTGCAAGTTTGGAAGACGTTTGGGAACAAATCAAAGGCTGGTTATCCGGAAAGCTCAGTTCTGGCGCTTACCAAAATTGGTTTTCTCGCACCGCGATGATCTCGTTTCAGAGCGGGGAGCTTAAAGTTCAGGTACTCGACGATGCGACCAGGCAATGGATCCAGCAGGAATATTTTCCATTGGTTTGGTCCGCCGCGCAGGATCTCGCGATACCTGTCGGCAAAATCCGTTTCGAGCTAGCAGTTCAAGACGATCTCCAGCGCCCCAAAGCGGCTGCGGAGAACGGCAGGACCCAATTCCCGGAGCCGAAGTTTGAAAGCTCGGCTACGTGGCTGAATCCGCGGCTTACCTTCGACTCGTATGTAGTTGGCTCCTCCAACCAACTTGCGCACGCAGCGGCTCAAGCTGTCGCTAAGACGCCCTCCCGCCGATACAATCCCCTGTTCATTTATGGCGGTGTCGGCATTGGTAAGACGCATCTCATGCACGCCATCGGACGGTCTCTGCTGGACAACTACGGCACTCTCAACATCGTCTATACCTCCAGCGAGCGCTTTATGAACGAGATGATCAATTCGATCAAGCTCGATCGCATGCCGCTGTTCCATCGCCATTACCGGTCCGCCGACGTCTTGCTGATCGACGATATTCACGTCATCGCCGGCAAGGAACGCACGCAGGAAGAGTTCTTCCATACGTTTAACGAACTCTACGATCATCAAAAACAGATCGTCATATCCAGCGATTCGCGTCCCGATCAGTTGCCCGGCTTGGTCGAGCGCTTGCGCTCGCGCTTCGAATGGGGCTTGATCGTTGACGTCCAGGCGCCGGATCTCGAGACCAAAATGGCCATTCTCGACAAGAAGGCCGAATCGGACGGCATCCGCCTGCCGCAGGATGTCCGTATCTTCATCGCCAGAAGCGCCAAGTCGAACGTACGCGAGCTAGAAGGAGCGCTCACGCGCTTAATCGCGGTCTCATCGCTGGCCGGCCAGCCCATCTCCCTTAGCATGGCGCAGCAAACACTAAAGCACCTTGGCACCCCGGGAGACCGCAAGATCTCGATGGATTCGATCGTTCGCGCGGTTGCCGAGAAGTTCTCAATGCAGCCATCGCAGCTCAAGCTCAAGAGCAACACGCAGCAAATCGCCTACCCGCGGCAAATCGCCATGTACCTGATGAAGGAACTCACCCGCGCCTCGCTGCCCGAAATTGGACGCTTCTTCGGTGGCAAACACCACACTACTGTGCTCCACTCCGTACAGAAGATTGAAGAGTTGCGCCAGCGTGACGCAAATTTAAACAGCCTTATTCAGAGCATAATGGACTCGTTCCAATAGACTTATGGCCTTTTTCCACATCGAGCCGCGAGATAACCATTGCGTCCCTGTGCAACACCGGAACCGGCAAACCTTAGGCACTTCTGAACGCTGGAAATCCACAAGTTTGACATGCGGGAACTCCGTAATTTTGCTATAATTTAGGGAGAAATCAACATTTCCACAGCCCTTACGATTACGGTTCTCTCTTTACTATCTGGAATCAGCTTTTTAGCAGATATAGAAGCTGCTGCCGGTTGAGCCAACGAAGGACACGAAAAGCACAAATATGGAATTCTCCGTTAGCAAGTCCGATCTGGTGCGGGAACTTGGGCTCACCCAGGGCGTAGTGGAACGCAAGACAACCATTCCCATTCTTTCGAACATCCTTGTCGAAACCGGCAAGGATCAAGTTTGGCTCACTGCCACCGACCTCGAATTAGGCATTCGCTGCGCCTGTCCGGCCCGCGTCAAGAAAGAAGGCGCGGGCACCATTCCGGCACGGCGTCTGCTCGATTACGTGCGTCTCTTGCCCGATAGCGAGGTGCAAGTCAAGCTGGGCGACAATCAATGGGCCAGCTTGGTCTGCGGGCGTTCACGAACGCGTATCGCCGGCATGTCGCGCGAGAGCTTTCCTGAATTGCCGGAGATGCCGGAGGTTCTTGCTGAAATCCCTTTGAGCACCCTGTCGCAGATGATTGCGAGCACAATTTTCGCCATCTCGGCCGAAGAGTCCCGTTTTACTTTGAACGGAGCGCTTCTCATCCTCAACCCGCAAGGATTAGTGATGGTCGCAACTGACGGCCACCGGCTAGCGATGGCGGAACGGGCAGTGCCCCTTCCCGGTCTCGAGACGCCTTTCCGCGCGTTGCTCCCCAAGAAAGCGATGACAGAGATTCAGAAGCTGGCGAGCGACGATGCGACCAAGGTGATTGAATTTTCCGGCAACGAAAACCATCTTTTTTTTCGAATCGACAAGCGCCTGCTTCTCAGCCGTAAGCTGACCGGAAACTTCCCGGACTTTGAACGAGTGCTGCCTAAGGAACATCCGCATCAAGTCATCATCCAGCGGGATGAATTCAAGGCCGCTATCGAGCGTGTCGCCCAATTCTCGGACGAACGATCGCACTCAATTCGCATCGAAATGCTGCCGGGCGAGCTCCGCATTCATTCGGCTACTCCCGACACCGGCGAAAGCGAAGAGACCATCCCGGTCGAGTACGCCGGCCCCAATTTGCAAATCGGCTATAACGCCGTGTATCTGCTCGATTTCCTTCGGACCGCGGGGCAGGAGGCAATAGAATTTCATTTCAAAGATCTCAATAGTGCTGGAGAGTTGCGGCCGCACGGCGCGCCCGAGGGCTCCATCAACCGCTACGTCGTCATGCCGATGCGCATCTGACCGCGGTTCGAACGAATTAAGTCAAAAAGAATATGGCAACAGTGGCTCAAAACGATAATTACGATTCCACCAGTATCAAGGTGCTCGAAGGTCTGGAGGCGGTGCGCCTCAGGCCCGCCATGTATATTGGCTCGACCGGTGAACTGGGCCTCCACCATCTTGTGTACGAAGTGGTTGACAATTCGGTGGACGAAGCCTTGGCCGGTTACTGTACCGAAGTCTCCGCCACCATCCACATCGATAATTCCATCACCATCGTCGATAATGGCCGTGGAATTCCAGTAGACATCCACGCGGAAGAAGGTGTCTCCGCCGCGCAGGTCGTGCTCACAAAGCTTCACGCCGGCGGCAAGTTCGATTCGAATACCTACAAAGTTTCCGGCGGCTTACACGGCGTCGGCGTCAGCTGCGTCAATGCGTTGGCGGAAACCCTCCATCTGGAAATTTGGCGCGACAAATCCACTTGGGAACAGGACTATGAACGCGGTATCCCAAAGTCGCCGCTTGCCCGCACCGGCAAGTCGTCAAAGACCGGAACTAAGATCACTTTCAAACCCGACGGCGCCATCATGGACGCTACTGAGTTCAACTTCGACACGCTAGCTCAACGTTTGCGCCAACTCGCATTTCTGAACAAAGGCCTGAAGATTACCCTCACAGACGAACGCGGCGAGAATATCCGCGTCGAAGAGTTCCTCTATGTCGGCGGCGTTGCCGAATTCATTAAGCACATGAACCGGGGCAAGAGTGTACTTCACGATGCGCCCATCTACTTCGAAGGCGAAGTCGAGCTAGCCAACGGCGGATTGCTTTCGATCGAAGTGTCGCTGCAATACAATGACTCCTATTCGGAAATCGTCTATAGTTTCGCCAATAACATCAACACCGTTGACGGCGGCGCACACCTCAGTGGTTTTCGCTCGGCCTTGACGCGCACCATCAACGCTGTCGCGCAGCAACTGAATACCAAGGAGACGCTAACCGGCGACGATGTTCGTGAAGGTCTCACGGCGGTTATCAGCGTTAAGCTGCCGCAGCCGCAATTCGAGGGACAGACGAAAGGAAAACTCAATTCTGATATCAGTGGACCCGTTGCCAAACTGGTCAATGAAAAACTCGGCGAGTTCTTCGACAAGAATCCAGCCGTAACCAAGCGCATCATCGCCAAGGCTGTAGAAGCCGCGCGTGCGCGCGAAGCTGCCAGAAACGCACGCGATCTGACCCGCCGTAAGGGCGCTCTTAATTCTGGTGGGTTGCCGGGCAAGCTTTATGACTGCCAGGAGCGTGACCCGGACCGTTGCGAACTTTTCTTGGTGGAAGGTGAATCCGCGGGTGGCACCGCCAAATCTGGCCGGGACCGGCGCTATCAGGCCATTCTCGCGTTGAAAGGCAAAATCCTCAACGTTGAAAAAGCTCGCTACGACAAGATGCTCGCGCACGAGGAAATCCGCAATATGATCCTCGCTATCGGGACTGGCATCGGCAAAGGCGAGGAATTTGAGATAGCCAAGCTCCGGTACGGCAAGATCATCATCATGACCGACGCCGATGTCGACGGCTCCCACATCCGTACTCTCCTACTGACCTTTTTCTTCCGCCACATGCAGCAGTTACTCGAGCGCGGCAAGGTATTTGTGGCTCAGCCGCCCCTCTATCGCATCAAGAAGGGCAAGAGCGAAAAATATATTAAGAACGAGAAAGAGTTCACGCGCGAGATTTTGCGTCGCGCCACTGAACACTTGACGGTTGAGCTCGCGGCAGCCGGAAGCGAAGCGCCTAAGACGATCGAGGGTGCCGAGCTGCGTAGCTTCCTGATGACTCTCGATGAAGTGGCGCAGGTATGCCGCCGCCTGGAGCGCCGCGTCCGCGATCCCCGGGTGGTGGACGTTTTGGCCGATGTCTCACTACCGATCGACGCCAAAACGGACCTTCAGGACCCAGCCAACGTAGAAGCTTTGGGTCAACGGCTACGAGACGCCAAGCTCGAAGTTACCGTCGAACGCGAAGAGGAACATTCAGCCTGGATGGTGGGTTATAAAGACCCAACCTCAGCGACGCGCTACATCAACACCGAATTCCTGGCCCTGCCGGAATTTCGCCGCCTGCGCGCGCTCATGAAGAGTGTTGCCCGCCACAACGTTCCGCCGTTCACCGTCGTGCGTGAGAGCAGCCGCGATGTGCAACCGTCGTGGCGCGATCTCTTGAACATGGTGAAGGCAGAGGGCACACGCGAGGTCAATGTACAACGCTACAAAGGCCTCGGGGAAATGAATGCCGAACAGTTATGGGAAACGACCATGAACATCGAAACCAGAACCCTGCTGCAGGTCGACCTCAAAGACGTGGCTGAAAGCGAGCCGATCTTCTCCACCTTAATGGGCGAGGATGTGGAAAGCCGCCGGAAATTTATCGAGGAGAACGCTCTCGACGTCCGCAATCTGGATGTCTAACCACGCGCCCTTCGCTGAGAGAGATGCGCTTATTCATTCCGCAAGGCGCGGTTCGGGTCGACCGCTGCGGCCCGTAGCGCTGGTCCAATAGAAGCGGCGGCCGTCACGCCTATCACTAGTGCAACCGAGGCCAAGTAGGCCCAAGGATCGAGATTTGTTACTCGAAACAGCAGGTCGTGCAGCCATCGCGACGCACCCATAGCAATCAACGCCCCCGCTACTGCGCCGACGGCGGTTGGAATCATCCCTTGCCGCATCACCATCATCAAAATTTCCGACGGTTGTGCCCCAAGGGCCATGCGTAGGCCAAGCTCCGGCGTCCGTTGCGCCACTGAATAAGCAATGACGGCATAAATTCCTACCGACGCCAACAGTATCGCGATAATCGCGAAGATGCCCAAGATCGACGTGCTAAAACTGCGCCATCCTAACGCCCGCTGAACGACGTCAGCCATTGAGTGCCTGCCCGAATAAGCCGGAACGGAAGGATCCACCTCCGCCATCTTCTCCTTCACAGCCCGCTCCATCGAATTCGGGTCGCCAGCCACTCGAGCGACCAAGTTAGTCCAGAGAGCTTCCACCTGAGCGTTGGGGATGTAGACCTCAGGTTCTACGCCCCGTTCGAAGCTCACCTCTGGGACATCGCCCACCACACCGATAATCTGCCGCCAAATCGTTTGCCGGTAGTATTTCGTCTGTCTATCAATCGGATTTTCACCGCGCAGGAGAATTCGAGCGAAAGCCTGATTGACGATCGCCACGGGACGCGAGTGGGCATTGTCGCGGCCGTCAAAATCGCGTCCCGCAACAAGCGGTATACCCATTGTTTTGAAATAGTGCGGAGTAACGTAGCTAAACATGGCCGGAGGCGCCGACGGAAGACGTTCCTCGCCTTCAACCAGCGCCGGGCCGCTTCCGCTGGTAACCCCTAATGGAAGGCTGCTACCGAAAGCCGCATCGCGCACACCAGGCAGCGCCCGTACCTTCTCTAAGACGGCGTCAGTGTAAAGCGTTCCATTTCCAGGGGCCTCGTATTGTGTGCCGCTCAACGACACGGTCAACGCCAAAACTTTAGCCGGGTTGAAGCCGGGATTCAGCATCGCAATCCGAACGAAACTATGAATGAGCAGCCCTGCGCCGATCGAGAGCATCACCGCCAAAGCCGCTTCGATGGTTACCAAAACCGCGCGAAACCGTCTTTGGGCGCGGGTTTCACTAGACCGCGTGCTCGACTGCTTTAGCGAATCGTTGACACGGTCGGACCCTCGCCAAGCGGGTATCAGGCCGAACAAGACACCAGTAAGGACGCCCATGGCCGAGGCGAACGCGACCGTTCGCCAATCGAGCGTTATCAACTCGCTGTTGGGAATCTTGGTATTTGGCAGGCTTCGAATGACTTGAATCGCGGCCCACGCCGCTCCGACCGCAAATACCGCGGCGGTGAGCGATAACAGCAAGCTCTCGGCTAGCAACTGGCGCGCGAGTTGCACACGGTTGGCGCCGAGGGCGATACGAATCGACATCTCATTTTGACGTCCTGCCGCCCGCACCAGCATGAGGCTGGCTGTATTCCCACAAGCAATGAGCAGAACGCATCCCACCGCGCCAAATAACAGCAACAATGCTGGCCGCACATTGCCGCTGATGGCTTCACGCCAGGGGACACACAGTGCCTTTTTCCCCCGATCCGCCTCTGGATATTCCTGCGCCAGCTGCGATTGTATGGAGTTCAGTTCGCTGCTAGCTTCGCCGGCCGTCGCGCCAGGCGCCAAGCGCCCAATCCCGAAATAGGCGGGAACCCCCCTTGCATTCCTCGGATCTTTGAAGTCGAATGTGAGCGGACGCCAAATCGAGACACCCGCAGCCTGTCCCGCAAACCGGAAATCTTTCGGAAGCACACCGATGATCTGGTACGGCGTCTGGTCAAGATAGATCTTGCTTCCCACAATGTGGTCATTGCCTGCAAACTGGGTCTTCCAGAATTGCCAAGCCAGCAGAACCTCTAACCCGTGCCCGGGCAGATTTTCGTCTGCCGCAAATCCTCGCCCCAGGCTGGGTCTCGCGCCAAGAACGTTCAGTAGCGTCGGATCGCAATCGAGAGTAAGAGCCAACGCCGGCGATTTACCGCCGGTAAAGTTAGAAAAATCCATCCGGTAGATGGCCATGCTCTCTAAGGAGTGCACGCGACCCTGCCAGTCAATGAAATCCTTCATCGACAGTAAGCCCCGAGTGACGCCTTCGTAGCTCTGATAGAGCTGAACCACGCGTTGTGGATCTTTGCCTGGCAGTGGCCGCAGCAACACGCCATCGATGACACCGAACATGGCGGTGGATGCTCCCAATCCGAGCGCCATTGTCAACAGCGCGGCGGCCGTCGAGCCTGGACTTTTCCTAGCCGCGCGAAGAGCAATCCGTATATCCCGCATTACGGCACTTCGAGTGTAACAAGCCGCGTTCCTTTCCCGGCGGCGTTGCCGGGTGATGATTTAAGGGCCAGTGTTACACTGCGCCCAGATGCGCCTGTTGGCCCTGATGCTTTGCCTTGCGCAATTTGCCCATGCCGGCCAACCGGCGATCGGTAGCGGCCGGATCTATCCCGCGTTCGAAGCGGACATACGGAATTTCTGTGACGTACTCGGCGTGCGCAAAATGTTGCTTCAGCATCGCGATCAAGCCATCGACACTAGCCGTGCCGCGCTATTGCAGGCTGATCCTAACCGTTCGCCGGAATTCTTGGCGGACTGGACACGCCGCATGCGCCTTCAGCTCACTCCCGACTTGTTCGTCGATGGGCTCGTCCCGATCATCGCCCACTACTTCAGTGATTCCGAGGTGCGGCGCTTGATAGCCTATCGCACTTCTGTTTCCCGCCATCAGCCGGCTGAACTTGCGCCCGATCTCGAAAAGAAAATGGGTGCGGTTATGCCTCAACTCCAGGCGGAATTCACTACAGAGGCTTCACGAATCGCCGTCAGATTGGGTGCCGAAATTGCTGCCAACATGAAGGCGGCCGCTTCCTAACTCCATGCCCGAACCCGTACTTTGCAAGATCTGCGGCAAACGCCGCGCCAAGCGTTTCTGCCTCGCCGTTCACGGAGACATCTGCCCGTTATGTTGCGGAATCGAACGGGAAGTCACCCTCTCCTGTCCGCTCGAATGCGA
>JBARMQ010000151.1:0-3779 GCA_049802535.1 Bryobacteraceae bacterium | reverse complement strand
CCGAGAGGTCATGGCCTCATTGAAGCAACTCTACTACGATAAAGGCCGCTGCAAGGCACTTGGTTTCCATGACCGAGAGGTCATGGCCTCATTGAAGCCACCAATCCAAATGCTCTACCCGGCTCCGGCAGTCTTGTTTCCATGACCGAGAGGTCATGGCCTCATTGAAGCGCGTCATAGGGGACGTTACCAACGGGAGCGGAGTTGTTTCCATGACCGAGAGGTCATGGCCTCATTGAAGCGCCGCACCATGTTGCGGCGCATGCCCGCTGCGAGACGGCCGTTCCAGCGCGCTTAGCGAAGCGTCGTCGAATGTTCGATTGCGGCCGCGATGGACTGGGAAGGCAGCGGGGTCGCGAAAGGCAGTTCGAACCAGAACGTAGAGCCTTTTCCCAGCTCGCTTTCGCATCCGATATGGCCGCCCATCATTTCGACCAAGTTTTTCGAGATGGCTAAGCCGAGGCCAGTGCCGCCAAATCGACGGGTGGTGGAGGCGTCGGCTTGCGTGAATGGCTCGAACAAACCCACGGTGCTTTCGGCGGAAATGCCGATACCGGTGTCGGTAATCTCAAATCGCACCTGGCACAGATCGTCGACGCAGTTTTCCCAAACAAGCGAAACTTTTACAGCGATCGATCCGGCCTCCGTAAACTTTATGGCATTGCTCAGCAGATTGAGGAAGGCCTGACGAACGCGACCAGGATCGCCCAAGACGCGCGCTGGGAGCCGGGGATCGAACTCTAACGAGACCAGGAGTTGTTTTTGCGCGGCAGAAACCGCGATTAGGGAGAAGGCATCGCGAGCCATCTTTTGGAGAGGAAAGGCCACTCGTTCCAGCGGCATCCGGCCTGATTCAATCCTTGAATAATCGAGGATGTCATTAATAATGGCGAGCAACGCTTCGCTCGAAGACTGGATCGTCTCGACGCACTCCTCTTGCTCAGCCGTCAGGCCAACAGATCGAAGAAGGCCGGCCATTCCGAGGATGCCATTCATCGGCGTGCGGATTTCGTGGCTCATGGTAGCCAGAAAACTGGACTTCGCGCGAGCAGCCTCAGTGGCTTCCGTCAGCGCGTGGCGGAGTTGATCCTGAATGCGGCTCATCTCCGTTACGTCGTTAATGGTCGCCAATCGGGCGCTTAGGCCGCCAAAATCCAGGCAGTGGCTGGAGACTTCGACCGCCAATCTCCGCCCGTTCTTCGTGACATGCTCACGGCGCGGTGGCCGTCCCATTGCGACGCCGCTATCGCCAAAGTTTGAGAAATCCAGGCGCAGATCGCCGGGGACCAAATCGTCGACAGTCATCTCAAGCAATTCGCTGCCCGAATAACCATACAATTGTTCGGCCATGGCGTTCGCGGCAAGAATGCGAAGCGTTTCCATTTCGTAAACCAGACTGGGCAGCGGGTTGGAATCGAACAGCAGGCGGTATTGCTCCTGCAGTTTGTTGAGCCGTTCCTCGTTATGCTTGCGTTCCGTAATGTCGGTATGGGCGCCCACGATGCGGGTGACGCCGCCATTGCCGGCAACGTGGGCCTTGCCGCGCGAGAGGATCCAGCGCAAAGACCCGTCTTTGGCGCACATGCGGTATTCCGCTTCATAGAACTCGGATTCTCCTCGCAGATGGGCTTCGAGCAAAGCGCTTACGCGTTCGAAATCTTCTTCGAAGACAAGCCGGCGCCAGACTTCCCCATCCTGCGCAATTTCGCCCGGAGCATATCCCAGCATTTCGAAATACCGGTCCGAATAGAAGATATTCTGACCGCTTGGATTCCAGTCCCAAATGCCGTCTTTCGTCGCGCGTACGACCATCTCCCAACGTTGCTCTTGCTCGCGCAACTTCGCTTCAGCGACGGCCTTCGCTGTTATGTCTTCTACTGTGCCTTCATAAAAGACAATATGGCCGGATTCGTCACGCAGGGCTTTGGCGCACTCATTCACCAGGACCGGATGGCCATCTTTGGCAAACCAGGTGGTGCGGTAGTTGGTGAGTTCGCCCGAATGTTCCAGCAGTTCTCGAAATCGCGCGCGATCGGAGACTTTGAAGTCGCGCTCAAGGTTCTGGTTCATCAGATCTTCCGAGGACTCATATCCCAACATGTTCACGATGAATGGATTGGCGAGTAGGATTTGGCCGTCAACCGAAGTGCGATAGATGCCGATGGGGCTGTTTTCGACCAGGGCGCGATATTGAAGCTCCGCCTGGTGAAGAGCGGCCTCCGTTTTCACCAGATGATGACTCGAGAAGCGCGTTTCGATCAGATCGCCGGCTAAGGCGGCGAGATCCTGCAAGATTTCAAGTTCGGCTGCGCCGAAATGAAGTTTCGGAACTTGATCTACGACGCAAAAATTCCCGATTAGAACGTCGCCCAGGCGAATCGGCGCAGAGGCGTAGAAGCGCACATGCGGCGAAGAAGTGACTAACGGATTATCGCGGAAGCGGGGGTCGATGGCGGCATCCGGAACAATAAGGCAACCGCCCTCCGCGTAGACACAGAACGACCGCTCCTTAGAGATTTGTTCGACGTCGATGCCGGCTACAGATTTAAACCAGAAACGGTCACGATCCAGAATTGAGATGACGGCGATGGGGACTTTTAAGGATGAGCAGGCAAGACGAGTAACTTGATCGAAGCGCTCCTCTCGCTGGGCATTCAGTAAGTTGAGGCTCCGAAGCTCTTCTATTTTCCCTATTTCAGTGTCAGGAAAATCGGCCACGTCCTTAATTGTGGCAGATACTATGAACCTGTGAGGCTCTCGCTTAGCTGAAAGTCAGGCAGATTTTCCCTAGATGCTGCTGGGCTTCCATGTATCGCAAGGCCGAAGGGAAATCGGTCCACGGAAATGTGCGGTCAATCACGGGCCGAATACCATGAAGTTCGATGGCCCGGGTCATTCGTTCGAACATAGCCCGTGAGCCGACGTAGATGCCCAAGACTCGCAGACTATTCATCAAAATCGGGATGGGACTGACAGCGGCATCGGAGCCGGCGAGCGCGCCGATGGTACTGACGACACCGTGAACACGAACGGCCTGGAGTGATTTTGCGAATGTTCCACTGCCCCCGACTTCGATAACGCGGTCCACGCCGATGCCGCCGGTCAACCGCCGCGCTTCTTTGTCCCAATCGGGATTGGTTTTGTAATTGATGGTGCCGGTTGCTCCCAACTGGCGGGCACGTTCTAGCTTCTCATCGCTGCTGGAGGTAATGATGATTCTCAAGCCGGCCGCTTTTGCGAATTGAAGGGCGAAGAGAGAAACTCCGCCGGTGCCCTGGAGCAGTACCGATTCGCCGGGTTCCGCCGGAGAGGCTTCAAAGAGTGCATGCCATGCCGTTACGGCAGCGCAAGGTAACGAGGCCGTCTCAACGTCCGTTAAATGGGGAGGACTTGCTACCAGACCGTGCTCGGAGAAGACGGCGTACTCGCGCAGTACGCCCTGAATCGATCCGCCCAGAGCGGTTTCACGCACTACCCGGTTTGGGGGACCATCGATCCAGGTTTGCATGAAAATTCCTGCAACGCGATCGCCCGCTTTGAAGCGGGTGACGCCAGGACCGGTGGACTCAACGACGCCCGCGCCATCGGAGAGAGGGATCATGGGCAGCTTCATGCGCGGGTTGTATTGACCTCGCACCACCAATAAGTCGCGGTAGTTAAGCGATGCGGCGGTTAAGCGAACCAACACTTCAGAAGGTCCGGGAGTGGGGATTTCGCGGTCGGCTAAGACCAGTTTGTCGAGTCCAAACTCGCGGATTTCAAAAGCTTTCATTCAGTTT
>JBARMQ010000150.1:0-2517 GCA_049802535.1 Bryobacteraceae bacterium | reverse complement strand
GGTTTCGCGCCACCGCCTAGTCTTTGCGCGTGTTCGAGCGCGGTCATTCCCCGCTGGATCTGCGCGTAGTCCCACAAGGAGCGGTCCTGATCCGGGAATAGGACCGCCTCGCCGCTTTTGCCCCGGCGCGCTGCGTTGCGCGATGCATGCAACTCCATCAATGCCACAAGTGCATGAACTTCCGATTCGCCGGGGAGTAGTTGCCCCAGCATCCGCCCCAGGCGCAGCGCCTCTTCAGAGAGAGCTGCCCGCATCCATTCATCGCCCGAGGTCGCGGTGTAGCCCTCATTGAAAATCAGGTAGACCACCATGAGCACGGACTCAACCCTGCGACGCAACTCGTCCCCACTCGGTGTCTCAAAGGGAACGTGTGCCTCCGAGAGGGTCTTCTTGGCGCGAGAGATTCGCTGGCCCAGCGTCTTTTCCGGCACAAGAAACGCACGCGCGATCTCCGTCGTGGTGAGGCCGCCGATCAGGCGCAACGTGAGCGCGATGCGTCCTTCCACCGCAAGCACGGGATGGCACGCGGTGAAGATGAGCCGCAGCACGTCATCATCGATCACCTGATCCAGCGAGTGCTCCAAAGCGTCTCCAAGCCGCTGCTGTTGCCACTCCAGCTCGCGGGCAACCTCTTCATGCTTTTGCACGAGCATGCGGCCGCGCCGGAATGAATCGATCGCGCGCCGCTTCGCCGCCGTCATCAGCCATGCCCCGGGATTGTCAGGGATGCCTTCCTCGGGCCAAACCTCGAGGGCAGTCACGAGCGCATCCTGCGCCAGCTCCTCGGCAACGCCGATATCGCGGGTGACGCGAGCAATCGCGGCTGTCAGGCGGGTGGACTCAATCTTCCACACAGCCTCAATTGTCTTATGGACATCGCTCATACGTATGAGATTACCGGGTCAGTTGCTCGAAACCTTCCGCCGTCTTCCGGACCTCTTCCGGAAAATCAGACATCTCGTGAATCCGCCGGACTTCGATCCTCTCGTTGTTGGACATGGGTGCCCGCTTTGCGAGCTTTCTCATTGCGCGTCCTCGTGGCTAAGTGACTTTCTATTCGGCCGCATTCTGAGGAACGCTCGCACCTCGACAGCAGCCCGGCAGGCTACGACGGCTTTACGTCCCCAGGCCAGCGCTTCGTCCATGTCGGCGCACTGGAGGATCCAGAAGCCACCGATATGTTCCTTGGCCTCGAGGTAGGGGCCGTCGGTGATGGAAACGTTGCCGTCCGGCTGCTTGCGCAGCGACTTAGCATGGCTTGTCGATTCCAGACCGCCTGCGAAGAACCGGGCGCCTGCGGCATCCATCTCCTCGTTGAGTGCGCTGATATCGCGAATCATCGCTTCACCTTCAGCGACGCGTCGTAGTTTTCGGGGTGTTGAACAGCAACTAGATATTGCGGCATGTCTTCTCCTGTAATAATCCTTCAGGCGGCCTTCTCTACCGGCCTTCACTACAACGACGAACGGCCAAACCGGAATTCTACAAGCCTCCGAAAAAAAATATTTCCGGGGATTTACGGGGACACCATCCTGGACTGTATTTACCCTCTCTATTCCACTTCCGCGGTCTCTTCAGCCCCTGCAGTCCCGTAGGGACGGAACAATCTGTAGTCCGGCACGGCAGTGCCGGGAACGGAAATGGTAGAGAAATTCCGAGTCCCGTCAGGGACGGCATAGGAGAGGTTTCGGGGAAAGGCAGCTAACCCCTCTGGGCGAAATTTCCGATAGCCCGTTTTGCACCGGCCCCAAGCGCTTGCCGCCCTTCACTCTTCGTATGCCGGCGGCCAAGACCGGATCCCGGAGGTATCTAATTGAGTGGAAGATATCGTGCGCGGCGCCCGTCGTGCACACGGCAACCCCTGCGACCAACTATGGACGAGAACGGAGACCTCGAACATGAAGCCGAATGAACCCAGCCGCACAGCCCTGATGATCGCCCGGCAACGAGCTGCTCATCAGGTGCTCGATCATGGCTCAATTCTTCATGACCCATTTGCCATGAAGATTCTGCGTGAAGACGAAAAGGAAGTGCTTCAATTTGCTAAGGGACACCCCTTGGCCAACATCGGACGTCTGTTCACCGCCGCGCGAAGCCGGATTGCGGAAGATGCCTTGTCAAAGGCTGTCGAAGGAGAAGTTCGCCAGATCGTGATCCTTGGCGCCGGACTCGACACTTTCGCTCTCCGGAATCCCCACAGCGCACAACAGATCCGTATCTTTGAGGTGGACCACCCCGCGACGCAGGCATGGAAACTCGAGCGCCTCGCTGAAGCTCAAATCGCACTTCCGCCATGCCTCACTCTCGTGCCAGTCGATTTCGAGCAGGACGATCTGGGAGAGAAGCTCGTCGCCGCAGGCTTTCAGCAAAACTCGCCCACGTTTTTCACTTGGCTCGGGGTTGTCATGTATCTGTCACAGGAGGCTATCGGCCGTACTCTTGACTACATGTCGTCAATCCAGAACTCGGAGGTGGTGTTCGACTACATGGAACCTCCCGAAGGATTCTCAGGAGAGC
>JBARMQ010000149.1:0-2537 GCA_049802535.1 Bryobacteraceae bacterium | reverse complement strand
AGGTACAGCACCCCTGCGATCCTCGCTGCCTGTTTGGTTGAGTTCATTTCTGCTCTCCTCATGCTCATAACTCTTGCCTGAGAGGCGGCCCTTAGCTACAACCCGCTCTACTATGTCACGTCCGGGGGTTGATACAGCTTCGGCCATAATGCTGTTGATTTCAACTTTTCGAAGATTTCAGCTCTCCCGATTCCTCCCGTATGCAGACTTCCGCTTTGTCGACCATACGAAAATTAACAGGATGTTGGATTACGAATCCTTGACGCGTTCCGCCCGGTGGCCACCAAATGCGTGGATAGTTCTAGTTCCAGCAAGAACTTCTCCACTATGCGACACTCCACGAGCGATGAAATATTCCTCGCCCGCTCTCACTGGTATGCGTTCTCCATTGATGATCAATGTGTAGCATCCCTGCACAACAATCATGTATTCGTCGTAATCATGGGTGTGCGCTGCGGATTTCGCAGTGTTGCTGCAGGTCCAAAATGCCATTTGACTACTATCTTCTCCATCAAAAACATAACCCTCAACTCCAGGAGTCGCTTGATGGGACCTCGCTATCCTGTTTGCCGGATGTTTCATGAACTCGGGAAAATTATCCATAATGCACACAGTGTCACACGCTAGCAGACGGTGAAGCTACTCTCCTTAATACGGTCGGAGAGCATCGTCGGGATTGTCCCTCGTCGCGCCAAGGCGTTCGGGTCGTATGACCGCCTAACCGGACAGAACTCGAAAATCAATGTCCGGATTGCCGACGATACACCCGAATCGCGAAGATGACTATCGGATTCCGCAGTGCTTGGTAAGCCTCCGAACATTGTCGGTCCGGTCAGGTTAAGGGGGCGAGTGCCGTCCTCGAATCGGCCCGTCTAGACACTTTTATGCAAGGTGAGGAAGAGTGTTGCGCAGGACCAAGTGGATCCGACGCGTGGTGTTTGCGGTTGCCCTTCTGCTTGCCATCGCGATCGGCGTCTTCGCGTGCCGGGAGCAGATCGAGCGCGGAATCATCGCGTACCGCATCTGCCGCGCGGGCATCTTCACACCGCCGCCTCCCACGCCGGGCGAGTCGCGATGGGTTCGCCGCTGGCGCGATGCACGCTTCTACTGGGATTTCTCCGCTCTGCGCATCGCGCGCGAAAGGCGGCTGAAGCAACTTAACCCGGAGCTGCGCCCGATCATCCGCGAGCTCGGTCGGCGCCAGGCCGCCGGCCAGAACATGCAGTATTCCATGCACATCTACCGCGAGATCCGCTGGCGGCTAAACTTCACGCCGAACGTGGCGGCAACCCGCAAGCGCATCGACGATCTGCGTGCGAGCCTGGACCAGCCCGACAAGCAGGCTCAGGCTACAAAACAACAGGCGGACGACGGGAGTTGGGGCATGGGCATCGACCCCAGTGTGTGGTATCTGCGCCTTTACTACACGGTTGAAGACGGTCTTACGCGCGACAAGCAACCCCGGTATCCGCTGCACCTCCTCGACCGCATCAACTCGCCAGAGAAGCTCAACGCGCAGCTTGACTCGGCGCTCTACGACAACTTTACGCACACGGGCGAGTTCAAACGCGAGGAGCTCGACGAGACGGCATCAGCGATCATGCGGCTGCTCTACAGCCACAAGCTCACCGGGTACACATTCGATCCGCGGATTGGGGATGCGATGCGCGACTACATCAACAAGTGGCAGAATCCCGAAACCGGCTGCTGGGGACAATGGTTGGTCGATCGCTATGGGCGCGTGTGGAAGATGGACGACACCGGCATCACTTTCCATACCATCAGCGATCTTCACGGACAGGTTCAGCACCTCTCTCAGATCGCGCGGCGGCTCACAGAGCTAGACAAGTTAGACTACCCGGCGGGGCCGCGCATGAGCGGCCACTACGAGAACCACTTGAACTGGGACATGGTGATCGTCTTCCGCTACGCGTGGCCGTCGTTGGATGAGCCGACGCGGGCGCGCGTTCGAGACGAAATTCAGCGGATGCTGGATTGGTGCCTGTCGCAGTCGTTGCAGGCAGACGGATCGTTCAAGACAAGCGAGATCGACGACACTCTAGGCGATGCCCAGATGTACGGAGCGTGGTTCCTGCGCGATGCCGGCTACTTCGATCCGGCACAGCGCTTCTGGACCGGCAAGAGCTTTTCCGACGCCGAGGCCGTGCGCGGCCGGATTAAGGCTCGGCAGGAGGCGATGGGCCTTGGTGACCCCAGTCTGAAGCAAGCATACGACGCGGTGACGACGGGGAGGTAAGGCTCCTTCTGCGATCAGAGATACAACTCGACCACGTCTGCGGGACTCCGTTCCGGTCGAGTCACCGCCTATCCGGAATCCTCCAAAATGCGGTTCTGTCCGGATAGGCGACGATCCGCCCGGAACTCAGAGGGGTGCCTCATTCCCGCTCGATGAGTCATTGGCCTGTGAGTCAATCAACAATCATGCCTACGCAAATCTTTGGAGACTAGTCAACTCTTCGAGAACAAAATATCTGAAGATGTTGAACTTTTTCAGGTCTCAAAATCGAGACCTGGGA
>JBARMQ010000148.1:0-9468 GCA_049802535.1 Bryobacteraceae bacterium | reverse complement strand
TACCAACACTAGGTGGCACCCGATATCGAGCGATGGCGCATCGGCGGACAGCTTCACGGCATCTTCAAATGCATCGCCGTTAGCCATCAACGTCGTCGAAGTCAAGACGCCTTGCCGATGCGCTTCGATAATACCGGCATTCACATCGGGGGTGAAACCGAAATCGTCGGCGTTAATCGCTAGGTAGCGCTGCTTCAAATTTTAGAAGATATGAAGCTGGATCCGCAGAAACTTCTTCGGATTCGCGCGGAAATCCTTCAGCAACTCGTGTAACTCGTGCGTTGTGCCGGTAGCCTCATCGTAGAGCCGTGGGTTTACTAATAGTTGCCCAACAGTCCCCTCGCCTGAGTTGATCTTATCTATCGTCAAATCGATCTTCTCGATCGTCCCCGAGACTTGATTTGCAATCCTGGGGTCTTTCAGCAATAAACCAGCCGTCCCTTTTCCCGCATTCAGATTCGTCAGGATTGTTTTCAATTCCACAATGCTGGCGTCCAGATCGTTGTACATTTTCGGATCTTTGAGGATCATGCCCGCCGTGCCCTGACCTTGTTGTAAACCCTGCGTCAAGGTGTCGATCCGGCTAACCAACATCTTCGCCTGGTCATAAAGCTGGTCATCGTTTACCAGCATGCCGAGGGTGCCTTTGCGGGAGTTTAGCGTAGTCGCCAACAATTGGACCTGCGCAACTGTGTCTTCCAGGCTCTTATACAGTGTCTCGTCCACTAGCAGCTTGCCAATCGTGCCGTGGCCCACTTCGACCTGTCCGACAATGTCCTCCACCTTTGCCAAAATGGCTTGGACCGAATCGAGAACGTCGTTACCGCGCTCGATAAACCCGTTAATCTCGAGCGGCGGTGTCGATTTTAATGTCGCTCCGGATTTAACTGTCTCCTGGCTCTTACCCTTCTTTATGTTGAGATACATCGAGCTGCCTAGCAGGTTGTCAGATGCGATCGACACGATCGAGTCGACTGGTATGTCCTTCAACCTATCTTGATCCACCTCGAAATCTATTTTTACGATTCGTAGAGGATCGTTGGAGCCGGACAAAGCGATGGATTTCACCTTCCCAGCCAGGATGCCAGCGATGCGAACGGGAGCGCCACCCGTCAACGCAGAAGCATCGGCCGTGAATGTATTTAACGGTACTTCTTTGGTGAACAAGTTGGTGTTGCCAGTCAGAAGAAAGACCAACAAGAAGATGAAGAACAACGCGACAATTCCTAGGATCCCTACCTTCAATTGCGCGATGCTTACTTTTTCTTTACTGGGCATAGTTAATCATCGTGTCTGGCGAACCGTTTGACATAGTCATCGGTTGATTCCTCAATCTCCTGCCGCGTGCCGGAAAAGACGATAGCCCCCTCTTTCATCACGATAAACTTAGTGCGCGTCAGGTTTGGATCCGCATGTTCTTTCTGGCTGACGGAAATCAATTCCTGCGTTTTCGGATCGAATCGGAAATTCGCCATCAATTCCCCGTCCTGATAGCGATGAGTCACGATGAGCGAAGCCGTATTCCTGGTATCGCGCTCCTTCGCAATCAACTTCATGATCGTATTCGCGGTTATCGGATCCAGGCCCGCCGTCGGCGAGTCATAGAGTACCAGCGGAGGTTCCGTCACGATTGCCCGGGCGATGCCTACTCGACGCCGCATGCCTCCCGAAAGTTCGCTCGGGAACTTTTCAAGCGTCTGCTCGAGTTCGACAAACCTCAACACGTCTCGTACCCGCTTGTCCATCTCTTCGGGCGGCATGTCTTTGCTGGCCTGCTGATTTTGCAGCGGATACACCACGTTGTCCGCGATATTCAGAGAGTCGAACAAACCGCCCTCCTGCAGCACGATGCCGGCACGGCTACGCACTGAAAAGAGCTCGTGCTCTTTAAGCGAAGTCACTTCTGAGTCGAACAACCGAATCGTTCCCTCCTGCACCCCAACTAATCCGATGACCGACTTAATCAGCGTCGTTTTTCCCGCGCCCGCCTGACCTAAGATTATGCGCGTCTCCCCTGGTCTCAACACCAGATTGATGTTTCGAAGCGCCCAGGCGTCGCCATAACGCAGGCTTACGGCCTTAAAATTGAGTACCGGCTTATTAGAGGTTGACTGGCTAGCTTCCGGCATTTCTATGTCATGTTCACGAAGATCTGATCGATTAGCAACGTAACGAAGAAGATCCAGATGTTTGCAATGACCACTGCTTGGGTCGTGGCGCGCCCAACGCCTTGTGTTCCGCCGGTGGTCCTAAGTCCATAGAAGCAGCCGACCAGCGAAATAATGATGCCAAAGAGAAATGGCTTAATCAGGCCTTGCGCCAAATCGTTCAAGACAAGTGCGCGCCAGGACGTGCTCCAATACTCGCGCGCCGTAATGATCTGTAAGTAAGGAACGGCAATCAGATAGGCCCCGAACAGCCCGATGGCGTCCGCGATCACGGTCAGCAGCGGCAGCATGATCGCTGTCGCCGTCAAACGCGGTGTCACCAGTTTCTGCATGGGATCCGTACCAAGCGCGCGCATGGCATCGATCTGCTCAGTTACTTGCATCGATCCCAATTCGCTGGCCATTCCCGAAGCATTGCGGCCCGCCACCATCACCGCGGTCAGCACCGGGCCGAGTTCGCGAACCAACGTCAGTGAAACAATCGTTCCCACCTGGCTGGCAGCCCCATAGGTGTTCAATGCGCGCGACATCTGCAGCGCGATAATTGCGCCGCTGAAGAACCCAATCAACACCACAATTAAAAGGCTTCCTATACCAATGATGTCCATTTGCAGGAAAACATCATCGTAATAGTGAGGACTGCGAAAAATGTTCAGGAAAGCGCGATAAGCGAAGAGGAGAAATTCCTGGAAGCTTTGAATGGGGCTGATCAGGAATCTGAGCAAGTCCAAGCCCCCGGGAAAGACCTCGCTCTCATGGCTCGATGCTAGCACAGCGCTTTAGCCGCCCCGGCGGGTCGTATAAGAGCTACGCAATCTTGTGAAGGTTACTCTATAGGTGCACATGAAAGCTCTCACCGTCACCCCCGGCAAAGCCAATTCTGCTCGAATCGAGGATGTTCCCGAACCGCCGATCAGCGATGGATCCGTACTGGTAAAAACTCTCGCAGTTGGCGTCTGCGGGACAGATCTCGAAATCATTTCCGGTGAATACGGCTGGCCTCCAGACGGTAGCGAGCGCCTAATTTTGGGACATGAATCGCTGGGATCCGTCGAAGAGGCCCCGGCTGAGAGCGGATTTCAAAAAGGCGATCTGGTGGTTGGAATTGTTCGCCGGCCCGACCCGATCCCATGCATTGCTTGCGCGGCCGGTGAATGGGACATGTGCCGTAACGGCCTCTACACGGAACGCGGTATCAAGCAGCGCAACGGCTACTGCTCGGAACGCTTTCGAATCGAGCCCGATTTTCTGGTGCGCATGGATCCAACGCTAGGTGAATTGGCCGTGCTGCTTGAACCAACGACAGTCGTCGCTAAAGCGTGGGACCACATTGAGCGAATCGGCGAGCGTGCTCTTTGGAAGCCCAAGACGGTCCTAATTACGGGCGCCGGACCTATCGGTCTCCTCGCTGCCCTGCTCGGAAAGCAGCGCGGCTTGGAGGTGCATGTTCTCGATGTCGTCGAGAAAGGTGCTAAGCCCGATCTGGTTCGCGAACTTGGCGCCACCTACCATGTCGGCCCCATCGACAAAATCGGCTTCCAACCCGACATCGCCATTGAATGCGCTGGCGTCGCCAAGCTTATCGTCGACTCGCTGAACAATCTGGCCAAAGACGGCGTTCTCTGCCTTGCGGGCGTTTCCGCCGCCGGTCATCCCATGCCGGTCGATGTCGGCGCCATCAACCGCAGTATGGTTCTCGATAACAATGTCATGTTCGGTTCCGTCAACGCCAATCGCGGGCACTTTGAGGAGGGAGCTGAGGCTTTAAAAATGGCCAACAAGGAATGGCTTGCCAAACTGATCACTCGCCGCGAGCCTTTAGAGAATTGGGCACAAGCCATCGCGCGCCGCCCGGACGATATTAAAGTCATCATCCAATTCCCGGCCAATTAAGACTTCTTACGAGACGCAACGAGTAAGCTGATCCGCGCCGCTTACCGGCGAATCGAACTCGTCGTCTTGTAAGTGAGCGGCTGCTGCGGCAAACACGCAGCTCTCTTGGGCGCGATCTTCGAACGACTGGTTCCGAAGCCAATCGAGCATTCTTGCCAACGGGCTGCGGTCAGGCCACGGCACGCGGCTTAGTTCCTTTAGCAGCGCAGGTTCATTCCGCGGCATGTCGTGCTGCACTCTCTCCATCACCTCATTGGGTACCTTCGTGTGCCAAGCCTGCGGGAAATATGCAAAGGCGCGTGCGCTTGCAAAGTCTGCGGGAATGCCTGCCAGCTGCGAATCGACTTCAGACGCAAGCGCGCCGATTAAATCCTGCCCGTCGCCCAACCGGAGATGACAAGGCAATGCCGAGCGTGGATTCATTTCGATCAGAAATGCGTCGCCAGTCCGCTCCTCCAGCATGAAATCAAATCCATAAAATCCGGACAAATTCAGGCGTGCCGCGATCCGAGATGCGGCCATCCTCATCTGATCGTTTCGAATGACACGCACGACTGTCGACGGTCCGGTAATACTTTGCGCGGCGACTACTTCGACGGCAATCAGACTTATGATGTGGCCATGTTTGCAAAAGGCGACACAGTTCGCCGGCCGGCCCTCGATCAGATCTTGAACACTGATGGCCGCTCTCTGGTTGGCTCGCCACGACTCCCTTGAGAACCAGTCGCGATTCACAACCACTCTCTTAAGCGTTGCTAATGCCGATACAGGCCGTCGCATTTTGCGGTAGGCCCGCGCTGCCTGTTCCGGCGTATTGACGATTGTCACTCCGTGACCGCCCCAGCTGCCATCCGCTTTGAGGATCCAAGGCAACGGCCGGTCTCGTCGCCAGGCGTCCAGATCTGTCAGTGACGCCAGCAGTTTCATTTCTGGTACTAGAACGTTTTCCGCTTTCGCCACCTGCCACAGCCTAAAGCGAGACGATGCAACCGCGAATGATTCTGGCGGCCCGATTGATTTCTCGATAAGATTCTTAATCCAAATCCCTGCCTCTCCCATCTCGGTCGCGGCGGCGTGGAGTTGATGAAGATGCGTGACGGCTCGATCGTCGCAGGGAACGATCATCTCCGGCCGCGTCTGGGATACCGCTTCTAGCAGGGATTCCAAAGGCTGAAAGGGCCGGTATACAAACCTTCTTGTAACCGCAGTTGTTTCGGCCAGTGGACTTCCTCGCGCGGGAAATATTGCAGCCACATCGCAGCCTGCTTCTGCTATGGCGACTGCCATGTGTGCCGGCGACGCCCACCACGACGTGCTGGTTAGAAGAACAAATGCCAAATTCAGTCCTCTCCGCTGAAACCCTTAGTACCGGCACAATCTCGTAAATGTTACTGCGCCAAGTTAGCCTAGTGTAATGGAATTCGGGGAGGAATTGGATCTCTTTTCCGTACTCTTAGGACCGGCAGCAAGGTACTAACAAAGGATAAAACGTCATGGAAACCACTATCGATGTCGCAATTGTCGGAGCAGGCCCGTACGGGTTATCGCTTGCCGCTAATCTCCAAGCTTGCGGCGTTGGCTTTCGTATCTTCGGTACCCCTATGAAGATATGGCGCGATCACATGCCCAAGGGCATGTCCCTCAAATCGGAAGGATTTGCCTCAAATCTTCACCATCCAAATTCCGAATTAACGCTTGGCGAGTATTGCCGTCGAAAAGGGATCGGCTATCAAGACGTCGGCTTACCGGTCTCTCTCGACACATTCTCCTCGTACGGTCTCGCATTCCAAAGGAAATTCGTAGCAAATCTCGAACAGGTTAATGTGGATCTCATTGAAGGGATTGATCGTCGCTTCCGCTTGCAACTGAGCAACTCGGAGGTGCTTTGGGCGAGCAAGGTGGTGATCGCCACTGGAATTACCAACTTTGAATACGTACCGCCAAAGCTGCGCGGCTTGGACGGTTTGGTCACGCACAGCTCGGAACACCACAATCTCAGTAAGTTCCGTGGACAAGAAGTCACTGTGTTAGGCGCTGGCGCATCCGCTCTCGACCTTGCCGGTCTGCTACATGATGCCGGCGCTTCCGTCCAGTTATTTGCTCGTCGGCCGGAAATCCGATTCCACAATCCTCCTGCGCCAAGGACCCTGCTTGATCGAGTACGCGCGCCGCAAACCGGATTAGGCCCCGGCTGGCGTTCCTGGTGGTGCGTTAATACGCCGCTCCTGTTCCATATAGCCCCGGACCGTTTTCGTATCGTCGTCTCGAGACGGCACCTTGGCCCTGCGCCCGGATGGTTCAGCAGAAGTAAAGTCGAGGGCAAAGTTCCGCTACATGTGGGCCGCACTCTGCAGGCCGTCTCGCATCAAACCGGCCGTGCCCATCTGTCCTTCACTGATCCGAACGGCGTCGAATGCACAAATGTCGCCGACCACGTGATCGCCGCGACTGGCTATCGCGTCAACCTTGATAGGTTAACCTTTCTGAAATCGGACTTGCGGGCTGTCATTCGAACTGCCGGCGGATCCCCAGTCCTAAGAATGTCGTTTGAGTCATCTGTGCCCGGCTTATATTTCCTCGGCAACGCCGCCGCGGTCAGCTTCGGCCCCATGTTGCGCTTTGTCTACGGCGCCGCGTACGCTTCTACCAGGCTCGCTCGCCATTTGGGCTCGCTGCGCGAAGGGATCCGGGTGTTTGGCCGGTCCAGTCCCACTCCCGCGTAGTTATTTTTTTAATCCACCCATAAACGTCCCTGTAATCCATTTAGCGTGGGTGCATCTACAAAGTGGGAAATCTGCGGATCTCCCCTACGTTATGACCCGGTCGTCTATTCAGTTCTGGGAGATGTCGGATGCGCCTGACGGCGTTCTGGCGGCTTTGCCCTCCGGCCACGCCTTCGACTGGATCGCACTGATTCCGTTAGAGTTGCAGGATCGCGAAGTGTTTTCGCTTATCATTGGAGGGCCTGGGTCCGATACGTTATATCGCCATTACCTGGCGACTGGTGAGTGTGTTCTCGCGGGAACTTCGAATACGCCTGCGGAGATTCCGGCGCTGTTGCTAGCCGCCAGCGAACCCCCTCCGGCAAAAGTCCGCAGCGCTACCGCGCCGGGCGATTCGCGAGGATCCGGCCCTCGATCGTGAGGAGCGGATTGAAGTGGCTCAGCTTTAATTGAACAGCTGTCGCCTCATTAATCGCCTTTTCAGGAGCTAGGCCAATGAGTTCGCTCTCCTCAATGTCGATTCCTTGCTGCTCGCAGAGCCGGCTCACCTCTGCATAAACTGCCAGTGGCGGTGTCACTTCGAAATCCGTAAGGTTCATCGAAACCTGAACCAAGCCACGCGTT
This sequence comes from Bryobacteraceae bacterium, assembly GCA_049802535.1. GTDB lineage: Bacteria > Acidobacteriota > Terriglobia > Bryobacterales > Bryobacteraceae > Bog-105. The sequence continues at coordinate 2,060 of JBARMQ010000148.1, read as the reverse complement.
CGTAGGCGCAAACCCAGCGCCTTCACTTCCGGGAGCCCACCGCTGCTTGTCCGTATGCGTTTGGCAACGACTTGTGCAAATTCCAAGTCGTTCGATCGTAGATTTATGTTAAACGCGATCAGGACCTTGCGAGCGCCAACAATCACCGCGCCAGCCGTTGGGTGCAGCATTGGACCGCCGATGTCTGGTCGCTTGGCAGCTTCGGTTGCAACCTGCTCCCGTAGGGCCTCGAATTGACCGCGCCGAACATCCTCGAGCCTCACACGGTCCGCCCGGAGCGCCGCCGCTTGATAAAAATAGACCGGTATCCCGAGTTCGTCCCAGATTCGCTGACCCGCGCGGTGCGCCAGTTCCACGCAATCATTGATGGTCGACCCGGACAATGGGACGAACGGAAGTACGTCCAAGGCGCCTACTCGTGGATGCACGCCGCGATGACCATTTAAGTTGATTAGTTTTGCACTGGTCGCCGCCGCTGCCACAGCCGCGTCCAAAACTGCCTCAGTGCACCCTGCGAACGTGAACACGCTACGATTGTGATCCCAATCGCTAGTGCGGTTTAGCAGAATGGTTCCCGGTACCCCGGTAATCGCTGCTTCAATTGCATCGACCACCTTTACTTCCCGTCCTTCCGAGAAGTTGGGAACACATTCGATCACGAAGCGGGAGGTCTCCACTTACTCCGATTAAACACTAGCTTTCCCTTTCTCCAAATCATGTCAACATGGTTGACGCCGAATTGGCGCGCCAGTTCGCGGTAGTCACTCACGGAAAGCACCATAAGGTCCGCTCGCTTGCCCGCTTCAAGCGTTCCCGTCTGATGTCCAACTCCCAAAGCACAAGCTCCGTTCACCGTAGCCGCTGTAATTGCTTCCTCCGCTGTCAGCTGCCGTCGAATCACCGCCAGCGCTAGCGTCATCTGCATGCTTACTGTCGCTGCCTGGGTTATATCGTACCCGCTTGCTAATGCCACCGCCGCTCCCGCATCGACGAATGTCCGCAATCCGGAACTTTGTGCATTGCCTTCTACAAATTCCTGGCTCGGCGTGAAGACCAACACCGAAGGCGACTGTACGAGCATCGCATGCGCGTGTGCATTCGCATGAAAGGGAATCTGAACCGATTGAGGTACAACCTCCGGTAGGAAATCCTCAAATCCCGCCGCTGACCCACTCGGCCACTCGGCCTTTATTCCCAATCCAAGGCTGCGGGCGTTTCTCAGAAAACTCAAGCAGCTTTCGTATCGAAAATCGGCTGCCGATATCTCGACGAAATCAACCAACTTCCGTTGAACCAAATAAGCCAGTATCCCCTGAGCCCGGTGCATTACGTCCTCGTCCGGTCGGGGCGCTGTTTCAAGCCGCCAAGTGCGCAACACTGACAAATGATTCTGGCCAATCTTTGTAACCAGCCGAAGAGCCTGGATAACCGATTCGTGGTCACCGTCGTAAGCGCGCGCTTTTACTTCCGCCCAAAGAGTCCCATGAATTAAAGAGGTTCGGAATACGTTCGCCGCCTCGTCGTGAAACTCGGGCGCCTTCTTCCGGCGGGAGACTCCGTTACTCCGGTTGGCGCTTAAATTGAAGCCGGCGTCTACAAATGCCGGCATCACAACCTTCCCCTGCACAGGAACCACCAACGCCTGCTTGGCCTCGATTAAGTTTTCAATCCTTCTGGCGCTTCCAACGGCCGCGATCACGCCATCCTGAATCAGGATGGAACCGTCTTCCATGACACTCAGCTCTTGGAGTGCCAAACCGCGACGGACGCCGGCCGGGCCGCGCAACGTCAGCAGTTGCTTTGCCCCACTCAGCAAAATAGCCTGTCCCAATGCCTATGACTTATTAATTACTACATGGATGAGGAAAAAGAAACAACTTTATCGATAAATCATTCGTAAAACGCTTGGATATGCCGCTATTTCTCTAGTAAATGAGTAAATAGTAATTAAAATGGCAAGTCCAGCTAGGATTTTCCATAGCATCTCTCGCGGCGACTTCGGCGCGCCAGGCAAACCGGCAATCAGGCCCAAAGCAAAGCCTCCCACCAGTCCTCCGATG
>JBARMQ010000147.1:0-4531 GCA_049802535.1 Bryobacteraceae bacterium | reverse complement strand
GGTTACGGGAGTGGGAACAGAAGCAGCGGCAGCTGCCCTGACTGAATTGTCCGGAAGCGCCTCAATTTGAGATATCTCGTTTGCCTGGAATTGTAATGTGCCGGAGGACAATTCGAGCGTCACGACGCCGTCTGCCTCTTGGTGAGAATCCGCTTCGATCTGGAATCCGCTTTTCAGCGATATTAGTTCCCGCGCAGGACACATTTGGGCCCCACAGAAAACAACAATACCGGTGAAAACAGCGGGAAAAAACTTAATAAGCCGCACGCGCCATGTCTTCGAACTTCGAATCAGGCAGGGAAATGTCGTCTTCGAGGGCCAGCAATTCATGTTCGAGCAACGTCGAGGATATCAAACTTTTCACCGCGGTGTCGGCGATGCTGCTGTCTCGTCCATATCGGGCCACGAATAAATCGGAAACATCTTGCAACTGTCTCCGAATTGCGGCGACGCATCGGGCCATCGCAGCATGTTCATCGCGGCTTAGTGGATACTGAATAAATTCCTCAGATTTCACTCTTTCCAACCTGATTCCAATCTTACATAAGTTAATCCTTCCTAGGCTACGGAACTTTCATAAAACTCGCTAAAATCGGTACTTTTTTCCACATGAACCGGTTAAACGGTACTATGTTTACATCGAATATGGGAAATCCTACAGAGTTGCTATGCAGCCGATGCGGTAAACAATTCAAACCGGGGCAGGCCTGGGGTCTATGTGACTGCGGGGGCCCGCTGCTGGTCAACTATGATCTCAACTCGATTGGCCAGTTTTGGGACAAGGACAGCCTTCGATCGGCGCCAAGTTCCATGTGGCGGTACGCGCCTGTCTTGCCCGCCGAAGCGTCCGAAGCGGTCACGCTTTCCGAAGGTTGGACGCCTCTGGTTCAGACGGGGTCTCTCGGAAACCAAATCGGCGCCGAGCAGCTCTGGGTCAAGGATGAGGGCCGCAATCCGACTGACTCCTTCAAGGCCCGCGGCCTGTCCGCGGCGGTCACAATGGCTAAGAAGTTTGGCCTTCGAAAGTTGGCGATTCCTTCGGCAGGCAATGCCGCCAGCGCTCTGGCGGCTTACGCGGCCAGAGCCGGACTGGAAGCCTTTATTTTCATGCCCAGCGACGTACCGCAAGCCAATTTCTTGGAGTGCAAAGCCTTTGGCGCTCATGTCGCGCTGGTCGACGGTCTGATCAGCGATTGCGCCCGTATGGTGGCCGAACGGGCGAGTTGCGAAGGCTGGTTCGACATCAGCACGCTCAAGGAGCCGTATCGCGTCGAAGGCAAGAAAACGATGGGCTACGAACTCGCCGAGCAAATGAATTGGAATCTGCCGGACGCCATCCTGTATCCCTGCGGCGGAGGAGTAGGCCTTATCGGAATGTGGAAGGCGTTTCACGAATTGGAGCAGTTAGGTTGGATCGGCAGCCATCGCCCTAAGATGATCGCCGTGCAGGCAACCGGGTGCCAGCCGATCACGCATGCCTTTGAAACAGGCGCTGATACAAGTGAGTTCTGGCCGGACGCACACACCGTCGCAAGCGGCCTTCGGGTGCCCAAGCCATTGGGCGATGCGCTCGTCCTGCAGGCTGTTCGAGAAAGCGGCGGCACCGCCACCAGCATTCCCGACCATGAAATGATCGATTCAGCGCTGTTGCTCGCTCGATGCGAAGGCATCTTCGCCGCTCCCGAAGGCGGCGCATGCGTGGCCGCGGTGCGAAATCTTTTGCGCACTGGCTTTCTGGAACCAAACGAGAAAGTTGTCATTTACAATACGGGCTCGGGCCTCAAATATCTCGAGGCGTACTCCACTCGCTTCCCGCGCTCTGCCGCCTCCGAGGAGGATAAATTAGGCGGTTTAATTACGCCTCGGTAGCGGGCTCAGGCACAACGGATGCCTTCCCACTCGCAATCGCGACGGCCATTTTTCTATTCAACAAAGTGTGTTTTTGTGGGACGATAATCGTGTAGGTTTGGAGTCTCGGTAATCCAGGATTAACCCCCCGTCGATTGGCAAACCCCAGGCGCCTTGCATGTCCGAACAACAGTTAGGAGAGTCGTGTGATTAAGCTTTTCGTGGGGAATTTGCCCTACAAGGCAACTGAGGCGGATTTGCAGTCGTTCTTTGAAGAAGCGGGAATTCATGTCGATAGCGTGAATATTCTCCGCGATAAATTCAGCGGCGAAGCGCGGGGGTTTGGGTTCGTGGAGATCAATGATGACGCGCTGGCCACACAGGCAGTTCAAACCTGCAATGGACGGGCTTTGATGGGACGGGCCTTGGTGGTCAATGAGGCTCGGCCGCCGGAGCGCCGCGAGCGCCCGGCTGGTGGCGGTCCGGGTGGCCAAGGCGGTGGGCAACGGGACTTCGGCGGTAGCCGGAATCGCTGGTAGCCTTTAATCGCACACCGATTGCAATAAAGCTACGATTGCGTTTGCGTCACCCGCAACCACCTGAGGTCGATTCCCAAAGGTCGGAACGATTCGATCGCCCGTGGGAGTTTGCAGATCTCCCATGTGATAGCGGTAAATATAATCCGGATCTTTAAGGACATTACCGGTCAGGATGGCAACCACGGTATCAGCGCTGCGAATCACTCCTGCTGCGGTCATTTTGCGTATGCCCGCGAGCGTTGCGGCAGAGGCGGGTTCACAACCAATGCCGCTTCGGCCGATGACTGCCTTGGCATCCGCAATTTCCTGTTCGGTTGCTGTCTCCACAACGCCATTGGTTTTGCGCAAAACGGATTCGGCTTTTGACCAAGAGACTGGATCTCCTATACGAATCGCAGTGGCCAGAGTGCTTGGCTTGCGCACGGCTTCAAAGTTACGGTATTCCGTGCGAACGTAGTTGAAGAATGGGGCAGAGCCCGCCGCCTGCACCACCGCAATACGGGGGACCCGATCGATTAAGCCCGCATCCTTGAGCTCTAGAAAGCCCTTTCCAAAAGCAGCCGTATTACCGAGATTGCCGCCGGGCATCACCACCCAATCGGGCACGCGCCAGTCCAGTTGATCGGCCATCTCGATGGCCATCGTCTTCTGGCCTTCGATCCGGAAGGGATTAATCGAATTTAGAAGATATACGCCGGCGCGATCGGCCACTTGCCGCACAAGCGCTAAAATTTCATCAAAATTCGCCTCCACTTGCAGTGTCAGCGCGCCATATTCAAGCGCTTGCGCGAGTTTCCCAAATGAGATATTGCCGTGCGGCAGGAAGATGACCGGCTTGAGTCCTGCCGCGCTGGCATAGGCCGCCATCGATGCGGATGTGTTGCCTGTCGAGACACAAGCCACCACTCGTTTGCCCAGCAACGCCGCCTGCGTTACCCCGCACGTCATGCCGTTGTCTTTAAATGAACCGGTCGGGTTAAATCCCTGATGCTTGAACACCAGCCGGTCTAAGCCCGCATACGTAGCAGTGATTGGTGATGCAAGCAACGGCGTATTGCCTTCACGAAGCGTGACCGGATTGATGCCGGTTCCGAACGGCAGCATCTCGCGGTAACGCCAGACGCCGCTTTGGTTAATCGGCGCATTGTCCATACGCCGCTCGCGCCAAGTGCTCTTCCAACCCGGAACGGCCGCCGCATCGTATTCGTATCGCAGCTCCAGCAGGCCGCCGCATCGCGTGCATTGATAGAGAATGTCGTTGGTGGCATATTTCTCGCCGCAATCAGGCGAAAAACATACAAGATTTACGGACATGCGCCTTCATTATAGGCAGCGCCGGGCGTCGCGCCTTGCTTAGTTCTACAATGAGGGCGATTCGTGTAACAGCCTTCCGAAATCTTATGCAGTATCGACTCTTGCTCATATTCGCGCTTCCCGCCTTAGTGACTGCCTTGGCCCAAGGGGGACAGAACTCTGAGGCGGCGCGAGGGACGGCCGTTCAAAATCGTTCGCCGCTCCAGCCAAATGCCTTTAACCCTTTGCCTTTGGGTTCGATTCATCCGCGAGGATGGTTGCGGCGACAGGAAGAATTGCAGGCAGGCGGCTTAACCGGGCACCTCGACGAGTTCTGGAGCGACGTTGGTCCGAACAGCGGTTGGCTGGGCGGCTCGGGCGAATCGTGGGAACGCGGTCCTTACTATCTAGACGGACTACTCCCTCTCGCCTATCAACTCGACGATTCCAAGCTAATCGCGAAGGCACAGCGCTGGGTCGATTGGACGCTCAACTCGCAAACCGCCAGTGGACAATTTGGTCCGGCGAAGAATGACGATTGGTGGCCGCGGATGGTCATGCTCAAAGTGCTGACGCAATACGAGGAAGTCAGTGGAGATCCGCGGGTGCTCCCGTTCATGACTAAATACTTTCAATACGAGTTTCGAACTTTGCCCGATCGTCCGCTGCGCGAATGGGGGAAGTATCGTTGGCAAGACAACGTCTACTCGGTTCTGTGGCTCTATAACCGGACCGGCGATGCCGATCTGCTCGCGCTGGCGAAACTACTGCACGATCAGGGTTACAACTGGGAAAACCAATTCAAAAATTTCAATTACTTAGTGAAGCAAACCAAACAGAGCGTCGGACTG
>JBARMQ010000146.1:0-4249 GCA_049802535.1 Bryobacteraceae bacterium | reverse complement strand
AAATCGAGCGTGACAAATGTAACGGTGGATTTGGCAATTCTGATCTCCTGAAAAACATCTAACTATCTGAAAATAAGAGGGCAGCACTGAAAGATTGAGACATCAGGTGTATTTTGGTTCGAATCGTTCCCACGGCTGCGTAGGCTGGGGCGTTTGCTCGCTATAGAAGGGCTTGCGCCTACTGCTTCCGGAGCCAACTCCGTCGCCTCGACTTTGGGCATCCGTTGGGGCGCGCCCCGTTCGGACACGTTCACCCTATTTACGTTTTCGCATCCGGAACACACCGGCGATGATTAACGCTGCGGACATGAAGCCAAGGGCGGCCGGCTCCGGCGTTGGGGAGATGGCGCTGCCTGTCAGACCGATATCGACGGTTTGTCCGGCCATGAACTCTGTTCCCTGAAGGCTTATCGATAAAACTCCTCCCAAGAGCGAGACGTTCCCCGCTCCGAAGATGTCGGCCGTTGACGAAAGAAGAGCGGCCGATGGAAAGGCACTTGAGGTATCCGACAAGGTCAAGGTGTTCATGCTAGTAAGCCAATTAGTGTCGGAAAGCGCGGTTATGACTAAGTCAGTGGCGTCGAAGTCAAGCGAAAGATAGCTCTGAGGGCTGACCCCGCCGCGACCTAACGTAAACTCCACTAAAGGGCCGACAACCGCAGTTACGGGGCTGCAAAAGAGACCCGAGAACGTCCCGCCGCAGGTGACTGTGTCGCCAGAGAGGCTGGTGGCCCGCGCGGCCGATGTCAGCAAAAGGAGGGTAGCTGGTAACAGCGTCAGCAGACCTAGCCTCAATTGGAACCGATTATTGTTTTTCACTGCTCTACCTTTGGAAGCCTTATTCAACTGCTCTTGAATGAGTGTAGGATCGTAAGGGACTTGGCGCCAGAGCATAAACATGCTCCGCGGTACCGTATCCGCAGGCTAAATCAAGCGCTTCCTAATAGCCTTCGATACTGCTTCCGAACGAGTATGCACGTGCAGTTTTTCATAGACTGAACGTATATTGTTGCGTACAGTATTGATCGAGATACCCAACTGTTCGGCCAGCCTGGCATAGCTATAACCTTGAGCGAGCAGTGCCAGTACGCTCTGCTCGCGGGCCGAGAATTCATAGGAATGCTGGGGCGGCGCCCCATGCCGAAACAACGCCAGCACTTGCCGGGCTACTGATGGCGACATGGGCGCTCCTCCTTGGTGCGCATCGGAGATTGCATCCAGAAGCTTGGCGGGGGGCGTCTTTTTCAGCATATAGCCGCAGGCACCGTTGCAGATGGATTCGAAGATCTGCTCGGATTCCTCGAACACGGTCAGCATCACGACCTGGGTATTCGCGTACTTCTTGCGGAGCAGCTTTACTCCTTCGGAACCGGGGATTCCGGGCATGTGAATATCAAGCAGGATGACATCCGGCGGCGGATCTAAATCCACACTTAATGCCTCGTTCACCGATCGGTAGCCGGACGCGCAAACGAGTCCAGGCGTGCCTCCAATGAGAAAGGTCAGCCCCTCCCGCGTCGTTCGGTCGTCTTCCACTATGACTACACGGATTGCTTCAGATGGCATCCGGTCCATTAACCCGCATGGCGGCCTGGTACGGAAGACATAATCATGCTGGCCGCGCCACTTTCATGCTGGCCGCGCCACTCTATTGTGCCGAACAGGCGCCTGAATTGGAAAGATGAGTTCCACCCGCACGCCCGTGCCAGGGGTTGAGTGGATTCGCAAATCGCCTCGCAGCTCGCCCGCTCTCCGGCGCATGTTGGCGAATCCGTTTCCGCCTTCATCCAGCGCTGGCGCTTGCCGCAGCCCGCAACCATTGTCGGTGATGCCAACCCGGGCGCATCCACTGGCGGTATCGAATGCGATCAAAACCAGCGTGCATCGGGCGTGCCGCGCCGCGTTGTTGATTGCTTCCTTCAGAATCAGGAATAAATGCCATCGACGGTCGGGCGAAAGCCGCAGGACTTGAATAGCGTCGGTGGTCTCAAGCGACCACGCTATGCCCTGTGGTTCCAACACGTCGGAGCTGAATTCGCGAACCCGGTTCAGGAGGCTGGAGATATCGTCGCATAGCGGGTTGACAGACCATACCAAGTCGCTCATGCCGTCTGCCAAGCCGCGCGCCCGGTCCGCAATCTCCGCCAGATGTTGACTCAGTTGCCGGTTCCCATAGAGGGTGTGTCGCTGCACCACCTCGCTAAGAATGACGATCCGCGTCAGATTCGCCCCCAAGTCGTCATGCAGGTCGGCCGCAATACGCGCGCGCACCCGTTCTATTTCCACCCGTCTGTGCAGATCGTAACGGTGCCACCCCAAAGCGAGCGCGATAATCCCGCTTGCTGTCAGCAGCCTGAACCACCAGCGTTGCCAGAAGTGCGGCTCTATGGAGAAATTAAGTTCGACTGGCGTGCCGCGCACGTCACCAGATATGACGGAACGAACCTGAAGCAGATACTGACCTGGAGGCAGGTTCGAGTAGTTGACGTCACGGTCTGGCGAAGGATGGCTCCAGGACTGACTTAAATCCTTAAGTCTGTACTCATAGCGCAACGATTCATTTTCCGGCGCGCCGGGAGCGGCGAAATGGAATTGCAGGTGATTTTCATTCGACCGCAACTGTATCCCACCTGCTGGCTTTTCGCAAATGTTGCGCGGCTTATCATTCACCTCAACAGCCTTTATCACCACGGGCACTGCAACGGGAGGCGAGTCCACAGCTGGCTGGAAGGACGCCACGCCCAAGGCGGTGCCAAGCCAAATACGCCCTTGGCGGTCTGTAGTCATTGCTGCTACGGGACTAGGAGGCAATCCGTCCGAACTTGAATAATGGCGCATACCTCCGTTGGCCGGATCAAGGCGATCTATCCCGCGTGGCGTTGCGACGTAAATCCGCCCCCACCGGTCCTCCGCGATAGCGCTCACGCCGGTGCCGGAAAGCCCCTGGATGCTACTGCCGAACCGCACTTGTTCGGCGGTGGGATTCTCCACCCGAGTGAGGCCATTGTCGTTGGAGCCAATCCAAAGGCGGCCAGCGTGATCTACAAACATGGTGGCAATCCAGCTATCCGGCACTCCGTTGCTGGTGATCATCCGGATTTGACCCTGGCGAAAGCGGAACAGCCTGCTGGACTGGCCGATGCTCGGCTCGGCGCTGGCGGCAATCCAAACATTACCCGCGCGGTCTTCGGCGAACGCCGAAACGTACCCCGGAATTTCTTCTTGCGCGAAGTGATGAAAGGTGTCTGTGGCGCGCGACCACCACACTAGCCCGCGGAGTGTCGATACCCAAAACGCGGCTGTGTGAATCTTCAAAGATTCGCAGAATCGCACTGCTTGGTAAACCCTTCTTAGCGGTGTAGACGGCGCGCGCAGGCGTATGCGGCAACTCATCAGACTTCACCGCAGGGAAGCGGATGAGACCTTCTCCAGTGGCGAACCACCATTCGCCGCTATGGGCAATTAAGACGATCTGTTCGAGGCCCCAACCCGAACCTTTGAGATTAGCTGGGTAAGCTGGTCGGATTGTGTCGAATTTCCTTCCGTCAAGGCGGTGCAGTTCGGGCCCTCTCAATTCGTTCGACACGGCATAAAGTTGGCCACTGAGATCTTGTGCAAAGGCGGTAACTCCCAGTTCGCCCATGCCGTCCGCCTCTGTATAGCGTAAGAAGCCACTTTTGGAAATGCGCGCCAAGCCATGATCAACGCCTACCCAGAGGCTGCCGTCCTTACTCTGATTGATGGCGAAAACTACGCGCCCTCTGAGCCCCTCCGCACTGCCGTAATTGCGGAATCGCAGCGTGCCCGCTGCTGCGGGAAACTCAGCCAGCCCGGCCGCAGTACCAATCCACACGTCTCCCGTTGACGACTGGAAGAACGAATGGATACGCTCACTTGCCAAACCCTCTCGCCGCCCGTAACGCTGGAACATCGCCCGGCCGCTTGCTTGAACATCCTGATTGAGCAGCCATAAGCCGTTATAGGTGCCAACCCACAATCTGGTGTCCTTATCCAACAGGAGCGCATTCACCGAGTCAGCCGGCGGACCTCTATCATTGGAAAACCACTCTATATGCCCGTCAACCGCGCGCCGGCACAGTCCTACATTCGTACCGATCCAGAGACCGTGGGCGCCATCGCCGGCAAAGGACAGCACCAACAAGTCCGAGTTGCCAATCCCGAAATAAACCAGATGCGCCCCGTCGCGGGTGGTGTCAAGCCGGTACACTCCGGCCCCCCCCCCCCCCCC
>JBARMQ010000145.1:0-14560 GCA_049802535.1 Bryobacteraceae bacterium | reverse complement strand
GTTCGCACGCTCATCAATCTGCGCACCTATGATGCCGGATTTCGGCGTGATGGCGTTCTCGTGTTTGGCATCAATGCCAGCGACACGGGCTTTAAAGGCACGCGCCTCCGAGACATCGATGCGGCGGTCTTAGACCGATTGAACGAGATTCCGGGAGTTCATTCGGCCAGTTCCGCGCTTGTCGTCATCGCCGAGGGAGCTATGTCCACTGGTAAGGTCACCATCGAGGGTTACACATTCCGCCGCGGCGAAAACGATCGAACTAACTTCAATGAGATCGGTCCCAAATACTTCGCCACGATGGACACTCCGCTACTTGCGGGGCGCGAGTTTGATATGCACGACCTGGCTTCCTCTCCGAAAGTCGTAATCGTCAATGAAGCCTTCGCACGTCGCTTCTTCGGCAACCGATCTCCACTCGGAATGCACGTTAACGGCGCGATTATTATCGGCGTCGTCAAGGACGCCAAGTACAACAATCTTCGGGAAGCCTTTTCGCCAACTGCATATTTCGACGCAAGGCAAAATTCGTCTCCATCACAGTGGACCAGTTTCTTGGTGCGTGTGGATGCGGGTCAGCCCCTGCGGCTGGTCCATGCCGTCGAGGAGGCAATTAAGCATGTCGATCCTGCGCTCGCATTGACCGACCCGGCAACTCTGTCGATCATCGTAGACAAATCAATTTTGAACGAGCGCATACTCGCCTCGCTCAGCAGCATTTTTGCGGCAATGGCGATGCTCCTTACTTGTTTCGGAATGTTTGGAGTCATGTCGTCCTACGTTGCTCGTCGAACCAACGAATTCGGGATCCGTATTGCCTTAGGCGCGCGCCGCCACGACATCCTTCGTGCCGTCTTAGTCGAAGTGGCATGCGTACTCACTATCGGAATTTCCATCGGCGCGATGGCCTCCCTGTTGGTTGGCAGAATTGTTCGCGGGCTGCTTTTCGATTTGAAGCCGGCCGACCCAGCGGCCTTCGCAATGGCGGTGTTTCTCTTATCAGCATCGGCGCTGCTTGCGGGCTATCTTCCGGCACGGCGCGCCGCGCAAGTCGATCCTGTCGAAGCGCTCAGAGCCGACTGATGCGCTGGCCGCTTTATTGCTGCCCTAATCCGCTCCGCAAGAATTTTACACCGCTAAATGCGATATCCGCGGGCGCGGGCGCCAGATCACGCCAAATCGAAGCCGCAGCCGAGATTTCGCCCAGCGCAAATCCAAAACTCTCGATCGTCACCCACCCGTCATAGCCGATTTGCCGCAGCGCTGCAAACACGCCCGGCCAATCGACATGCCCCGAACCCGGCGTGCCCCGATCGTTTTCGCATGCGTGGAAATGGACCAAATGCGGTGCGGCTGTCAGAATCGCGGGCGCAATTTCTTTCTCCTCAATATTGGCGTGAAACGTGTCGAACAGGATGCCAACTGCCGGTTGTGCCACTTCAGAACAAAATCGCTCCGCATCGGCCGCCGTGTTCAGGAAATACGTCTCAAACCGGTTCAGCGGTTCGATCCCGATCGTCACCTGATAACGTTTCGCAACCTCGCCCAGCCGTTGCCAGCATTCCACCCCGCGTGCCCACTCATCCGCCGTGCGTCTCACTCCTGTGAAAAAGCCCACCGGCGAGTACAGCGGTCCGGCCAGTATCTCTCCGCCTGCTTCCGCTGCAAAAGCGATCGCCTTCGTTAAATGCTCCACCGCCTGCGCGCGAATCTCAGGCGAAGCGTCAATCAGGCTCAGTGGTCGCGGCAGCACCCCACAAAAGTTGCATTTGAGGTCCGCCTCCACCAACCGTTGGCGGATTGTTGCCGGCTTGATATAGGTCAGGTCGATCAGCGGTAGTTCCACGCCATCGAACCCCCGCCCACGAATTTCCGGAAGCACCTCCAACACGGGAGCGTCCACTGCCGAGCTCCAGATGAATGTATTGACCCCAAATTTCATACGCTCTGCATCTTATCCGATTGCCGTCGGACTTTCTTCGGCGGCTGCTCAGTTAGTGGAAGGAGAGGTGCCCTGATAAACCCCACCACAACCCCGCGACGAGCAAGATAGCGGCTGCGGCGGCGATAACCCATCGTCGCAAGGCCGTCCGCCGCCATCCCAACTTTCGCAACGGCAGCGGCACTGGCGCTAAATCGCCCGAAAACCCTAACGATCTACGCGCTTCCTTCAAATCTCCATAAAGATGATCGGCCGTCTGATAGCGCTTGGTACGGTCCTTCTGCAAGGCTCTGTTCAGGATATTCGCAATCACCGGTGATACGTCGTTTCCGATGGGCGGCATCGGTTTATCCAGAATCTCTACCACCAAGTGGCTTTCCGTTGCACCTCCGAAAGGACGCCCCTTCGTCACCATCTCGTAGAGCACCACTCCCAGGCTCCAAAGATCCGCGCGTTCATCAACCGCTTCGCCGCGGGCTTGCTCGGGAGACATGTAGTCCACCGTTCCCAACATCGCTCCCGGCCTGGTCGGGCGGTCATGGGAAGGCGAAAATGATTTTCGAAACGGACCTGCCGGCTTCAGCTTCGCCAAACCGAAGTCGATCACTTTGACATACCCGTCGTCGCGGATCATGACGTTGGCCGGCTTCAAATCGCGGTGAATAATCCCGGCCGAGTGCGCCGCACTCAGCGCTGACGTCATCTGCATGATCAAATCCAGCGTCACCGCCAAATCTAAAATGTCGTACTTCAGTGCTGTCCGCAGAGTGACGCCCTGAATGTATTCGCTGACAATGTAATGTTCGCCGTCGGATTGGCCGACTTCGAATATCGTTACGATATTCGGATGGTTTAGGGCGGAGGTCGTTCGCGCTTCCTGTTGGAACCGCGCCAGTATCTCTTCATCTTTGGTCAGCTCCGGCGGAAGGAACTTGATGGCGACATAACGATCCAGCCGAGTGTCCAGGGCCTGATAGACCTCTCCCATGCCACCCGTCCCGAGCCGCTTAAGGATGGTGTATGTACCATATGTTGCTCCCTGTCGGCGATCTTCTGCCGGCTCCTGCCCGGTTCGCGCGGGTTCCGGTGAGGAATGGCTCGTCCATCGAAGTAGCGTCTTCGTGATTTCAGCGCGCAGATTCGAACTTTGGGCGGGACGCGGCACGCGAAAAAGACCTATACCCTGAAGGGTACCGCGCCGCACCATCGCAAGAGTAGATCGATCCTCTACCGGCAGCGCCGGGAGTCTCGATCAGTACTACGCTTTTAAGTGCAAACTATTGTGGATTGCGTAAAGCGCCAATTCCAGCCGGTCCGACACTCCGACTTTGTCGAAAATGTTATGCAGATGATTCTTTACCGTCTGTTCGGTAATGAACATTTTTTCAGCAATTTCTTTGTTCTTATATCCCTGCGCAATGAGAACGATGATTTCCCGTTCACGTTGGCTCAGTTGCGCCCGCTCGCGAGTCACCTTCTCAGGGCTATTACCATTGGCGTAACCCTGATCATGCGATGGTGCGGCAAACTGCCGGATAACGGCGGCGGTGGTGTTCGAGTCCAGCCAGATTTCGCCGTCATGCACTTTCCGGAGACTTTTCTCTATGAGTAGATTAGAAGCGTTTTTCAGCAGGACTCCCGAACAGCCCAGCTTCATTGCCTCAACCAACTCTTCCCGATTCTCAGGTCCGGTGAAAATAATCACCTTAGTACGCGATCCGCGTGCCTGCAGGTTGCGCAAAACCGAAAGTCCGTCCAGCTTCGGAAGCTTCAATTCCATCAAGATAATATCGGGGGCCAGTTGCAGCGATGTTTCTAAAGCCTCGACTCCGTCGTTCGCTTCGGCAACAATGTGCACTCCGGTCGCACTCCGTAGTACCGAGCGTAAACCTTCGAGTACGATCGGATGAGCGTCAGCGATCAAAACGCGTATAGGTAACGTGGACAACAGAGAGACTCCCTCCGGAGTAGTTTGTCTTCTAGTACCGACGGGACAGAGGTACTAAAACTAGACCCTTGATTTGGATTATAAATCGAGAGTGGCAAAATTCCACACTCTTTTAGACGAATTGCAACGTTAAAACTCCTGCATTTTTTTACGAGCGTGCTCCGCGCCTCGAATTCCTATACCACCTCCCGAATCCTGGGCTAGGGACCGCATTCACATACAATGAGCGTATGTCTAAGTTGTCGATCAAAGACCTGGATTTGAAAGACAAAGTCGTTTTTATCCGTGTTGACTTCAACGTTCCGTTGACTGCGGGCGGTCAGGAGATTACCAGCGACAAACGCATCCGTGCTTCCCTCCCAACCATCCAGTACGCCCTTGAGCATTGCTCGGGCGTGATCCTCGGCAGTCACTTAGGCCGCCCGAAGGGTAAGCGAAACCCTGAAATGAGTTTGGCCCCCATCGCCGCTAGGCTCGCGGAGTTGCTCGGCAAGCCGGTCACCCTCGCGCCGGACTCGGTGGGCCTCGACGTGGTCGCTTTAAGGCCGAAGCCCGGCGAAGTGCTCTTGCTCGAAAACCTTCGGTTCCACGCCGGAGAAGAAGGCAACGATCCGGAGTTCTCGCGCCGGCTGGCATCGCTGGCAGACGTGTATATAAACGATGCCTTCGGGTCTGCCCATCGGGCCCATGCTTCGACCGTCGGAATGATCGCTCACATGCCACAAGCTGCGGCGGGCCTCTTAATGGATCGCGAAATTGAATGGCTCGGCAAGGCCATAAAGAGCCCCGATCGCCCCTGCATAGCCCTCCTCGGAGGTGCGAAAGTTTCCGATAAAATTGAAGTCATACAAAACCTAATTACAGTAGTTGACAAACTTCTCATTGGCGGCGCAATGGCATATACGTTCCTGCGCGCCAAGAACGAAGGCACTGGCAAATCGCTTGTCGAAGAAGACAAAGTGGAATTAGCCAGACAACTAATCGCTACGGCGGCCTCAAAACTGGTCCTCCCGTTGGATCACATCGTCGTTCGCGAAATCAAACCCGGCGCCGCCTACGAGGCCGTGACCACCATCGCCGATGGGATGATTGCGGTAGATATCGGCCCGAAAACGATTGAGGAGTACTCAAAGATCATCTCCACCGCCAAGACCATCATCTGGAACGGTCCCATGGGCATCTTCGAAATGCCGCCCTTCGACACCGGAACCGTCGAACTGGCTAAGGCAGTTGCTGATTCAAGCGCCGTATCGATCGTCGGCGGCGGTGATTCGGAGAAGGCTATCAAGACCGCGGGTGTCTCCGACAAGATTACCCACATATCCACCGGCGGAGGCGCATCGCTCGAGTTTCTGGGGGGCGCCGAACTGCCCGGTGTTGCGGCACTGACTGAGAAGCCGCCGGCTGGACAGTAGGCCCTAGCCCCCGTTGCTACATCTTGGCGAACCTTTAAACGAATACGTCTCTCGCCGTGACCGGTGGTCCCAGCAGAAGATTGCGCGCGATGCAGAGTTTCGCTCGACCGGAAACTGGCGCCTCGTCCTCGCTGCAATTATCTTGTTCCTGGTTTGGTTAGTAGTTGGGCCGCGTCTGATCGCGCCCTGGTGGTTGCTTCTCCCGATTATCGTTTTCATTTGGCTGGCGGTACGGTTAAATCGCAGCCGGCACTCGAAAATCCGCGCATCTCGCGCCCTGCGGTACTACGAAAGCGGTTTGGCTCGCCTCGACGATCGTTGGGCTGGCGCTGGGAACGACGGCGAACGGTTCCGGTCGAATGACCACGTCTACGCCAACGACCTCGACGTATTCGGCAAAGGATCTTTGTTCGAACTGCTTTCAACCACGCGCACCGCTCCTGGCGATGCTGTTCTCGCTCGATGGCTGCGCGCTCCCTCCGATCCTCAGGAGCTCCCTGGAAGGCAGGAAGCGATCCGCGAATTGACGCCGAATCTTACTCTCCGCGAGGACCTCGCCATTCTTGGGGAAGACGTCCGTGCGTCGATTGATAACGAATTGCTGGAACGCTGGGGAGTGGCGCCCGCTGTCGCGTTCCCGCCCACTGCGCGCGCCTTGGCGCTTGTCCTCGCGCTCTCAACCATCGCGACTGGGCTCCTGTTTCTCGCCGGCGTGCTGCGGCTGTGGCCCTTTGCGGCAGTATTAGCCGTCAATCTGATTCTCGGCGCCATCTTTCGAAAACGCGTTGACTTGGTGCTGTCTTCCGTTGAAGCTACCGGGCCCGATCTGTGTCTGGAACGTTACCTGGTCGAGCGGATTGAACGTGAGCCCTTCCATTCCGATGCGCTGCTTCACATCCAGCATCGCCTTCGGATTGACGGCCTGAACCCCTCTCGTCATCTGCGGCGTTTAGAACGTTGGATCGAATTGGTCGATTCCTCTGAACACATGCTCATTCGCTCCCTCGGAGTGCTTGTCCTCTGGAAGCAACAGATCGCCATGGGCGTCGAAAATTGGCGCCGCCAATACGGGCGTTATATTGCAGGCTGGTTGGACGCCGTTGCCGAGTTCGAAGCCCTTCAATCATTGGCCTCGCTTGCCTACGAACGCCCACTCTGGACGCTCCCCGAATTTGCCGAAGGGACCCAGCCGATCTTTACCGCTGAGGGTCTCCAACACCCCTTACTGCCTCCCTCCCGTTGCATAGCGAATGATGTCTCCGTCGGAGGCGACGACCACCGTCTCCTGATCGTCAGCGGGTCCAACATGTCGGGCAAGAGCACCTTGCTTCGAGCCATCGGTCTCAATACCGTTCTCGCCTGGGCAGGTGCGCCGGTGGCAGCCAAATCGCTGCGGCTTTCTCGCCTTCAGACCGCTGCCTCCATCCGGATTGTAGATTCTCTACAAGAGGGCCGCTCCCGGTTCATGGCTGAGATCCTGCGGATCCGCCAAATCGTCGACCTCACCGATAGGTCGACGCCTGTCCTGTTTCTGTTAGATGAATTACTAAGCGGCACCAATTCGCATGACCGGCTGATTGGGGCCACCGCCGTCGTCAAAGGTCTGGTCCAGCGTGGCGCCATCGGTCTGGTCACTACCCACGACTTGGCACTGGCCTACATGGAAAATGACTTCGGCTCTCACGGTGCCAATTTCCACTTCGACGACCAAATCGTCAACGGGCAGATTGAATTTGATTACCGTCTAAAGCCCGGCGTAGTCGAGCACAGTAACGCCCTGGAGTTGATGCGGGCGGTCGGCCTTCCGTTATAGGCCTGCTGCGGGAGTTCAATTGGTAATTTCGCTGTATTTGCTTGAATCCAAAGAGTTCGGCTAATCCTTGCCCCACTCCCGGTCGAGGAACAGATAGCGCTCTCGGTTCGTATCCGGCTTAGCCACCGAATGTGCGTCCAAGTACATGACTTGCCATTGGGGTGCGTCGTATTCGGGCCACTTTGGCAAGTTGGCTCCATTAGGATTTCCGTTTCGAGCGAAGTTCGTCCAGTAGGTCTGCATCTGCTCGGATAGCTTGCGATCTTGCGGCCGCCAAACCGCGCCCGGGCGGGAATCCAGTGTTCCAAATACATACTCAATATCGTCGGAGTGGAAGGCGCCTAAAGCCGCTGGATGGTTTTGATCGCCAGGAGATCCCAGGTCGAATCGATACCGGTATACCGGCGAGCCGCCCGTCTTCACCTGTGCCTCCAGCCATCTCCACGTCGAATAAGCAATAAATCGATCGCCTGCAAAATCTCCGGCCGATTGCACCACCGTTGCGTCGGTCTCAGACGGGTAAAGCTTCAGGAATTCGGCAGAGTGCTGACCAAACTGAGTTTTGGCATCAGCCGCAAAGCTCTGGGGAGTCGGCTTATTGCTTCCCGACATCACCATCCCACGTACTTCATCGGCGTTCCAGCCTGCCAATACCGGTATCTGGGCTTGCTTGCCGGCTGCATAAATGGACGGCACGCTATCAGGAAGGAAATATCCATCGATGTCGGGGCTAAAGCGCAGCCCTTGAGTCGTCTTTGCGGTTGCCGCCTTCAACAACTTCTCCGCAGATATGGCACGCAGTTGGGCCAGCGTGTTCGCGTGCAAGTCATCTTGTGCAAATTTGGCGTCCCTGGCTACGTGGATCGTCAACGGCTCAAACGGAAGTCCAGAGCTGTAAAAGGCGCCGCCCGACTCACCGATAGCCTTGGAAAGCAGGCCTTTCACCAACGGCGATGCCATTTGCGCGCTCACTGAGAAAGAACCAGCCGATTCGCCGAAGATAGTGATGTTTGATGGATTGCCCCCAAACGCCGCTATGTTCTGCTTGACCCATTGAATGGCAGCAGCCTGGTCGAGCAATCCGTAATTGCCGGCCGCATGGTGAATCGATTCGTCTACCAGTTGCGGATAGGTAAAGAAGCCAAAAATCCCGAGACGGTAGTTCATCGACACGACGACCACATCTTTATGGGCTAGATATTGCCCGTCCTGACGGCGTTCGGACGTGCCGCCTGCGACAAACCCACCTCCATAAATCCACACCATCACCGGTAAACTGCCCGTTGTTGCGTTCGTGGGCGTCCAGACGTTCAGGGTCAGGCAGTCTTCGCTCGGCCCCGGATCGTGAAAGACCATGTCCTTGTAAGTGGCCGATTGATAGCAGTGATGACCAAATTCCTTCGCTGGCCGAACGCCCTGCCAAGCGGCAGCCGGCTGTGGCGGTTTCCATCGTAAATCACTTACCGGAGGCGCCGCGAACGGAATACCTTTGAATGCGCGAACCTTGTGATCGCCACTGAAGGCGCCTTCAACTGTGCCCTTATCCGTGTCGATCGTGAGTGTGTCGGCGGCTTGTGTCGTGACGGACGACGCCAGCGCAAGCAATAGCGCCGTGCAGCAAAGTTTTGTCATGGGTAAGTTAGTCCGCTGCCTAACTTATCACGGGTGAAGCGTGGTGCGAATTAGCATTTCATATGCGAATGACTCGAGCAGCACTGCCGCACCGATAGAGAGCGCTCCGCACACCGCTGCGATTGCGCCAACTTGTACCACGCGGCCCAGCGTGGACTTCGGCGCTCGAAAGAGCCGGCGCAAGTAGAGCGCCGCTACGATTTCGGCCCCAAAGAACAGCACCAACACCGCTGTAGAGCTCCGCATTAACCATAAAAACGCGGGGGTTCCGATTCCTGCTCTTGAAGCCGCAACGGCCAGCGCGAGGCGAGCGTAATAGAGAAACGTAGGAATTGCGAGGGCTGCCAGCAAACGCGCCAGCTTAGCTCCCTGGTAATTCGTTTTATCGTGCAGCGGATTGCGATCCAAAGTTTATTTCGCGTGCAGAAAATCGAAATCGCATCCTAAGTTGGCTTGCGTGACATGTTCGAGAAACATGCGCCCGTAGCCGCGTTCATATTTAGGCGCAGCCGGAACAAAGGATGCCCGGCGGCGCGCCATCTCCCGTTCTTCAACCAAGAGAGTCAACTTGCGGCCATGGGCATCCAGTTCAATTTCATCGCCTGTTTGAGCCAGCGCCAAAGGGCCTCCTACTGCGGATTCCGGCGCAATGTGCAGCACCACGGTCCCAAAACTCGTACCGCTCATACGAGCGTCGCTAATGCGCACCATATCATCCACGCCTTGTTTCAGGAGTGCCTTTGGTAGTGGAATGTGTCCCCACTCAGGAAACCCGGGAGCGCCTTTCGGACCGCCGCCTTTCATCACAAGGATTGAATTGGCGGTAACTGGCAGATCGTCGCGATCGATCTGCGCCCGCATGTCTTCATAGCTCTCAAAAACGTAAGCTGGGCCGCGATGCTTCAGCAGACGTGGCGAAGCCGCCGTCTGTTTTAAAACTGCGCCATCGGGCGCCAGGTTTCCGCGCAGAATCACCGTACCGCCTTCCTGGTTGAGTGGTTCCGCCATCGTGCGAATCACGTCCCGGTTGAAACATTCCGCGTTTTCGACGTTTTCGCGAATAGTCTTTCCGGTCACGGTCATCGCTTCTCCATGCAAGCACGGCAGAATTTCTCGCATGACTGCCGGCAGACCACCAGCGCTGAAAAGGTCTTCCATGACGTACTTGCCGGAAGGCTTCACATTTACGATGTAGGGCGTGCGGCGCGAAATGATGTCAAAGTCGTCGAGTTTCAGATCGATTTTGAGACGCCCGGCAATCGCCAGCAGATGAACAACGGCATTGGTTGAACCTCCGATCGCCATATCAACTGCGATGGCGTTCTCAAAAGCCTCACGCGTCATGATGCGCGAAGGCCGTACATCCTCTTTCACCAGATCAACGATGCGCCGCCCGCTCGTTTCGGCGATGGCCAGGCGGCGTGAATCGGGAGCGGGAATATTAGCGCAGCCAGTGAGCGTCATCCCCATCGCTTCTGCGATGCTTGTCATGGTCGAGGCTGTTCCCATCACCGTGCAATGCCCGGCGCTGCGTGCCAGGCCGCCTTCGATTTCCTGCCATTCCTCTTCGCTCAATTTACCCGTGCGAAAAAGATCAAACAGCTTGCGCCCATCCGTGCCCGATCCCAGCCGCTCGTTGCGCCATTGCCCCGCTAGCATCGGTCCGCCGGGCACCATGATGGCCGGAATATCGGCGCTCGCACAGCCCATCAATTGGGCCGGCGTCGTCTTGTCGCAGCCGCATAAAAGCACCACTCCATCGATAGGATTGGCGCGTATGGACTCCTCAACATCCATCGCCATCAGATTGCGATACAGCATGGTTGTCGGACGCATGAACATCTCGCCTAACGAAATGGTCGGAAATTCCAATGGCAGACCACCCGCCGCCCAAACGCCTCGCTTTACGGCTTCGGCCACTGTCCGCAGGTGAATGTTGCAGTTATTTAGCTCACTCCAGGAATTGCAAATTCCAATGACGGGCCGTCCGTCGAAAACATCTCCATTGAATCCCTCCGAGCGAAGCCACGCGCGTCTCGCAAAGCTGTAGTAATCGGTATTGGATCGCGACCACCATTCCTGACTGCGAAGTTTTATCTGAGCCACAGTTGTATTAAACCGCGCTGCTAAGGCCGCGCTCTTCGTTCAGTCGGTTCTTTGGCCTTTGATGCTCAGGCCGGCGCTGCGGAGCGTCCTCATTTCGCCTTCACTGCAGCTTGGCGTATTCCGCCTTGGCTCGTTTACGAACCGGTATGTCGAGGCCAACGTCCTGCCAAAGCTTGAGGAAAACCTCGTACGCCCTTTTCGCCTTGGTTTTGTCTCCCGATAAAGCATAAGAGGCGGCAACGAGTTACCGGCATCACGAGCGGCAATGGAAAGCCCTTTGCCGGAACACACGGCGGCGCTCGCGGTTTCGCACGGATCCCAACGGCAAATACTACGGAAACCCTGCGATTTCCAGCCTGGCGTTTCATCGCACCTGATATCGGATGCTTGACGGCCCGCTTCGGCTCTCGCACCTCGAGTCCTACCCCTACGGTGGAGGTCTAGTCGAGTCCAACCCAATGGTTCCTCTCCCTTCACGGTCTTGTCCAGAATCGGTTCCGAGTGGGACACCACGTGCTGAAATCGACGAATCATCGATTCTTGCGATCGCGATCCTTCGCCGCCTGGCAGACAGTGACAGCGGCCTGAGCCCACATTCCAATGACAACCGGCCACTTCGAACCAAAACGACCTTTCTCCGCCCAAGACAGCGCCCCGCGATCTGGCAACCCAGATGAAGCATAAGTGGAGATGACCCAGCTTGCCACATCGATAGAGGGTTTCTGTGCACGAACTCAAGTTGGCCTAGCCCCGGGGCTAGCCCAAGCCACATTCGAGCAGAAGCGAACTCTGGTTCAACTGCTGATTGATCGAGTACTGGCGATCGACGATGTCCTGGGGATCCGGTATGTGGTTCCAACCCGCCCCAAGGGTGAAAGTCCTCGATTTTGTCATTTGCGTAAAGGCCATTTCGATGATGCTGTTCAAGTATTGGACAGCGCGATGGCGAAAACGGCGGCGAAGAATTCCTTCCTTTAATAGCCGGGATTGTCGAGGTGTATATAGGTGCTAGATCGGTATTGATGACGTGAGGCGGCGGATGAGAGGCGACGCTCAGAGCCTTGGAAACAGCCATTTGGCAGAATCGGTACCTCGGATGGCGGAAAGCAGAAAGTCGAATCGTGGCGCCCGTCGCATCGATTGCTCGATACAGATAACACCAGCGGCCATTCACCTTGATGTAAATACCGTCACAGCGACAGGACTGGTTAGTTGGCTTCAATGGCTTTGCATCAGCTGTTCCAATCCAGGACCATAACATTGCACCCACCGCCAGACAGTCGATGATCGACCCAAACAACGTTCCTCAGCAACTCTTCGACGTCGCGCGAGGAAAGCGAGTATGGAGATACCAACGCCCCACACAGAGATTCAGTTGAGGCTCGGTCTGCCGCCACGTGAAGACCGCAGGTTTATCCATCCGGCTCCGAGCGGCGCCGCTACCATCACCTCGTTGCAGACTCATAAAAAGACAAACGGTGTATCCCGTCTCGCCGTAGGTCACTCTCGATGAGGTTGTGTGCCGAGCATGTTCGACAGCTCGAAGGTGAAAGTCCTTTTCACAACCTGATTGAGGTGAAGTGATAGCTATGCGCAAGGGCGTCGTCGTGAGGTGGATCGGAAAGAAGCATAGAGCAAACGTACGAGCCGATGATCAAGAACCGGATGAGAGGCATACGGTGCGGACGAGTTGGCAATTACCGAAGTCCATATGCCTCAAGGCACTCGTTGTAAATCCGGCGGTTGCGTGCGGAAGGCTGTCGAACTTACCTGGGGAGATCTGCCGTTTGTTCTGGATTCAGGACTGAGGAGCGAGCGATCGCGTCAGATCGGATACTAGAAGTCAGCAGAGGGCGTACTAGAGAGGACCGCAGAACAAGTTGGGTCCGCGAAAGCTGGCAGAACCCTTCACACGTGAGAGAAACCTTCAATCATTTCTTTGCCGGAACTGGCCGAGCACGTCCCGGTTTTGTCCTGGTACCCATCAGGCAAATTGATCGCAGAGCGCCACCCGCGTCTCTGCTTCAGAGAAGGCTCGGCCACCGCCATCAAAAACATTAGATCGTCATTCGCTACAAGATCTCATGGGAGAATAAAGGGCGAATATCGTGCCCACTGTTCCCTACATTGAACTGCATGCCCGCTCAGCATTTTCATTCCTTGAAGGGTCATCTCTACCGGAGGATTTGGCCTCCTGCGCGGCGGATCTCGGGCAACCCGCACTGGCAATTACCGATGCGCATGGCGTTTATGGAGCGCCACGGTTCCATTTGGCGGCAAAGAAGCTGGGTATCCGCGCCTTGATTGGAGCGGAAGTGGCGAGCCAAGATGGATCTCGCTTCACGCTGTTGGTTTCAAACAGGCATGGATACAGGAATCTATGCCGTCTGATCACGCGCACCAAATTTCGGGAAGCTAAGCCGGGCAAACCTGAAAATCCATATGCGACAGATCTGGATTTTGCCGAATACGCCGACGGGCTGATTTGCCTGACAGGAGGAAGGGAAGGCCCGTTGGCGTGGCATGACAACTTCGAGCAACAGTTGAATCGCCTGACCGGCATCTTCGAGGCAGGGAACGTATATGTCGAACTTCAGCGGCATGGTTCAAGAGAGCAGGAGGCGCGAAACCAGGCGCTAATCGAGTTGGCTCAAGGGAAATGGCCGTTGCTCGCAACCAATGGCGTCACGCATGCATCGGCGCCCCGGCGCGAACTGCAAGATGTGCTGACCTGCATTCGCAACAAAACGACGTTGGAAGAAGCCGGCCGTCTTCTGAACATCAATGCCGAACGATATTTGAAGACCCCTAAAGAGATGTGCCGCTTATTCGCGGACGTGCCCCAAGCCTGCGCCAACACTCTTGAACTAGCAGAACGGCTCAATTTCACGTTGCAAGATTTGGGCTACGAGTTTCCGCGCTATCCCGTGCCGCCGTCAGAAACGGAATCTTCCTATCTGCAAAAACTTGCCGACGCCGGGGCGCGCCGCCGCTATGTTCCGTATTACGACCGTGCGCGGCAGCAAGTCGAGCGTGAGCTGGCAATGATCGAAAAGCTCAATCTCGCCGGCTATTTCTTGATTGTTTGGGACATTGTCGACTTCTGTCGCAAAGAGAAAATTCTGGTGCAAGGGCGCGGGTCTGCCGCCAATAGCGCGGTTTGCTATTCACTGGGGATCACGGCAGTCGATCCGGTAGGAATGGATCTGTTGTTTGAACGGTTCTTATCGGAAGAGCGCGGCGAATGGCCCGACATCGATCTCGATTTGCCCAGCGGCGATCAGCGTGAGCGAGCCATACAGTATGTCTACGACCGCTACGGCAAGTTTGGCGCGGCCATGACCGCCAACGTGATTACGTATCGCGGGCGTTCCGCGGTGCGTGATGTAGGCAAAGCGCTGGGCTTTAGTGAAGAAGAACTGGGCCGATTGGCAAATAATATGGCCCGCTTTGAATGGAACGATCCGCAGGACACGATGGAACGGCGATTCGAACGCGCCGAATTCCCATTGAACGATCCGCGCATCGCTAAATTTTTCTCGTTGACGAACGACATTCTCGATTTACCCCGGCATCTGGGCCAACATTCCGGAGGGATGGTGGTTTGTCAGGGAGCGCTGGACAGCTTAGTGCCTCTAGAACCCGCAACAATGCCGGGGCGGGTGGTTGTGCAGTGGGACAAAGACGATTGCGCGGATTTAGGG
>JBARMQ010000144.1:0-9408 GCA_049802535.1 Bryobacteraceae bacterium | reverse complement strand
TCAGCATGGCACAATTCGCGATTATTGGAATTTGCCTCAGCTGCCTTTGCGTCAAGGGCTAAGCTCCAGCGGCCAGCCTTTCATCCTGGTTGCGCCAACCTTGGGGAAAAAGGCGGCTGCGGAGTTCGGCAATCTCGGAACAGATATCGATAGTCACCTCGACCATGTCATGGTTCAGCTCCAAAAGTTGGGAGCGCCGGAATTCCCGCTTTCCAAACCGCCCGACATCGATCAGCTGATTATCGCCGGACACTCGGGTGCATACGCATCTATTAAGTCCATGCTGTCGAGCATGAAGAAATATAAGAGCAAGATCAAAGAGGTTTGGGCCTTTGACATCATGTACCAGGACTTATCGAGTCAGTTGACGGCCCTCGGAGTGCCGGTGTATGCCTACTTTGTTGTGGGCAGTGACACAGAGGACAATTCGCGAAAACTAGCGAAGACGAAGAACGCAAATATATTTGTGATGGAGAACGTCGACTTCACAACGGTGAAGGGCAAGGTGGGAAAGACTCCCATCAAACACGATAACCTGATGCAGAGATTCTGGATGGACCGGTGTCAGCGCATCGGAACAAACGGCACCAACCCGGAGGATAAGAAGCGCATGGTGACCGGCTAATGAGTCCGTTTCTACCGAACTCCGCTGAACGCCACCAGAGAAGCCTACGCACCGCGCTCATCGTCCCTAATTCGGCTTGGAATGATCTTTTTCGGCCATCTCAACTTTGATAGGCGGCAAGCCAACGATGTCGTATGTACTGGATGCAATACCAATGTTTGCAGCCTCCAGCCCCTCCAGCATCTCCCGGCTGATGCGATCCTTCAAGCCGCGGATATCATGCGTGGCGCAAAGGAAGCGGACCGATAGCTCCACCCAGTTATCGGTAATGCGGAGGAATACGCGTGGCTGAAGATCCGCGGCCTCGATAAAGAACTGTTGCTTGAGGCGTAAGAGCTCGGGTTCAGCCATGTCGTTGATCTCCTTGACGTGATGTTGGACGGCCTCGAGCATGATCTGCTCGGCCTTACCGCGGTCGTCCTTGAACGAGACAGGGATCACCATTTCCTCCCAGATATAAGGGAAATCCCGCGTGTAATTGTAGACCGGAGTATCAAAAATTTGCGCATTCGAGATCGTGACGATGCGGCCCGAATACTGCCGGCTCATCACCCACATCCCAGGATCTTCGTTCTGCACCGAGGGTGGCTCTCCCATCTCCATGATGACTGTCTGAATGAAATTCAGCGAAATCACGTCGCCTCGAACCCCGCCCATGCTGATGCGATCGCCAACGTTGAACGTCTTGCCGCGCAGGATCACGAAATAGCCGGCAAAGCTGGTGACAACTTTTTGCAGGGCGAACGCCAATCCTGCGCCCAACAGTCCGATTCCGGTCGCCAACCTCGTAGGATTGTCGAACCATATGGAGACGAAGCCAATAATTCCCAACAGGAAGGTGACCAGGCTGATGCCTTGGCGCGTCCAAAAGGCGGACTTCTGGCGAGATCCACCGATTTTGTGAGAAAGTGCCCGAAGTCCTTTGCTGAGCAAGTACAGCACGAGCAAAACGATGGCTGTGAAAAGCAACTTTTGGGCATTAGTACCGTTAAATCCCAAAAGCTTGACGCCGCCAATTTGAAGGCTATGGTTAGCGCCGACTAGCTTGACAAATTGTCCTGGCATTCCGTTTGGCTAAGCCTTATATTGCTTCACGTCTGATTCCTTCAGCTCAAGGCCAAATCCCGGCCGGCCCAGGTCAGGAGTGAGAAGTCCGTTCTTCACTTCAATGGCGCCATCGAAGGATATTTTCTCGATCCGGGCGTGATCGTAAAAATATTCCACGTTAATTGCCCGTTGAGCGCCGCAGCAGGCGTGGGCGTGGATGGACGGCGAGGTATGCGCCGAAAGTGGCATGGAATGGCTTTCGCATAGCGCATCCGCCACTAGAAATCCCGTAATGCCGGCGCAACGCGTGGCGTCTGCCTGCTGAACATCAACGGCGCCAGCGGCCAACATGCGCCGGAAGTACCATGAGTCGTAACCATACTCGCCCGCTGCAATGTCCATCCCCGGCGGTCCTTCGTCGCGGATCAGCCGCAACCCTTCAAGGTCATCCGAGGAAACCGGCTCCTCAAACCAGGTCACGTTTTCTTCTTCTCTAAAGCGATATGCCTGATAAAGCGCCTGCTTCCTGGTATAGGCTCCGTTCGCATCGACGAAAAGTTGAACCTTTGGCCCGATTGCTTCGCGAGCCGCATGGACACGATCAATATCGGCCAGCGCGTCGCGACCGATTTTCATCTTGACCGCTAAGAATCCAGCTTTCGCCCATCCGCCCAACTGTTCCCGCAGCTTCGCGTTGGAATAGGAAGTGAAGCCTCCGCTGCCGTACGCCATTATGCCGGTGCGGACCAGTCCCAGCAAGGCCGCTACGGAAACGTTCAGGAGTTTGGCCTTCAAATCCCAGAGGGCGTTATCCACCGCCGCAATCGCCATGGACGCAACGCCGGGACGCCCCAAATTGCGGATTTGCTCCGCCATCTTGATCCAGCAAGCGCCATTCGCCAGAGCATCAAGTCCAATGATCTTCGGCGCCAGAGAGTCCTCGATCAGTTGCGCAGTGGCTTTGTCGGCATAGCTATAACCCAAGCCCTTCGCTCCGCCGGCTATCACATGAACCAGCACCATCGAAGTCTTGTCCCATTCGAAGGTTCCATCGGACTCATGGCTCTCGGTAGGGAACGTGTAAACGTCTACGCGGACGCTTTCAATTTTCGGATTGGATTGCATAGTCATCCTTTGTACCGAGGCATGCCGTGGCCCCATGTATCGGGCGGCGATAAGTCGCGCCTCATTGCAGGCTGCTCCATGTCCCGTTTATCCGATTGGAAAATTTGGCTGCCTTGTTTAATTAGGTAGTCGGCGGTGCGCGCCGCCAAGGCCATAATCGTCAGGCCCGGGTTCGCCGAGCCTTGCGTGGGCATGATGCTGCCATCGCAGATAAAGAGATTAGCGATATCGTGGGTTCGTCCGAACTGATCCACCACGGATGTCCGCGGGTCGGCGCCCATGCGTGCCGCGCCGACTAGATGGGCATAACGCGCTTCTTGCACAACTTCTTGCGCGCCCGCAGCCCACATCACTTCCATCGTTTTGTTCTTGCCAAATTTGATAAGTTTCTTGTCGTTGTCGTAAAGGTTGAACGTCACCTTCGCAACCGGAATGCCAAGCGGATCTTTCTCTTCGGCAATCTGGACGCGGTTGTCTGCCCAGGGCAGAATTTCACCCAAGAAGCCGAACGCGGCCCAATGGTTGTAGTCCATCATGACGCTTCGCATTCCCCATCCCCAGGCGCCCTTCGCCGTCATCATCTGCTTAGCGAACGAAATGGGCAACGGTCCCACCGTTTGAATTGCGAACCCGCGCGCAAAATCCCGCTTCGGGTCGGTCTCGTAGAATTCTTCGGTTAATGCATGCGCCGGCGGTGCTTTGTACATGCGCACCAAGTCTTCGAATCGGCCGCTGACCACATTTCCCGCTTGGGCCATCAAATAGCGGCCCACAGTATCGCTTGAATTAGCCAATCCCTTTTCAAAACCCTGGCAAGCGGAGTTGAGCAGCAGCCGCGGGGTCTCAATTGCGTATCCCGCAACGATAATTGCTTTCGCCTTCTGAAAGCGCTCTCGACCCTCTGCGTCGTAGTAGCTAACGCCGGTAACGCGCCGGTTATTCCCCAGATGAACGCGAAATACCATGGAGTTCGGGCGGATTTCCGCCTTGTGTTTAATGGCGTCCGGCACATGTGTGATCAAAGTGCTGGCCTTCGCTCCCACTTTGCATCCCTGAATGCAGAAGCCCCGGTAAATGCAGTGCGGACGATCGGCCCGCGAGCCGTTGAGAATCGCGACGGGTCCTCCCGCCGATACGCCAATCCCTAATTTGGTGCAGCCGCGAATGAGAGCATCGCCAACGCCGCCCATCGGGTGAGGACCGTAAGGATAGCCATGCGGGTCGCCCCACGGATAGTAAGACGGACCGGAAACCGGCAGTTCCAATTCGAGTAATTCGTAATACGGCTTCAGATCCGAGTAAGAGATGGGCCAATCAACGCCAACACCGTCCTCAGAATGGATTCGGAAATCAGATGGATGCAAACGAGGAGTAAAGGAAGCCCAGTGAACCGTTCCACCGCCCACGCCCTTCCCGCTGTTATTAGCGCCGAATGCCAGCGGATGTTTGCCGCCCGTGACGCGTATGTCATTCCAATAGAGGTTATGCGCGCCTTTTTCATCGCTCACCCAATCCCGTTCGGTATCCCAAAACGGGCCGGCATCGAAGCCGATCACACGGAATCCAGCTCTCGCCAGACGCTGCAGGAGCACGCCGCCGCCCGCGCCTACGCCGACAATAACGTAATCGACTTCTTCTCCGTCGGGAAAGCGATGCATTGGAGTTTCGATCCGCTGCATCGGACCAAGCATGTGCGGCTTTCCATTAGGAGCGCCAAACCGTCCGAATATTGGTGACTTCAATGGGTCCCTCCCTGCCCCGGAGATCCAAGGTGCTCTAACAGACCGGCAATTGGTTCGTGTTTACCTGAAATAGAAGTATCCGGAGCCTCCCATTCGTAACGCTTCTCCTCCACTTCCCATGGCTCCGCTTCACCTCGTTCGAGCCGCATATATGCGCGAGGATAGGCAGGGCCGCCGAACCCGATCTCGTCCCAGGCGTAAGGATGTGAGTAGTAAGCTTCAGCGCAATCGGAAGCCAACAACATCCAAAAACGATGAACCGCCATGCGTTTCCAGATCTTGTGTCCGGCTGACGGCTTTGCATCATGTAGCGAGCGAAGAATATTGTCCTGTTCAAGCGGACCAAGGTCTACGAATCCGGCGCCGTGCTCGTGTTTGGCGATCTCGTCGATGCCCTCCAGGCCTAGCACGTATGCTTCGCGATCGTCTGGCATGCTTTCATAGCGGTAGCCATCGGTGGAATTCTCATAAAGCCGCTTGTCGATTTGCGGCAAGATTGGAATTTTATGAGCATCGTCGCGGTCGTCCTGCGGCAAGATCCTGTCGCATATCGCCTTTAGCTGCCGAGCCTGTTCAGGACCGAAGAATCGAATCTCAGGAACGTTGTTGACGCGGTCCAGAATTACTTCGCGCGTCTTTGCGTCCCAAAACTTCTGTTGACTCAGCGTACTAAATTTCGGGTAATATCCGGGTTGAGCCATCGGACCGATCGGCTTCCCTGTGGCGGGATTAACCGGGCGTTTGTTTACTTTCTGTTGTTGATCGCTCATGATCTTTTCTCTCTCCGCAGCAGACTGGCCAGCAGCCCCAGGAACCCGCTCGCAGCGAACAGCAGCGGCGCAAAAATCGGCGGTCCGTAGATGATGTTGTAAATCGGCTTCTTCAAACCACCAGGCCGCCGCATCACGCCGCGCGCATGATACGCAAAACCGACTGCTCCATCCGCCATGGCTGCTACTGAAAGGGCCGGAAGCACGGTGTGTGCGATGCGCTTGTTCTTTATCGCGCCCAAACCCGCAGCCATCAACAGGGGCGCGATAATCACAGGAGTCCACTGCGCCTTGTAGCGAAAATTATTTTTGTAATGCGAGTACCATGCTTCAAATCCACTGAAAAATGCTGAGATAGCGGTGGCAATTGCCAACTGCTTTTGAAAACGGCCTTCGCGAATGTCTTGGGTCCAGCTGATGGATTCAAACTCTCCGGTGAGAGATTTGCCCCAGTGCTTTTCGTGTGCGGCCCTTGGCATCAAATTGTCGTCGCCGCTATCGCTGCGGCGCAAAAACGAAGCAATCAATCCCAAATAAGCGGCTAAGCCGAACAGCAGCGGCGCAAATATTGGCGGCCCCATCACGATGTTTGTAATCGGAAGCCGCCATCCTCCGGGCTTCCGCTTCACTCCACGAACGTGAAAGTAAAATCCCAACAAACCATCGGCCAGCGTGATCGCAGAAACGGATGGTAGAAGAGTTCGTGCCAGACGTTTGCTAAAGAATCCTGCGATGGCCGCCCCCGCCAGCGCGCCGCTGAGGATGACGGGCGTGTACATTACTCGGCGGCTATAGCTTCCGCGGTAGTGTTCGTAACCCACCTCCAGCCCGCTCAAGACGCTGGACATGGCGGCCATCAGCGCCAGCCATCTTTGAAACCGGCCCTCGCGAATATCAAAGTCGATCTCGCCAGCAAGCTCAACTGCGGCGTCCAAAGTCTTACTCATGTTCAGGGCCTCTTAGTTGATGAAAAGCCGCGGCCGCTTCAGGAATTGCCAACGGAAGGGCGGTCCAAGTCGCCAGCGCCGTCACAACCGACCAAATCGAAAAGGCCCGAAATTTCGTGAACTCGTCGACCGTGAGTTTCGCCGCCATTGCCGAGTCGCCCAGAAGTTTGAATCCCATCCCCAGCGCCATCCAGGGATGAGTTCGCGTGCGATTCTCCGGTCCCATACTCGCTAAAACCGCAGTAACAGCGTAACTTGCCAAACCCAAGAAGGCGTCCGGCGTTGCCACGATGGAATAAGCCTGGCCGGAACCGTTCACTCTTCGCGTATCGAATGCTTTCGATTTTGGTTCCGGAAGCTTCTTCAGGATGCCGATTTGATAGAGCGCAACCGCTCCCAGAACGGCGCATGAGAATAACGACAGCCCTATGATGCCGCGTCTCCGCTTCAAGAATGGACCATAACCGTGACGCAGGTCGCGGCCAAGTTCCTCGGGACTCAACCGGATCTGCATTTATCGTTTCCTAAGGGCCATGAAGAGTAGCCCCCCAAATATGACGGCTGCGGATGCCACCAGCCCGCGATGACCGATAAGAGTCATCGATTCCAGATTTAAAGAACTCTGCACACTGAAACTCTTGGCGCGATCGCCAAAAATTCCATGCGCTGCGTAATCGCCTTCAACCGGCTCAAATAAGTTATCGGGACGATCCGGCAATACGGGCTGGGACGTCTGTTGACCGTCGAATCCGTTCTTGGCAAGATAGCGGTCCGCAAAAGCCGGAGCGAGCTCGTTGCCATAGATCGCTTTGACGGTCGGGAAACCGACGTACACTTCGCGGCGTTTGTGAGTCACTGCCCAGACAATCGCACGCGCGGCAACTTCAGGTTGAAAGATCGGCGGTACCGGTTGGGGGTGGCGCGGCAGACGTGTGCGGCACCAACTGAATTGCGGCGTGTTCATGGCCGGCAGCATCACGGCCGTAATATGCACGGCGCTCTTGTCGTGGATGAGCTCGGAACGGATGGAATCGGTAAATCCCGCAATGGCGTGCTTAGCCCCGCAATACGGCGACTGCAGCGGAATGGAACGATAAGCCAGCGCCGAGCCTACTTGCACAATAGATCCTCTATTCCGTGCGTGCATGCGCTTCAATGCCGCCATGGTGCCGTAGACCTGCCCCAAATACGTCACCTCGGTGGCGCGCTTGAACTCAGCGGGCGTGATTTGGAGAAATGGCGCGAAGATGGTCGTCATCGCATCGTTCACCCAAATATCGATCGGCCCCAGTTCCCGCTCAACGCGTTCGGCCGCGTCTTCTACCTGCTGGGCATCTGCCACATCGGTAGGAAGCATAATCGCCTTGCCGCCCAACTCCTCCACTTCGCGCTTGGTTGCCTCCAGTCGTCCCTTTCCCCGCGCGATCAGCCCGATATGCGCGCCCTGGCGTGCAAACTCCGTCACAACGGCGCGGCCGACCCCCGCGGTCGCACCCGTAACAACAACGACTTTCCCTTTGTTAGACTTTTCCATCTAAAATTCCTTCTTCAGCCGCCTGAACCGTATGGTTATGGCCTTCCCACTGCTGGCGACCTGTCCAATAGAAAGTGAATTCCACTTGCGCCTCGAACTCGGACGGCGCTATGTCGAAGTACTCGCTGCCGATTCCGCTCGGCTTAGAGTCGCTATCGTGCCAGCTGCTCCAGCCATCCGCAGTCCATCGAAGACGGAATGCTTCGGGCGCACAAACGCGAAGCGTGTTGCCTTTAACTGCCTCCCGGATGGGGTGTTTCGGCAGCCAAAATTCGTACCGGCTGTGCGGCTTGCTCTTGCCATATCGAGCAAAAACTTCGGGTATGAGGTCGAACACTTTCCCGTCATGACAAGACCGCAGCAAGCGCACGTATTCCGAATGCGCCCACAGCAGAGGATTGGCTGAACCACTCGGGCCGCCGCAACGCAACGACGTTCCCGGTATATCCTCTCCATCCCAGATCTGTTCCGGCAACAGATTGGTGCGGTTGGAGAAGCCCTCCATCGCATGAATCAGGGGGCGATAATCGTGCCCTGCGGCAAGTTCGTAGTGTCCGCGTTCACCCGTCAGCAGCGGCCACGGCCGGCCTTCTCCCCACTCGTCATACGGATCGCCATCCGGTTTTTGCCCGTAGCCGTCGTGGTTATAGCGCCGCCAGCAGGGACCGAATGGAGTCTCCACCTTGAGGGTGGCGTCGATAACGGGGAGGGTCGCAACGATCAACGGATCGTCGGCCGCCAGAACTCCATAACGCACCAACTGAAGACAGCCTCCGTCCACAACGTTGCGCGCCGGGTACGATTCGGGAGCTCCTGGACGCTGGCTGGTAAGCTTCAGTTCTACCGTATTGACCGACCCGGGCGCCGCTACTTCCCCCGGCTTCGCTGGATTCAAGCGCACAAAGTAATGGCTGGCGCCGGGAATTAGCGACCCTTCCGTCGTAACCGTCCACTCCTCCAAATGCGCTCGTAGAAAGTCGGCATAGCTTTCAAGGAATGCCGACTTGTCTTTGTCCTGTTCCGTCTTCGCAAAAGAGGCGGCGCAGATGAACGCGGAAATGATCGACGCCAGAGTTGAAGGGGAGTAACCGCTGTCCTCTTCCCATCGCTCTTCTCCCGTCACTGGGCCGCTTTGCAGCAGAAAATTCACAGCCCGGTTCACCATAACGCGCGGATCGAAGTGGTCTAGCAGATCTGTCTGATGAAGCCGCCATGCCAGCATCACGGGAAACGCCACTTCATCCAACTGCATCCCGGTCCAAAATGCCTCGCCATCCACCCAAAAGTTTTGTGGAAAGCTGCCATTTTCGTCCTGCCGCGCCGACAAATAAACCAGCGCGCGGAAAGGCGCTTCCGTATGGGCCGCGGCCAGCAATCCCATAGCACTCTCCACCATGTCACGCGTCCAAACCAGGTGATAGCCGCCCTTCCCTTCTTTGTCGTTGCGTGCCTCGCCCCAAGGAATCGTCATCGATGCAACAAAGGCGCCTTGATACAGCTTGTCTTCGTGGGTTAACAGCAGATCGCAACTTGAGTCGAAAAGCCGCCCTTGGTCTCCGCTGGATTTTCCCAGCGGTTTGCGTCCTTCGCTGGCCTTATCCCACTGATGAAGGAAAAC
>JBARMQ010000143.1:0-29053 GCA_049802535.1 Bryobacteraceae bacterium | reverse complement strand
GCTTTGAGGTCAGCAAGTTGAGACAAAGGCCCACCAGTGCTTTCGGCAACGGGAATGGCAGGAAGGTTCCGAGCCCGGAGACCAGCGTCGGGGAAGCGAGCGTCGGCGATCATTTGCTCAATCGGCTGAATGCCGGCGATCGGTTCCTTAGAGAAGGGGAAACCGAGCGCCACAGCACCCACCAATTTGCCGTCAATGTAGATTGGACTGCCGCTCATACCCTGGAGAATGCCAGTCTCGGCGAGCGGTCCTCCACTCAGCTTGGCAAGAATGATGGACTGCTGTGGCGCAGCATTTTCGATGACGCCGAGGATTTCGACCTGGAACTCCTGGATCCGGTTTCCTTCAAAGATTGTGCGTCCAACCCCACGCAACCCGGGCCGGATGTCTCTCAGCGGATAAAATCCTTGTCCCCAACTCGCCTGGCCACTGAGCAGCACCGCCAGCCCAACGGCGGCAAGCCCGAGAAATCTGGATGTCGCTCGCGCGGCAATCTTGGGTTGGTCCATGTCTCTCATTGCGTTTCAGACTGGTTAGAGTCCCTTCTATTGTGATTTACTAAGATTGCAGAAGAGCGTAGAGGGCCAAATTCGCCACACCTATTCCGAGCACGCAGTGATCACTTGAAGACTTTCCTCCCATGGTAAGCGGATCGGCAGCACAAACCCCGACAGAGACCGCGTTGCCGGCTAAGATTTCCTGGACCCCCGTACTTTGGTTCGGCGCGCTCCTGGTGCTTTGTTACGCACCCATTATTTACCGCATGGTGAATCAATGGGCGACCGACGAGGATATGGGACACGGTTTTTTCGTGCCTCTAGTCTGCGCCTTTGTTGTGTGGCAGCGGCGTGAAAAACTAGCCGCTTTGACTACGAAGCCAAATGGCTGGGGTCTGGTTCTGGTCGTCTTCGCGGCTTGCCAGGCACTCGCAGCGACGCTTGGCGCCGAGTTATTCACGGCCCGTGTAGCCTTTGTCCTGGCAATTTGGGGCACTGTGCTTTACCTAGGCGGAACGCGTTGGATTCGCGCCCTATTGTTTCCCCTCCTTTTGCTGTTTTTCATGATTCCTATTCCGCAAATCATTTACGCGCGGCTGACGTTAAGCCTTCAGATGCTTGCCAGCCAGTTAGCGGAGGTGATGATCGGCTGGATGGGGATACCCGTGATTCGCACCGGCAACCTATTAGAGCTGCCAAGCCAAACCCTGAACATCGTAGATGCTTGCAGCGGCATTCGTTCGTTGCTGTCGCTCACATTTTTATCTCTGGTTTACGCCTATTTTATGGATAAGCGCGTCTGGATGCGGTGGGCGCTGTTAGCCGCGACAGTTCCGATCGCGATAGGTGCAAACGCCATACGCGTGGCCCTCACCGGTCTGCTGTCGGAGGTCAATGTAGAGCTAGCCCGTGGATTATTTCACGAGGTTGAGGGCTACATCGTATTTGTGGTCGCTTTAGGCGCCCTGGTTGGAACACACCGTCTCA
Organism: Bryobacteraceae bacterium; assembly: GCA_049802535.1. Taxonomy (GTDB): domain Bacteria; phylum Acidobacteriota; class Terriglobia; order Bryobacterales; family Bryobacteraceae; genus Bog-105. The sequence continues at coordinate 27,569 of JBARMQ010000143.1, read as the reverse complement.
TTTCACTTGCCGCGAAACGCGCCACGCGCTCGTCAAATAAAGCAGCATGAGCAATTTCTTGCAAGCTAAGAGCGCTCGTATTCTTACAGTCCTACTGCTGGTCCAGGCGGGAACCTTTTACGGCTTTTCCCGCAGCGAGAATGTTCCAAAGCACACCCCCTTGTCCGAGTTTTCGCTCGACAAAACGGACTGGGCTGTCCGCCAGGATGTGCCTCTCGATCAGGAGACCCTTGACGTACTAAAGGCCGACGATATCCTTTCCAGGGTCTATCAAAACAAGGTCAATGGGCACGTTGCCACATTGTTTGTTGCCTATTTTTCGACTCAAAGGACCGGCAAGACGCCCCATTCGCCCAAGAATTGTCTTCCCGGTAGTGGGTGGGTGCAGATGGCGGCTGGTATTGTTCATATCCCTGTGCCGGGCGAGGCCGAGCCCATTGCGGTAAACGACTACAGTGTCGCGCGCGGTGACAACCAGAGCGTGGTGCTGTATTGGTATCAGGCGCGCGACCGCGTGATTGCAAGCGAATATGCCGCAAAAATCTTTACCGTGACCGACTCCATCCGGTATAACCGGTCCGATACTGCCCTTGTTCGTGTAGTCGTCGCGGCTTCCGACGGAAATACACAAGCCGCAACGGACACCGCCGTCTCATTCGTCAAGGCGTTCTTCGATCCCCTGCTGCATTTTTTACCTACCTAGAGTCCCCGGATTCTTCAATGAATTGGCTGTTCTCATTTCCCCGCTGCGTAGTAGTGCACGACCGGTGTCACGATTAACGAGAGTGGCAGCGAGGCTAAGATCCCCCCGATCACCGCGATAGCAAGCGGCTGCAGCATTTGAGAACCAGCGCCAATCGCAACCGACAGCGGGATCATGCCGGCAACCGTTGCGAGCGCAGTCATGACAATGGGGCGCAGGCGGCGTTCGCCAGCTTGGATCATCGCTAGGCGAGCGTCACTGCCCTCAGTGCGGAAACGCTGCTCGGCATCAAGCAAGAGTATGCCATTTTTGGCGACGATGCCGATCACCATAATCAGGCCCATAAATGAGGATAAATTGAACGTGGTGCGCGTCACTAATAGCCCTACGAAAACACCGGCCGTGGATAGCAGGGCTGAGGACAATATGGCGACGGGTGCTGAGAATGAGCGGAATTCGACCAACAGGACAAAAAAGACCAGCACAACCGCCAGCGCAAGAACGATGATCAGATCGTGAAACGATTTCTGCTGCTCCGCATACAGTCCTCCGTATGCGACGCGGATTGCAGGAGGAACGTGGAGTTCCACAATGGCCTTTTTCACCTCGGCCACTCCTGCTCCCAGATTAAGGCCCTGCAACCGGGCGGTGACGGCAATGTCGCGCTGCAGATCTTCGCGCCGTATTTCAGTTTGGCCCGGCAGCTCGGCTAGGTTGGCCAGCGTACCAAGAGTTGCAGTGTGGCCGCTGCCGCTGACGAGTATAGTGTTCTGTATATTTTCAAGACTCCGCCGCGACAAGTCTGGAAATCGAACCCGCAGAGTGTAAGCTCGGCCGTCGACAATCACTGGACTGGAGGCCGTTTCGCCGTCGAGCAAGGCCGCAGCATCGATTTCCACCTCCTGCGGAGTGAATCCGGCGCGCGCGGCAGTTGTCTCATCAACGGACCAAACAACAGCAGGGCCGCTTACCGTGTCTTCAATCCCGTTCTTAACATCGACAACAGCTGGGAGCTTCTTGATGGCGTCGCCCACCTTTGGCCCCCACTCTGTGAGTAGTTCGGCATTCGGTGAAAACAGCTTGATCTCAACGGGATCCGGTGCGTTGGTGAGGTCGCCGATCATGTCCTGGAGCACCTGAGTGAAATCCGTGTCGAGCATTGGAAACTGCCTGTTGATCCGGGTGCGTACATCGCCAATAATCTCCTCAACGTCACGGCTTCGGTGCGATTTCAATAAAACAGAGATATCCCCGGTGTTCGCTTCTGTCACAGTCGCGAGGCCTAGCTGGAGACCGGTGCGGCGGGATGTACTTGATATTTCTGGAACACCGCGAAGAATTCTTTCAACGCCCGTGAGGACGCGATTTGTCTCGTCTAGCGAGGTTCCCGCAGGCATCAGGTAATCGAGGACAAAACCACCTTCGTCCATAGTCGGCAGCAGATCGGAACCGATTGAGCGGTAACAGAAGTACGACGCAACGATAAGCGCGAGGCTCGCCAGGACCAGAACGAGGGGCGCTTTGAGAACAATATTGATAGCTCGGTTGTAGACGCCGATGACGCGCCCCATAAGGCCGGCGCCCGTGCGTCCCTCTCCGTGGGCCTGATAGGCGAAACGGAGAAGGTAATGGCTGAGAGCGGGTGTCCAGGTCAGTGCGAGGGCGAGTGAAATAAGCAGCGCGACACCTACCGTTAGTGCCAAAGCTCGAAAGAACGTGCCCGTAACTCCAGTGGTGCTTATCAACGGAAGAAAGACGACGATTGGGGTCACCGTGGAGCCAACCAGCGGCGTACGGATCTCTCGAAGCGCTTCGCGAATTGCCTGCCCCCTGGATGGGCTGAATTGCCTGTGAAGCGCTATATTCTCGATGACCACGATCGCATCGTCGATTACCAACCCCACGGCCGCGGCAAGGCCGCCCAGGGTCATTAGATTAAAGCTCTGGCCCGAAGCGTAAAGCACAATGCACGTGACCGCGATCGTCGCCGGAATGACCAAGCCGGCCACCAGAGAACTGCTCCAATCGCGCAGAAAGACTACCAGCACAATCGCCGCAAGAACCAGGCCTATCAGAATGGCATCGCGAACGCTTGTGATTGAAGCCCTCACAAGGTTCGATTGATCGTAGAAGGGAGTGATGCGGATACTCTGCGGCAGCGTGGGGCGAATTGCGTCGAGTTCCTTCTTGACTTCGGCGGCCACGGCGACCGTGTTGCTCGTCGGCTGACGAGAAATATTCAGCAATACGGCTGGCTTTCCTTCTGCGGTAACGACTGTGTGGACCGGCTTGACGGACGGAGTCACTCTCGCAATGTCGGCTATATGTAAGGGCGTGCCGGATGGCGTGATGCGGACCGGAATATCCCCGATTTGATCTGGCGTTGTCGCCTGTCCGCTAACAATCCCGAGGACTAGCTCATGCCGGTCGTTAAAGAGCCCGGGCGAATCAAGGATATTGTTCTTCGCAACAGCATCAATGATGTCAGGGACGGTGACTTGGGTTACCAGGAGCTTTGCTGGATCGGGTTGGATTTGGAACTCGGGTTCTTGCCCACCTTGCACGATTACAGTGGATACGCCGCCTAACCGGTTCAGACGCGGCTTGATCGCATACGTGGCCAATTCCCAAAGAGTGGTTTGCGGAATGGTCTCCGAGACCAAACTGTAGCCCAGGATAGGGAATGCTGCGAAGGTGAGCCGGTTCGCGGTGATCGCAGCAGTAGAGGGCAATTGGCCCTGTACGCGCGCCAGAGCGGCATTCACAAGGTCAAGGGTTTGAAACATGTTCACCGACCAATCGAAGAAGAGATCGATTTCCGCGGAGCCGCGGGAAGTCAGCGACCGGACTTGTGTAAGACCAGGCACTGCGTTTAGCGCCTCTTCGACGGGTCGTGTAACCAGTATCTGCATCTGTTCGATAGGCATGACGCCGTTGTCAATACCAACTACAATGCGAGGAAAATCCGTGCTTGGAAATACAGCAACGGGAATGTTGCCAGCAAGGTAAGCACCCGCCAAAATCAGCGTCGCGACAAAGAAGACGATCGGCTTGCCAAATCTGGCAGTCCAATGCTCCTGTTCCACGCTTTCGGGCAGCAGAGTGCCGGCGAGGTCTTCTTTCACTTGTTGTCCTCGCCGGCGTTTGTGGGGCCTTGCACAACAACTTTGGCCTTGTCGTCGAGTCCCACGCCGCCGACGGTAACGACCTGTTCGCCCGCCTTCACCCCTTCGAGAATTTGAATGTTTTCTGCCTGGCGCACCCCGATTTTCACGGGGCGTTCATGCACTACCGAATCGGGACCGACCACCATCACTTTTGATCCGCCTTCGTCTGAAGCAAGGACTGCGGAGGCCGGAACAATCAGCGCATCGGAAATAGACCCCGCGTCAATGCTGGCACTCGCCGTCGTTCCGGGCTTCAACTCTTCATGTGGGTTGCGCACCTGCACCCAAACTTCAATCGTCGTGCTTTGTGGATTGACGGCTGGACTGATGACAGTGACCTTTCCTTCGACGCCTCCCTCAGGGGACGTGACGTTTGCCACGTCGCCAACCTTCAGATGAGCTACTGCCGTCGCAGGTACGTTGACGCGTGCAACGATCTCCGATATATCAACGATGGTCATCAGCGGAGAACCCGCATTAGCCATCTCCCCGTCGGAGATTGGCCGGTCCGCAACAACGCCGCTGATAGGACTGTGCACGTCAGAGTATTCGACCTGCGCCTGCGAGCTGTCATAATGCGCCTTAGCCGCATCAACCTGGCTCTGAGCGGTCCGGATCTGCGCGGCGCGGCTGACTGATTCCAGTGATGCGAGGTGGCGGTGTGCGTTGTCGTATTGTCCTTGAGCTTCGACGAGCGCAACTTTGGCATCGTCAGCCAGCCGTTGCGCAAGCGCCCCTTCCTTAACCAAGCCAACACGGCTGTTATACGCCTTCTTCGCTGCTTCTAGCGCCTGACGAGCCGAATCGACGTCGCTCCGGGCCTTCGTCACGTCATCGGGAAGGGTGCTGCCCGTGATCGTCGCGAACTGCGATTGGGCCTGCGCGTAGAGAGCCTTGCTTTCGAGAGCCGAGGCCACTAGGTCTCGATTTTCAAGCTGTGCAACAACTTGGCCCGCGTGTACGTGATCGCCACGATTAACGAATAAACGGCGCACCGGCGCACTGATTTTTGGAGTGATGTTCGATTGGCGGATCGGATAGAGCACTCCTTGGGCGGTTACCGTTCGGTCGATTGCGCCCCTGACCACCTGCGCCACCTGAACGGGAGTCGGCGATTCTTCGGCCGTTTCGCCGACGTCCTTTTTTGCCCCGCAGCTTGCGACTAGTAACCAACACAAACCAGCGACGGAGTAGACCAAGATTCTTCCCGTCAAACTCATAAGCCACCCGTAAGGCTACGTATAACAGCCACCGCAATTCGATAACGAACCAACCCATCGGCGTAGGCATTACGCGTTCCGGCCAGAGTACCTTCCGCGTCGACAACCTCAAGGACGGTAGCGTCACCGGCCTGATAACGAAGCATCGTCAGTCGCAGGCTTTCAGCAGCGAGATCAGCGGAATCACGCAACGACCCGATTTGCGATTGGGCCGATTGGGCTTCGAGATAGGCGTTTGTGATGTCCGCGTGCAGCTGCTTTTGGGCAACCGACAATTCTAATTGTGCCTGTTTCTCGCGAATGCGAGCTTGTTTGACGCGGCTCTGAATAGCGCCCCAGTTCCACACCGGAATGTCGAGCGTCACTTGACCGGAATAGCCGAGATTCTGGCGGTTATTGACAAGGGAGTGAGGTAAGGTGCTACGCCCCGTCGCTTGCGCCTCCGCGCTGATGTTGGTGAACTGATTGGCGTCGATCCCGTAAGCGAAATCAATTGCGAGGCTGGGCAAATAAGCGTAGCGGGCAATGTTGGTCTCATCGTGTGAAACCAAGACGTTCTCGTGGGCGACGCGGACCTCCGGGCTAGACGACCGCGCTAGCGAATCGATCGCCCCGTAATCTTCGAGCGGAGGCAAGTGGTCCAAATCATCAGCGACATCGAATTCGCGGGTCACATCAGGAAAGATGAGGACGGCGAGCATGATTTTGGCCTTCTCGACCGCAAGCTGCGCGTCTGACAAATCCCGCTGTCTTTGCTGAGCTGTGAGCTGAGCCTTGATGGTGTCGGCGTGAGCCGCCTCTCCGCCTTGTTCAAGCTTGCGTGTAATTTCGACGAAATGCTGAGCATCCGTGAGACTGGTTTGGGCGTTCACCGATTTTCTCGTAGCGGCAATCAGCGCATAGTAGTCGGTTGTAACGGTGAGATTAAGGCCATGTAAGGCTACCTCGCGCTTGGCTTGAGCCACGGCCTCAAGCGCTTTTGCGCGGCGCACCGCGGAGCGACGGGGGATGTTGAGCAGGTCCTGGTGAACCATGGCCTGCTCGTTGTACACGTGCACGCCATCGTTGGCGACGAAAACACCGGAAGGGGTGCCATTGCCTTCTGTGTAGATGAACTGGTTCAGAGCGTTGATTGTCGGCAAAGAATTAGCCTTTGCCTGCTGACGGTCTTCTTTGGCAAGACGGATGGCAAAATCGGCCGATTGGATTTGCGCGCCGTATTGCTGAGCCCGCTTCAGCGCTTCCGCGAGACTGATGATAGGAACTGACTGCGCTTGGACCACAAATGCGGCAAGGACAGCGATTCCTACTCGCTTGAAAAAAGGTCTGCGAGTCACAAATTCATTATTGAGGCTGTTGGGGAAAAAGCGGAGCGCTGGATTCTTTTAAAAATCAATCGCGCTTGCATCAATCTCACCAGCACCACCGATGTTTCGATTTGTCGTTCCGGCACTGTCCAGTATCGTCTGAGCAGCAGGACCTTTTCAATAGCGCCAACTTCTTCAAAGCCGTGCTTTTGGTAGAAGCGGACCGCCCACAGTGCGTCAGCCCAGGTGCCGACCAACAGCGTTCCCCGAGTTCGCTCGCTCAGATGGGAGAGCAAATGCCCTCCGATGCCTCGCTTCTGGTTGCCGGCTTGTACATACGCGTGCCGAATTAAGGTGACATCCTGAACTTTTTGAAGGCCCATTACGGCCACCATAAGTCCGTGCTCCTGGTAGCCCCAGAACTCAACTCCGTGCTCAATCTCGTTTCGAAGCTTCTCTTTGGACATGTAGGGCTCAGTCCATCGATCTCGGGGAATAACCCCTTTGTAGGCTCGAGCGCCATCATTGATGATGGCCCACATTGGGTCGAAGTCACGGTCGTCGCAGCGGCGAATCATTAATTAGAGCGGTAATCCTGGCGATACTTGGCTCTCAATCCTAAATTGTCGTTCTGGATAGCTGCGGCACAGATCTTTCTTAGGCGCCGTAGAACCTTTATTCCCTTAATCTTAATAAAGCTGCGGCAACGAACAACCGATAGCTTTCATGAAGTCGGGCTATGAGCCTTGAGCCTTGTCCCCACTTTGCTTGGCCGCTTTAAGAATCTGTGAATAATGGTGCAGACACAGTTCAATCCAACGAACGCACTGACGCTGCTGCTGGTGGACCGATCGCCAACGTGGCCGATATGGTGGCTGCTGCTCGGCGTAGCTGGACTGGGAATCTGGACCTTAGTTTGCGTACTGGTAACTCGGAGAATTCTGCTCCGGCGCGTGGACGAAACTGAGGCCGCGCTCAATGAGACGCGCGAATCCAACCGTCTGAAATCCGAATTCCTGGCTAATATGAGTCACGAGTTGCGGACGCCAATGAACGGCATCATGGGCATGACCGAACTTGCCATGCAGACGGAACTTACGGAATCGCAGCGCGAGTTTTTGACCACCATCAAGAAGTCAAGCGATACTCTGTTGAGAATTATCAACGACATTCTAGATTTTGCGCGGGCGGAAGCGAGCAAGTTGAAGCTGGACTCAGTGGATTTCGAGTTGCGGCGCACCATCACAGACACGGTGAAGGCCATGGCATTATCGGCGCACGAAAAAGGGCTTGAATTGCTGTATCACGTTGATGCGGAGGTGCCTCAGAATTTACATGGAGACCCTGTGCGAATTCGACAGATCCTGGTCAACTTGCTCGGAAATGCCCTCAAATTCACCCTGCAAGGCGAAGTCGAGTTGCGGTGCTCGGTGGAAGAGTGGGAATTAGCTAAGATCTATCTGCATCTATCCGTGCGGGATACCGGCATTGGCATCCCGAAAGCCAAACAAAGCAAAATTTTCGAGGCGTTTGGCCAAGCGGATGGCTCGACCACGCGGAAGTTCGGGGGTACCGGTCTGGGCCTCACCATCACAGCGCAACTCGTTGAGCTGATGAAGGGGCGCATTTGGGTGGAAAGCGACGCAGGACAGGGATCGACCTTTCACGTTGTGCTGTGTCTCGGAATGGCGCGTCAAGCTCCGGAAAGCGATGTAGAGCAATACGCGGCCGTATTGAAGAACCGCCGGGTGTTGCTGGTTGACGACAATCAAACGAATCTTGAGAACCTGCGTACTATCCTCAGCAAGAGCGCCGTCAAAGTGAGTGCCATCAGCGAAGGTCGTGAAACTGTTGAGGAGTTGAAGCGAGCTCAAGCAGAAGGCGAAAAGTATGACCTGTTAATCCTCGATGCCGAAATGCCGGGCCAGGATGGGTTTTTGCTCGTGGAGCAACTGCGGGACCAACAGGGGTTAATCAGGCCAGCAATTATGATGCTGACCTCAATTAATTTGAGTGAACACGCCGCGCGGTGCCGCGAACTGGGAATCGCCTACATCCTGAAACCTGTGTCGGCAGCGGATCTGCGGGAAACCGCGGCGCGCGCCATCCGAGACATGGAGCGCCCGGTCGCGAGACGAACGACTCGTGCGCCGGCACGCACGGTAATGCCAAAACCCGTTGTGCCCATTAGGATTTTGGTGGCCGAAGATAACGTCATCAACCAGCGTTTGCTCGCTCTCATGTTAAAGCGGCTGAACTACGAAGTTCACGTGGCCGATAACGGGCAAGCTGCGATTGAGGCCTGGAAGGATCGCGATTTCGACCTGATCTTGATGGACATGCAGATGCCTCATGTTGATGGTTTAGAGGCGACACGCACCATCCGGAAGGCGGAGCGGGCTGGGCGGAAGCGGGTTCCTATCGTCGCGGTGACCGCCAATGCGCGGGCCGAGGATCGAGCAGCGTGCCTTGCGGCTGGCATGGACGATTATCTTGCTAAGCCAATTCGCTCGGACGATCTGGTTGAAAAAGTTAAGAGCGCAATCGGCGCATCGGCACCCCTGGCTCGCGCCAACTGATTTACACATCGACTCGCAGATAATGGTGGGGTGACAGACCGTCTTTTCCTGTCGATTTGGCTGACTCCTCAAACGCCAAAAGGTCGCCTCCGGAATTTCGAGCAGGTTCTGCGGCTTTTTCCATTTTCCCAGCGCGCGCAACCTCAAACTGTTGTGACGATACGTGCTGTGGCAAGTACAGAGCCGCCACTCCTGGAACGTCCCCTAAACGCGCCGCTCGATCTTGAACAAATATTGGAAACGCTCCGCGAATATCAGGGTGCTGACGTGACGTATGAGGTAGATACCTACTGGGACCTTTGGCAGTTTGATGAGGATTGGGTATTGGCGCCCGCGCGCGTTCTGCTTTCCTGTTTTGGACCGGACTTCGATAACGGTACCGACCGAGATGCGGTCGAACAAGAGGACCTGAGGGTCGACTTCGGCCTCGAAAGTCAATTTCTGCCCCAACGAGGCATAGCTGGCAGCGCTAAGTTAGTGGAATCGAACATCCGCAGCTTGCTTCGGCTGGTTCACGAGATCGAAAATACCGTTCCCGTTGTAAAGCGGCTGCTCGAGACCGAATCAAGCGAGAACTTCGCAGAACGGTTGCGTGAAGTCCTTGAGCCGACGGGACCGCTCGGTACGGTGTAGACCAACTGATGCGCATTATCTTCCTCGGCACGCCCGAGTTTGCGGTTCCTACCCTGAATGCTTTGGTTGCCAACGGCTTCGATGTGATGGCGGTGGTTACACAACCGGATCGTCCCCGGGGGCGCCGGAACGTTTTGACCGCGTCACCCGTCAAAGTGACCGCAAACGCTCACGGATTGCCCGTTTACCAGCCGGAGCGCATTCGAAGGCCGGAGAATCTCCAATTGCTCGAACGTTTCAGAGCAGATGCAATGGTTGTGGTTGGGTACGGGCAGATCATTCCGCAGGCGATTATCGACCTTCCGAAATACGGCATCCTGAATGTCCATGCCTCGCTCCTCCCAAAGTACAGGGGCGCCGCTCCCATTCAATGGGCAGTGGCAAACGGCGAGACTGAAACCGGCGTGACCATTATGAAGATCGACGCCGGGTTGGATACCGGCGACATGTTGCTAAAGGCAGCCACTCCAATCGGTCCCAGCGAGACCGGACCTGAATTGGGAGTTCGCCTTGCAGCCCTTGGAGCAGACGCGCTCATTGAAGCCCTCGGTCATATTGATCTGCTATCCCCAGTACGACAGGACAATGCCCAGGCGACCTACGCGCCAATTTTGAAGAGAGAAGACGGGCTGATCAATTGGTCTCGCCCTGCGCAAGCGATCTATGACCGGATGCGTGGATTTACGCCGTGGCCGGGTGCTTTCACAAAATTCCGCAATCAACAGCTGGCGATCCTCCAAGCGCGCGTTGTGAACGGATTGACTATCCCCCAAGGAACGCTGCGTCCGGAGAAGCCTAGGCTCTATGCTGGTTGCGGAGAGGCCACCTTGCTCGAATTGCTCGAGATACAGCTTGAGGGAAAGAACCGAATGTCGGCTGAATCCTTTTTGAACGGGTATCGCCCCGGAATCGGTGAAGACCTTGGCGCCCCCGAAGGAGAGCCTCGTTGAAACTCCCGCTGGGATACCGATACGCCGCGACATACGCAGGCATCCGCAAACAGGAGCGGGATGATCTTGCTTTGATCGTGTCTGACAAACCGTCTGCCGCAGCCGCGATTTTCACTCAAAATATGGTACAGGCGGCGCCGGTGAAGCTGGCGCGTAGGCACCTTAAGGCCTCGGGCGGTGTCGTATCGGCAATTCTCGTGAATGCAGGAAATGCGAACTGCGCAACGCGAACTGGCGATCGGGTCTCGTTGGCATCCTGTAAGGCGACGGCGCGGGCGCTCGAAATTAAGTCACGTTATGTCTTACCAGCTTCGACCGGCGTAATTGGTGTAGACCTGGACGCTACGCTTTTAACCAATGCGATCCCGACATTAGTCGGCGCATTGTCGAGCGACAATTTTGAAGCGGTGGCACGAGCTATCCTCACAACCGACACGCGAATGAAAGTGGCGAGCGAAGAAGTACAATTTCGTACCGGCACAGTGCGGGTTGCCGGAATGACCAAAGGGTCAGGCATGATTCAACCGAACATGGCCACCACGCTTGGGTTTGTCTTGACAGATGCCGATGTAGCGGCGTCGCAGCTCTCGAAGATGCTTGCCCACGCCAATACCAGAAGTTACGGATCTCTGACAGTGGACGGCGATACATCGACGAACGATATGGTCACCCTCCTCGCGAACCGGGCTTCGGGCGTGAAGCCAGACGCCAAAGAACGCAAAGTGCTGGAAGAGCTAGTGACCTGGGTGATGGAGAGTCTCGCAGAGCAAATTGCGGCCGACGGTGAGGGTGCGAAGAAGCTGATCCGCGTAGTGGTCAGCGGCTTTGATACCGAATCTGAGGCGCACCGTGTCGCTCGATCGATTGCGAATTCTCCGCTGGTAAAGACTGCCGTCGCGGGCAGCGATCCCAACTGGGGCCGCATCCTGACAGCGGCCGGCTACGCCGGTGTGCGCTTCGATCCGCACGATATCGATATACGCTTTCAATCGGAATTGGTTTGCCGGAGGGGTTTGGCGGTCGATTTCAAAGAGGCAACCCTGAAGGAGAAGCTGAACTCGCCGGAAGTATCGATTCACCTCAAGAAGCGCGGCGGCGGGACCGGTGAAGCCCGCTTTTTCACGTGCGACCTCACAGAAGGATACATTCAGATCAATGGGAGTTACCGGACCTAGCCTGCCCGTAGCCGCCCTTGCGGTTTTGTTCGCCTTTGCGCCGGCTTTACAGGCCGGTAAATCCGCTGATGCGCTCGCTACGGTTAACTACATCGCGAGCGCCTTGAGCGACGATAATCCCACCGATGCGATGACGCCTTTTGATAAGTCATACGGCGATTACGACAAGTTGGCCAGCTACTTCCAAGGATTGGTTGATCGCGCTTTAATTACGAGCGAGGTTCAGGTGGTCGACGAGAAGGACAGCGAAAATGCTATCGATCTCGTCGTTCAATGGACAATGGACTTAAGCAACCGAAACATGACCGGTTTGACCGAGGACCGAACGGAGGAACTTCACCTGCACCTGATCAAGACCAAGGCCAAGTGGAAAATCGCTGGTTTGTCGCCGCTCTCTTTTTTCGACCCGCAACGCTCGCAATCAAAATAGTTCGCGCAATTGTAAGTAGTTGCGCCACGTGACCAATTGGAATTCCACTGGAAGGGTTGTGAATTGTTTCAGCTCGGTCACCAGGGTTGGCGGAGGTGGTTTGGGACCCGCGACATAGAGTCGGCCCGCTTCAAGGCGGAAGGCCAGAACTCGGAAGCGCCTCTCTATGTGCGCCGGCAAGACGCGAACCACGTTGCGGTTTACTTCGCGGGGATCGACGTACACGGCTGGTAGGCCGGATTGCAGGCTGATGGCTTCACACAAATTCTCATCCGATATCAGACCGTGGCGAACGAGGAAGTCTGCCAAGTCTTCGCCGTGGGTTCGTTCCTGGATAAAAAGCAGCATGTCCCGATCCAGATATCCTGCGCCGACTAACACCTCCGCGAGATCTCTTCGGTGGAAACGCAATGCCTCGCGATTCGGGTATGCATGTTCCGTCTTCAGCCATGCGAGCGGTAGCCCCATTAATCGCGCCTTTGTGTAGCCGAAGACCGCGCGGAACGTGGCAACACAGTTGATCAAGTTCGCGTAGCCGGCGCGAAGTGGAACTCCCGCGGCAGCGACGACACCAAACCATCGCGCCACGCAGACCATTCTAAGTCCCAGGCGCAGACACTGCAGGATCAGGGTGGCCCCGCACAGCAATTGGATGAATTTATTGTCCACCGCAAAGGCCCATGGACGATGCGCCAGCTGACTCGCAATCCCATCGATGACGCCGGCTGCGAAGAGTACGTTCGCCAAAAAGCCCAAAGGATTTGCGATTAAGCCCTTACGGTCCCGCCAGAACCAGTATCGGTTGAGCCACGATCCTCGCCAGCCGTTCCGCTCCCAACTCTGCAGGGCGATGCCCATTACCCAACGAGTTCGCTGCCGAACTGATGGCCAAAATGCCCGAGGGAAGTACTCTCGCGTTGCAGCCACCTGGTCATTTCTGCCGGAGAGTTGCGTGAATACTTGCGAAAAGCCGAGTTGATGCACGGCCAAACCGCATTCGTAGTCCTCCGTGAGGCTGCCGGGCTCGAAGATCCGGTTCCCGCGTTTCGCCGCCATAGTTGAAAGCAGATTGCGCCCAAAAGCTGTCCCTACTCCGTTAGACGGAAGAAAGGATCCGCTCCACTGTCGTGCGGGCACGTCGATGGTTTGGTATTCGGCGAAATCGTCGATATAGATGCCGTGCGTGAACTCGCTGAAGGAGGTCGGCAGGGGGAGCACAGGAACCTGCACCATGTCGTACCGATCGCGATACTGATCGATGACCGTTAGTGCATCTGGATGGATCATGTCCTCGGCATCATGCATGACAACGGTATCGAACGTCACAGCGCTGTCTTCTTCGAACAGGAGCATGCGTTGGTAGATCCAGTTGAGGCAGTCGGCTTTAGAGGTAGGCCCGGGATGAGGACAGCACGCGGCGTGGACGTTCCGGAAGGCATGGACAAGCCGTTCAACAGCTTCCAGGGTGGCCATGTCATTGGGATATACACCGAGGAAAAAATCAAAGTTGCGATAGCGGACGGCAGCCTGGTTATGGCGGATCATGCGCTCGATAACGGCCGATTCTTTCCAACATGGTACGAAGACCGCGATCCGGCGTTCGGTCCGAAACGCGCCCGCACGGGAAAGCGAGAGCGAATGGTCAAGCCTGTTCCGGCGAACGAAATGCCACAGGCAGATGAAGGCCGGGGCGAGGTCATCTAAGCCGCTCGCGATGAGGGCAATGGCCATCGTAGCTAACAAGTAGGGCCAGACGATCGGGAAAGACAACGCAGCCATTCAAAAGTTCCAAGAGATGCGCAAACCGGAGTGATGTCGCCAAACCCGTTTTGCGCGAGTTCTCAGTAGACGAGTGCCCCTCGCCTCGGACAATTCGCAAACTTTTTTGCAGAGGTTTCTATTCAGGGCGCCACTTGTCCATTGGAGGCTGTCGTCTTTGGACTCACTCGTCCCCTTTAATCAACTCATTCAAGAACTGATCGGCGGATCTCTCCGTCGCCACACCTTTCGCACTTGGGAAATGGATCTAGTTGTGGATTTGGCACACTGCAGCGTGCGGCGCCCATCGCGCAGCAAAATGCTCCGCCGATACCAAAAGGCTGTCCATGAGCAATTTTCGCGAGGCGTTGAAAACCCATTGCGCCTGTCCGAGTTTCTCGAGCGAGAACAGGCGCGCCGGCCACGTCCCGCTCGGATGGCGTTGTCCGCGTTATCCTCGAAATAGAAACGAGGACAACGGATGGCAGTGAGTAGTGGGCCTAGCCCAAAGGTTGAGCGGACTGTATTCTGCGTTAAGCTTCACAAAGAGTTGCCGGGTCTCGATGAAGTTCCGTTCGACGGCCATCCACTAGGCCAACGCATCTACGAGTCTGTTTCGAAAGACGCCTGGAAGATGTGGGTTGAGCAGATGAAAATGATTATGAATGAATACCGGCTCAACCTTGGCACGCCCGAGGCGCAGGAATTTCTGCTGAAACAGATGGAAGAGTATTTCTTCGGTGAGGGCGCGGCTCATCCGCCAGGCTACGTCGCTCCCGAACACTAATTGTTGGAGTTGCCCACTTCACGCCGGAAGTGTTTTACGCACGCTAACATTCTGACCAAACCTGGCGCCCGCAATTAGCCGAGATAATCGAAGAGGCTTTTCTTGGGCAAGCTGCTGTAGGCCGACAACGCGGCCTGTTCAGTCGTCGAATCCTCTTGCATATGGGTGATGGCGGTCGCAGAATCCGCGTCTTGGATTGAGCTCAGTTCCGACTCGAGATTAGTCTTCAGTGTGGTCTGCGTGTTCATGGCCGCTGAGATGTTCTGCTGAATAGCGCCATAGGAAGCCTGCTGGGTACTGAGATAACTGGCTGAACTAGTAATGTCCGAAGCGGCCTGCTGGATAGTCCCTTGGTCGTTACTCGTAAGTCCGTTGTACAGTTCCGTAAGTGCTTGAAGAACACTTGTTGCGGGCGTGCCTGATGCGCCACCGTCGAAAATTTGCTGCGCGGTAAGAGCGACGGAGATTGTCGAGCCTTCTGGCCCCTGCACCGTCCGGGTGCTGGCGGTTCCCTGGTAGGTTCCCACGGCGTTTGTCGAGTTGGCGGTCAGATCGACCGTACCGTAAGGGGGAGTCTGGTCGGAATCACCGCTGAAAAGGTATCTCCCATCGACTTGCGTGTTGGCAAGGCCCTGCATCTCTTGGATCAGCCCAGAAACCTGATTCGCCAGTTCCTGGCGTTCGGACGCGCCGGCGGTTCCGGTCGATCCCTGGGTTGCGAGTTGTGTCGCGACATCCATCAGCGTGGTGGCAGTATTGATCGAACTTTCGGCCGAGTTCACCTCGGTCTGAACGATGCCCAGGTTCTGGCCGATCTGCGTGTTCGAATCGATTTGGGTATTCAATTCGAGAATGTCGCCCACGGACGTGGGATCGTCCGCAACGCTACTCACGCGTAAACCACTGCTGACTTGTTGATTATCAGTCAGCATTCGCTGTTCAAGAGCATTGAGATTGGTCAGGAAGACGTCAGACGACGCCATGATGGTGAACACAATAATCTCCTAGAAGGACAAAATACGTTGGTTAGGCCGGGGTCGCCGGGATCAGCCCAATGACAGTTTGGACCAGCTCATTGACGACTGTGATCAATTTGCTGATCGCGTCATATGAATTTTCATATTCAGTTAATAGTGTTGCCTGCTGATCAAGCGACACTCCAGAAATATTTGATCGGACTGACTGTGCCTGCGAAAGCAACTGCTGCTGGGTCGTTTCACTGTTGGATGCATTTGACGAATCCGTCCCGACATTCGCGCCCAGGTCCGCGTAGTACTGCGTGAAAGTGGCGCCCCCCAGCGACGGCATGGTGGCGTTCTGAAGATTTTCGAGCGCAACCGCATTGTCATTGCCTCCCGGCGAAGACGAACTGGCTGCGGCTAACTGGCTTGCGGTAATACCGGTAACCGAAAGCGTCTTCGCTGCGGCAGCGGCATTGTACGAGAAAAGCGGTTGTCCTGCATTGCCATTTTGGTCAGTGCCGCTCGTCATTTGTGTATTAATCTGATCGGCCACGTTTTGAGCCAGCATATTTAGTTTGGAAATATAGCTGGGCAGCGTATTGTTGCTCAGTTGAATGAGGGCGCCGAGCTGCCCGCCGGTGGCAATTTTGGTGATGTCGTTGCCGTTCGAGTCGAGAATCTGAATACCTTGAGTACTTGACGACGAAGTCACCGCTTTGCTTGTCACCGCATATTGCGTTGTACCGACCACCAGTGCAGACTGTCCACCCAAATACACGCTGACCGTTCCGTCGGCCTGTTGGTTGAACGTAATGTTGGTCAACTGAGACAGGTTTTCGAGGTCGTTGTAGAGCTGTGCATCCGCCCCCGGATCGGGCCCTGCGCCCCCACTCTGGAGCGTTTGGGCATTGATCTGCTGAATATTCGCAGCAAGACTATTAATCGAGGCGACTGTCGTCTGGCCTTCCGCCGCCGTGTTGGAGGCGGTAGTTGCCAGACTCTGATAGGTGGAGTTGAAGGCAGAGGCGAGGTTCCCTGCCGCGCTCAGAACTCCAGCTCGCGTGGCGGTGTCGTTGGGGCTCACAGAGAGGCTGGAAAACGAGTTAAATAGGGCGTTTAGCGTGGCGCCGACGCTGGTATCGGTATTGGTGCTGGTTGTCAAGCTAAAGAGCGGGACGACGGACTGAAGAGTATTTGCAACGGTTGTCGAAAAGTTCACGGCTGACTGAGACGTCTGAACATTCATCTCAGCGTATATGTCGCGCGAGTTGACGAGCGGACCGGCAGTAACTCCGCCGATTGCGCCGTGTACGGGATCAAACGGATCCGCCTCTAAGGTTGCCGTCTGGCTAGCGTAGCCGGGTGTCGTGGCGTTAGTGGTGTTACTCGACACCACTTCCATGGCTTGTTCGATAGCTGAAAAGGAAGAGGTTGTGTTGCCTAGGTTAGTGAGAAAGGTGCTCATCGGTCCCTCTTAATTGTTCTTTCGCTTCGCCCTACATTTCCACGTTCAAGGTGCGGGAAGCAGGCACCCAGGTTTTCACTCTCGCGCCCCGTGTATAGCTTTGCGTGAACGACGCGATCGAATGCATCCGCATCCATTGAACGCGGCGCGCCCCTTCTAACAAGGCATGGGTTCGCTGGCACAGTTTCGCAAAAATTTGGATTTTTTGGCGAAGAACTTCGGAATCCCGTTCGGGACTAGCGTTGGCAAGCTCAAGAAAACGCTGCACCAACAAACTGGCTTCTCCGAGAAGCATAGCGGCCTCACGAATCGCCTCTGGAGTGGGTTGGATCAGCAAGGGTTCTAAGCTACGAAGGCGACGGCCGGCCTGGATCAAATCACATTGCATTAAAGTACGTTCCTCTGGGCAATCGGCAATTAACTGAACTCCAGCTGCTCGGCGGATAAGCCGCTTGCCGCGGGCTTGAGCAGGCGGCTGCAACAGGGTCCAAAGTATGTTCAGCAGGGATGCCACGGCGTTTTCTGAGTAATGTTAGGCCGCTAGCGCGTCATTAACGATGCGCTGACTAATCTGTTGGGCATCGACCTGATAAGAACCGGATCGAACGCGGTTCGACAGCGTTTCCGCCCGGCTGGGATTGTCGAAGATCTTGGCGGATGCCGTCGAGAGAGCGGCCCCAAGCCGAGAAAGGTGGACGGCATCGGAACCGGATGCGGCTGAGACGGCAGTGTTAGTTGTTCCTCCGCTGGCATTTGCGGCCAGAGGACTTGTCGGTTCCAGGCTCGAGTTTTGGATTTTCATACAGCCATTTCGGCGGGCGGATTGCCCGCTTGTGAATCTTATCGGCCTTGATTGCGAAGAAGATTAGTGCGAAACGAAAGAGAATTGGTGAGCGACGCAGTCTACGATAGGGTTTCACGCTCTTAGGAGCGCATAAGAATTATGTCCACCCAAGCCGCACCCAAAAACAAGGAATACACAGAAGAGCAAGGACGTCCTGGAGATCCCTGCACGATGGTGATTTTTGGCGTAACGGGAGACCTAACTAAGCGAAAACTGATCCCTTCCCTATACAATCTGGCGAAAAAGAAGCTCTTGCCGATGGAATTCGCCCTGGTGGGCGTGGCGATCAACGATATCTCGAGAGAGAGTTTTCTCGATCAGATTCGGAAAGATCTTAAGGAGTTTGGCGGCGCTCCGGAAGATTGCTCATTCTGCGATTGGCTGCTCGAACGTACTGAATATCTTGCGGGCGACTTCCGTGATGCGGGAACCTACCGGAAGCTGAAGCAAACCCTTGACGACTTAGAGAAAAAGCATTCGACCCGCGGTAATTACTTCTATTACCTGGCCACCGCGCCCTCGATGTTTGGGGAGGTTGTCAAGCAACTGGGCGAAGCAGGACTGGCCAAGCAAGATGATGGGAAAAACTGGCGTCGCGTCGTAATAGAAAAGCCTTTTGGACGAGACCTGGATTCGGCACGTGCGCTGAACATAGAAGTTCGCAAGTACCTCGAAGAGAATCAGATCTACCGCATCGACCACTACCTGGGCAAAGAGACCGTTCAGAATATTCTGGCTTTTCGTTTCGCGAACGGAATTTTCGAACCTATCTGGAATCGGCGTTATATCGACCACGTGCAGATCACGGTCGCAGAGACTCTCGGCGTTGAGCAGCGCGGCGGTTACTACGACCAGGCTGGGGCTCTCCGCGACATGGTGCCAAACCATATTCTGCAACTGGTCACGTTGACTTCCATGGAACCCCCTATCTCGTTTGGGGCGGACGCGGTGCGCGACGAACAGGTCAAGATACTCCACGCCATCCAGCCTCTTGCACCCGAGGACGTTTTGACGAGATCGGTGCGCGGTCAATATGGGCCCGGCATAGAGTGCGGGGACCGCGTCCCGGGGTACCGCACGGAGGATCAAGTTGCGCATGACTCCAGCACCGAGACGTATGTAGCTCTCAAAATATCGATCGATAACTGGCGATGGGCAGATGTTCCGGTGTATATCAGGACCGGAAAACGATTGCCTAAACGCGAAACGGAGGTCGCAATCCAATTCCGTCGTGCGCCGTTTGTGCTCTTCCGTGACACCCCTGTCGAGCACCTGAGCAACAACCTGCTAGTCCTTCATATTCAGCCCGACGAGGGGATTTCTCTGACCTTCGGCGCGAAAATTCCTGGCCCCCTGGTGCGACTCGGCGCGGTGAATATGGACTTTCACTATCAGGATTATTTTGGAACGGAGCAAAGTACAGGTTATGAACGCCTGCTATACGACTGCATGCTCGGCGATGCAACCCTATTTCAGCGCGCGGACATGGTGGAGGCGGGCTGGTCTGTAATCCAGCCGATTATCGATGTCTGGCGGGCACTGCCGGCGCGCAATTTTCCGAACTATGCCGCCGGCACGTGGGGGCCGAAGGAAGCCGATGATCTACTGGCACGGGACAGCCGAGCCTGGCGGCAAATCGGCGGATAAGCCTAGAGGCTCCAAGAGCGCTATCTCAAGACCCGCGGCCACCCAAATTTGCAGCGGCAAATTGCTACACTAGTAAACTGATCCCTCGCTAAAAGGAACCCGGGTACGGTGCGGGATTATGATACGTGAGGCATTGGCCTGCCTTGCCGCCACCACCCGGAACGATTTCAAAGTCCCAAGGAGTTTAGAAGGCTCGATGAAGTATATTTTTACCTCAGAATCCGTTACGGAAGGTCATCCGGATAAAATTGCCGATCAGGTTTCCGACGCGGTTCTCGATGCGGTATTAACGGACGATTCGAAGGGCCGCGTGGCCTGTGAAACCTTGGTGACTACGGGCATTTGCGTGGTCGCGGGCGAGATTACGACCAGAACTTACGTTGATGTTCCGAAGCTGATCCGCGAGGTGATTCACGACATCGGGTATACCGATGCGGCATTTGGCTTTGATTCGAAAACTTGCGGTGTGTTAAACACTATTCAATCGCAATCGCCCGACATTGCCATGGGGGTTGACACCGGCGGGGCGGGCGACCAGGGCTTGATGTTTGGCTACGCGTGCGATGAAACGCCTGAACTGATGCCCCTTCCGATTATGATGGCGCACAAACTGGTGCGGCGCCTGAGTGAAAGCCGTCGCGCGAAAGAACTAGCCTACCTCCGACCGGACGGCAAGAGCCAGGTAAGCGTGGAATATCTAGACGGCAAGCCGAAGCGTATTGATGCCGTTGTCATATCGACTCAACATGATGATGAGGTTTCGACCGAGCAGATACGGGAGGATGTGAAGAAATACATCATCGATGCCGTTATCCCTTCGACCATGGTCGATTCGCAAACGAAGTACCATATCAATCCGACCGGCAGGTTCGTAATCGGTGGCCCCCATGGTGACACCGGATTAACTGGCCGGAAGATCATCGTTGACACATATGGCGGCATGGGACGTCACGGCGGCGGTGCGTTCTCCGGCAAAGATCCCACAAAAGTAGACCGATCGGCGTGCTACATGGCGCGCTACGTAGCCAAAAATCTGGTAGCGGCCGGGCTTGCGACTAAGGCGGAAGTGCAGTTGGCCTATGCCATCGGCGTTGCTGAGCCAGTTTCGGTAATGGTAAACACATTCGGGACGGGCACGGTAGAAGACCAGCGACTGGCGGAACTGATCCTGGAGAATTTTTCGCTGACGCCTGCCGGCATGATTGAGCACCTAAGGCTTCGCCGGCCGATTTATCGTAAGACCGCCGCATTCGGTCATTTCGGGCGCACGGAAGATACCTTCACTTGGGAGGCGGCCGACAAAGTCGAAGATTTGCGCGTCGGCGCTCAATTGGCAACTGCAGTCTAGCGGCCCGTCTGACGTTCGAAGAGGAACACGATTTGGCGCTCACCTCTGAAGTGAGCTGACCGCTTTTTGAAGGAACGGGTAAGTCAGTGTCAACAGTTGAAGAAGATTGTAAGCGTTCTGTCGAGATTGAGATCCCGATAGAGGAAGTTGAGCAGGCTCGGGAACGGGTTACTCAGTCCATCAAGGAGCGCGCGCGAATCCCTGGTTTTCGTCCCGGCAAAGCGCCCACCACCTTGATCCAGTCGCGGTTTGAGAGCGAGATCCGCAGCGAAGTTCTGGACGTTTTATTGCCCAAGGCTTTCAAGGACCGTATCGCGAAAGACGAGCTGAAGGTCGTTGGCCAGCCTGATATCACGGATTTGAAGTTTGAGCCGGGCAGTCCCATCAAATTCAAGGCCGATTTTGAAGTTGCACCCGAATTCGAATTGGGCGAATACCGTGGTTTACCGGTTATCTAC
Source organism: Bryobacteraceae bacterium (assembly GCA_049802535.1). Classification (GTDB taxonomy): domain Bacteria; phylum Acidobacteriota; class Terriglobia; order Bryobacterales; family Bryobacteraceae; genus Bog-105. The sequence continues at coordinate 6,136 of JBARMQ010000143.1, read as the reverse complement.
GAAGAGCCGACCGTATCGGACGAGGAAATCGACAAGCGGCTCGAGGGAATGAGGGAATCCAAGGCTGACTACGTCAATTTGGATCCGCGCCCTATCGAAAACGGGGATGACGTGCTGGTCCGCCTGAAGTCCCTCGCCGGATTGGTGGAACCGATCGATCAGGATGGGTTACAGGTAGTGGTGGGGGCCGAGGATACCTTGCCCGAGTTCACTGAGAACCTCATGGGCGCAACACCCGAGGAAGTGAAGGAGTTCGACGTTCATTATCCGGAAGGGTATGGCCAGGAACGGTTGGCCGGAAAGACAGTGCGCTTTCAGTTAACGCCGACGGTAATTCGCAAAAAGGAACTGCCGGCTTTGGATGACGACTTCGCGAAAGATTTGGGTGATTATCAAACCGTCGCAGAGTTGCGTGATGCAGTGAAAAAGTCGATCTTCCGCGAGAAGCAATTTGCCGCCCAGCAGAAGGCTAAAGAACAGATCATCGATAGTTTGGTGGATTCACATTCGTTCCCTCTTCCTGAGGCTTATGTGGACCGCCAGATTGAAAACCAGGTGCGAGCGCAGTTGCACGACTTGGCCGGCAAGGGCATCGACCCCAAGACCATTAAGCTCGACTGGGAGAAAGTTAAGGCTAACCAGCGCGAAAAGGCATCCCGCAATGTACGTGCCTCGTTGCTGCTTGAAAAAATCTCCGAGCGTGAAGGGGTTCACGCGACCCGTGACGAAGTTGATCGGGAAGTTCAGCGGCTTGCCCGGCAAGAGCGTGAGGCAGTGGCGATAACGCGTGCACGGCTTGAAAAAGAAGGAACACTAGCTCGCATCGCCGATCACATTCGCACCGAAAAGACATTGCAAACGTTGTTCGATCAATCTGAGAAAAAGGCCGGCCAAACTGCCGAAAAGGCTGAAGAGCCTACCGGATAATTGTTGGCCGGCGAATTTAATCCCCTCCTGCGCGTCAGCACAGGAGGGGTTTTTCACGTTTACCGTTAGTTGACCGGTGTGATCGTAACCGGACCAGACACAATTGTTCCCGAGCTGGTTTCCCGGTCCACTACGTAGTACAACATTCGACCTGAGATGGCTGGTATGTTGATCTGGCAGCCAGCAACCGGATTACTACAAGGTGTCCAGGTTTGGGGTTCGCTGAGCCACGCGTAAGGATCGGAATTTGTCACTGCGGTGCTGCACTGCTCCCTGCGAGTGGAGCAGTATAAGTTCGCGTTATAGCCGAAGCGGACCCGAACGGAAGTACCAGCCTGTCCACCCAGACTCAACGGGATCTTGACGAAGTTGTTGCGCGCGATGGAGTCTTCATTTGGCCATGGCGGCAACTTTACTCCGAACACATCGCCGCGTAATCCATTACCCCATCTGGTCGCGGACACGCCCCAGTCGCCTGTCACCAGAGCATGGATGTTGGCGTAGTTGTCGGTCCGTCCGGGCCCGTCGAGCATATTCGTCAACTTTCGCCAACGCAGTCCGAACGGGTCTGCCCTATCCACTTCAAATTGTAGATATGCAGCGGCATGAGGCCCTGCACCGGCGAGACATGGGTCGTAGACCGTACCGTCGTTGCTGCAAACCCCCGATGGGCTTGCATCCGGAACGCTCATGTACTGATTGCCCTGTAGCGATCCCGAGACGCACTCACCCGCCAAGTCGGCTACGCAGTAACTCCAAGGGGTAGCGTCGGAAATCGTCGAACCCGGTCCGCTGATGTCTTGCAGCAAGTGGTAGCCCGCGAAAGCCAACACCTGCCTCAATTTTCTCTTCAGCGAAACGTCCCAGCCGCTGAACGAGATGATGGGTCCGGTCGGACTGGTCAGTGGCAGCGTGATTTGGTACGTATTCTGGGTGCCAGCAACCTTTGTCAGGTTCTGGTTCCACAGATATTGCACGCCGCCGCCAACTCCACCCAACGGGCGCCCATCGACACCCCATCCCGACTCGCGTGGAGGAGCCGAACTCGTTATGCCACCCGGATGGGTTTGGATCTGGTTGGTCGTTATACCGCTATTGTTGCCGGCAAATGGGTAGACCATGTTTACGCCGTACGTAAAGCCTTGACCTACTACGCCCGGGAACGGCCCGGCACGGACGCCATAGCCGGCTCCATACGCGCCCACATCGGTCGGATAACTCCAACTGTAAGGGGTCAGCTGCACGGAGTTACCTGTTGGAGTAGTCCAGAAGACCGTATGCGCGGTGTAAATATTCGGATTGTCTACGATGCTCTGGGTTGAAGGCGAGTAGATCGGCGAAAGGTATGTGCCAACGCTACAGGTCATTGGCGGCCATAAACTCGGCGTCCAGTTAGTAGCATGCGTTTGGGCCGATACAACTGAACCGCGGCACTGGAATGGATTCATGTTGCGGGCCAGCACCAGATCGATAGTGCCATTTGCGAGAGTAGTCTTCTTAGCTATGAGAAACTTCTCGGCTTCCACGGCTTGCGATGCGTCCTGCAAGTAGTCGCCTTCGGCCATCGCTTGCAAAAAGGACCAGCAGTTCGTTGTCGTTCCGTCTCCGCCGCACGAGGATGCATTGTGTGTCCAGGCAGCGGGGCGGGAGCCCAGCGGCAATGTTCCTAATGAATTCAAGTCAGCAGGTGTAGGCGACTTCGCCAGAGGTTCGTTGTCAACATTGATGTGAATGCAGTTTTGCCCGCTCGCGCCTTGCGCAATCCAAGTAGCGTTCGAAACGCCCAGCTGCTCGCAAGTTTGCGGATCGAGGAAAGTGCTCGTTAGCGCGGTCGACCCGCCGTTGTTATAGATCTGCAGAATGTTCAGGTCCCAACGCTCTGCGGCGGTCGTGCTGGGCGCATTTAGCGGCACCTGCGCAGACATCATCGCGTATTGGTATGTATCAATATACTCGTTGCCGTGCGAACCTAACCAACGGATCGGATAGGTATCCCAATCATTGCGGCATCGAATCACCTGTGCCGGGCCTGAAGGTTGACTCACGTCCAAGGTGCAGAACCATGCCATCGCATTCTGGGATGGTCGCATCATGAATTCGAACAAGGGATAAGAGGTGCCCTGAAAAGCAGGAGCTCCAAAATACGTCAGATCGATCTGCGGGTAAGCCTCGTGGATCTCGGTCGCAACGTCTTGACCTGGCTGCGAAACATTCGAACAAATCAAAGCCGGATTGTCAAGCGAGGAATTACGTCCGTCTGACCAAGCCTTGTAGAGTCCGTTCCCCGTATCGGCAGCGTTGTACGCACAAGTTGAAATCGTGTTGTTCAAGTTGTTGTACGCATATAGATGAGTAGGATTCGCCGGATCCAGATTCGCACTCAAGTTAGCGAGGTTAGATAACTTCCTTGACTCTCCGGTCGAGGGAGCAACGAAGTATAGGTGCTGATTTCCCCAGAAGGAACTGAAAATGCAAATGTAGCCGGGAAGCGGCGCAATCGGCGTAATGCCGTCTGCCGCATACGTTGCCGTAACCGTGCTCGATGAGCAATATGGCGTGCCGGCGCCTTGATCGCCAGTCGAGAAAGACGCGGAGCTTGCCCAATCACTTGTGGAGGAGTCAAGACTGATGGTCCCTGTACTTGTTGTTTTCCAAAGTTTGAACCCAAAATTCGGAAATTCGTAGTAGCTGGATCCGGCGGCTGTTCCCGACGCGTGAGCGGCGGCGAACGAGTTGCAATTTGAGAAGGTATTTCCCGTTAGTGTATTGCACGTTAAAGTCTCGTTCGCGACCGTGATGCTATAGAGGCCGGAGGTATTCGGGAAAAAGCCGTTCGCCGCAGTAACTGTGAATGTCGTTGCGCCCGCAGTAACGGACGAGGCGAGCGATGTAAAGGTGCTGGTCCAATTGGAAAGATTCTGCTGTATTGTGAGTGTCGTCTCGTTTACCGTCGACGCGATAGTGCATAGATTGTTTGGGCACGTCGGATCGGAACCCGAAATCAAAACTTTCGATCCTGCTTTTAATGCGGTGATTGGGAAGTAGTAGTTATAGCCGTAGCCGGAGTTAGACCCCCAATTAACAGTGGTGCCAGTAATAGACGCTAGACTTCCTCCAAAGTTATTGGTCATCATGTCCGGTCGGACTTGCGCGTTGCCCCAACCTCCAAAGATTGGCTGAGGAAAAGCCGAGGGACCACTTGCGTCGGCAGATGCGCCTTGCGGCAGAACAATATTGATCGGAGAGCCGACACATGTCTGACCATAGTCGGCGGAAACGCAGACCGTAACCGACCGGTCAGCCGCAGCTGCCTGGTCTCCAAAGCCAACAACATGGAAGCGTATGTCATCAACCGTAATCCAGGTAACCGGCGTATAGCTAGGCCTATAGAAGGAGTTACGTCCCCACAGAAATAATGCATTGGTAGGGCCGCCCGCTCCCGAGTAAGTCGCGACGTTGCCGTCGCTTGCTCCACCGATGTTGGATGGGTTCTGCCAAGTACCAGCTAAATCGGCGACATTGGAAATCCGAACGCTTTTCTCCAGACTCCCCTCGTCGTTCGGATCGGTCCAACGCTTCAGCAGCACTCCAGTTTGCGGATCGATGTAGTTTTGTGTCAGGTCTGAGTAATTTATCGTCGGCCACGCCCATCCGCCCCACAGGTTCCCGTCATAGGCGATTGGATCCGGCGCTCCGTTCCCTAAAAGTACGTTGGCTGTCGTGAAAGACCCGGTCCCTATCCATGAGCCGTTACCGCAATTAATTTGATAGAAATGCGTGGTGCTCGCTTGAAGAGCGCGGGAGTACGCGTTCCCATCTAAGGCGTCTCCAGTACCACGGAGTCCGACGACAATCGTACGGCTGGCGCCGTTAACAAAGTTGCCTGCGCGCGTGTCCAGGTTAGCCCCGGCAAAGAGCGTAGGATCGACGTCATGTACAACATTCATAAAGGCGCCAGTGAATTGATTCGTTGCTGAACTGTCGCTGACTGAAACCGTACACGCGTTCGCATCAGGTGCGTTGTATTGAAGAATCGCTTGAGTGGCCGTAACTCCAAGTACGCTTACCGGAAAGCTTTGCGGCGTTGGTGCTGCCGCTACTGTTTGAGTTTCAGGACCCAGCACAGCGAAGGCCGCGGGGTTACTTTGGTTGTTGTACTCTGTCTGAATCCAGTTAGCGGACGGATTCTGCAGGCTGACTCGCACCTCATCCATCTCACCGCCGAATATCGCGTTGTAATAGGCGCTCTCTCGCCCCAATAGTAAGTCGCCGGTCGTCGTCGGCACTGAGGTTGCGGTGGTTCCGCCTTGCGAAAGGTTGACGCCAGCTCCGTTGATATACAACGCCACTGTGCCGCCGCTATATACCATCGCGACGTAATACCAGGTGCCGGTGGTAATTCCATATCCAACCGTGTAACTCTCTGCGGACGCCGAATTACGAACAGACCCGAACCAATCGGTATCTTTGGAAGCATATTGGCCCGATAGACTAAGAACGGACCCCTTACCAGCGGGATCATCCATTTTGCCAACAATTGTTGCGTAGTCGACCAGACTAGCGAAGTTCACCCAAGCTGAGTAAGTGATCGAGCCGGCATTATTCAACGCAGTGTAAGCGCCCAGATCGATGTAGTCTGTTCCCGCCCTGAATTTTAGTCCCGAGCCTAAAACACCGGGCGTGCTCATGGATTGAGTTGTGCTAATAGAAACGCCATTGCCTGTTTGGCTCGCACCGGTGGCGGAGTTAAGAACTGTGTTTGTCCCGGCGCTGTCTTCCATATGAAAGACTCCTAGATAGTTGGCCCAAACTTGAGCTGGGTTCGCCGGCGAAGTTGTGACGCTTGTGGCGCCATATCCGAGGTAGAAAACGGTATCAATGGTTGCGCTCAATGTCGGATACTGTACGACGGCGGAGAGAGCTCCAGTCGTCCCGTTGTAAGAAACGATTTCAAACGGGAGCATCTTGGTGAGCGCCGAATCGCCGAAAAATGCGATGTCCGCGCCTGTCGAACTTTGAACGTGGCCGCCCTTTGCCACTGTCTTAAGGGTCGGATCGGTGTAGACCACATAAATTGGGAAATTAGTTTGCGGCGCGCTCGCAACGAGCGTGTGAGGAACCGTAATTGTGTGGTTGTAAGGATATGTTTGGCCTTTGCCACTCAGTGCCGACACACCGAGGGCAAGTAACCCGAGAATAAGTTGTTTCA
>JBARMQ010000142.1:0-14759 GCA_049802535.1 Bryobacteraceae bacterium | reverse complement strand
GCTGATGGCTCCGTTCCGCCGTCGTCTGGTACCGCAAAAACAAAGTGATCTGATGATGATTCTCCGCCGTCCACGTAGTGGGATCTTGCGGCAGCTTCGCTTCCGTCTTGTGAAAGTTGGTCTGCGTCCGCTTGAAGAACCAGTGCGCCTGCGCCGCCTCCAAAACCAAATCTTCCACGAACGCCGACTGCGGCTGATACTCTTCCACGTACCGCTCTAACATCCTCATCCACTCCTGAGGATCTTCGTGCCGTAGCAGCAACTGGCTCGACCGGCAGCCATGCTTCAGAGCGGGTGACGCTTCTGGCGGCTTCAATGGCAAAAGCTCGGGCATTTAGGCCAAGTGTGGCATCAGCCCCCTCAACCCACCGCCGGAAAGTAGCTGTAACTATATCATTACAAAGAATATATAATTAACACCACTATTGTCACGGCAGCCTCGCCGCCTCGATTGTGATCCAGCTAACTCTCCTCCACGATTCGCCACGAATTCAATTGGTAATTTCCGCGTAAGCCACTCCTCCCAAAGGAGATCGGCGGCGGAGGTTCCCATAACGAAGCGTGCGCCGCATCGATGCGCGCAAAATTCTGGCTCTCACGAGACATCCTGTCGCACACGTGCCTGAATCGCGGGTGGGTTCGGTCGGAAACGTCGCGGCGTGGGCATGCCGGGACCAAGCGGGCGCGTTGGTCGCCGGACATTTTCGGAAAGCAGCCTTGGAGGATGCGGCGGCGAATGTAACAGTAAAAGAAAATGCAACTTGATCGAGCGATTTTGTCTATTGCCATCTGCTCCATCGCCTGGTGCCAGGAAGGAAAACCGGCACCATCACTTGCAAAGGCGACGGTTCCAGACATGAGCATCACTTGTGACATCCATCCTGAATCGCGGGACGTCGAGGTCCATCTTGTAAATAGAAGCAGTAAACGCGTGTGGTTTCAATCGGTGCTGGACGTCGATGCGCGTAGCAACTATGATGTCGTCGCGACCGGTGCTGAGGGCAAACGGCTCCCAAAACCGCAACGTCCCAAGCCAAAATCTTACGGCGGCGAGAACGGGAAACCGCTGGTTACGCCTTTACGCCGAACGGAGGGGTTTGTGATGCAGCTCGATCCGGGCCAGCAGACAGTCGAGCATTTTCCCCTGTCCGCCCTTGTTGAACTGCCCGCGCAGGGCGGCAAATTTCAAATTCGCATTGGTCGTGCACTGTTTTGGAAATGGGAAATTAACGAATTTGATTCTACTCAAATTCTTTGGTGTAAGCCGGCGGATGTCGTTCTTCCGTCCCTCAAGTGACTGTTAACAGTGTCCCGGTGGATGTCGTTCTTCCGCCCCTCAAGTGACTGCTTAACAGTGTCCCGGAGGATATTGTGCCACTAACGCCTTGGCGCGCTCAGCCGCGCTCTCCATCCTTCTCCGCTCGCGCTAACATGGCCGGAGACCCTACCCGATGGAAAGCGAGCAGCAGCTTTCGGCCACCCTCCGCGCATTGTTGCTCTTCGACATAGCGGAGGAGATCGACCTTGCTCGATTGCACACGATTATGGGGACCAGCCCCAGTAAGCGTGAACCAGCTTTTCGTCATCCTGCTCCCGAGTATGTACGTTATGAGCGAGCCCCCGTCGTTGAGCAGCTTGAGCCCATTGAAACGAATTCGCATCACCTGCTTTCCGGCCGGATTCGCTATTTCGAATATGGAGTGGCAAGTGTCGAGTTGCGCCTCGAATTCCAGGGCGCCTGGGAATCTTTGATCCAATTTGCCCACCGCTGGATCTCTTCGGCAGAACTCGAGGGACGCGTTCACGAGCTTCTCCGGCAACGTATGCAGCGGATTGGACCAGCGCTCAGCAAGTCTTATGAAGGTTGGATTACCGAAGATTACTACGTCATTCAAGTGAACCCGATTTTGCGGAATGGCGTCGCAGTCACGGCGGAAGAGCTGATACAGCATCGCGGCGTGGAGATCGCCCAAATCGTTCGCGGAGACGAATGCCCTCTCTCAACAGGTGAACGTCAAGAAGTGCTGCAATCCAGTATGTCTTACTATCCTTCCGATCTCCTGGTGGTTGGCTGGGTTGCCGCTTTTGTTTACGATCAGGCCAACGCTGCTTCACCAACCATCGATTTATTGGAATATGCCAACACTCAGCTTCTTGAGTTTCGCTATTACGATGAAGTTCTGACGCGAGTATTGGCCGAGGTCTACAAACAACTGGAACAGAAGCGGGGGTTTTGGTCGCGGTGGAAGCTCGCGCAGGAAGCGCAAAACCTGAACACAATTCGTCTCGATTGCCGTGAGTTGACGGAACGCACCGACAATGCGATCAAATTCCTCAGCGACATGTTCTATGCCCGAGCTTATCGCTTAGCTGCCGCCCGCATCGGCGTGACCGACTACCGCAACTTAGTAAACGAGAAACTCACCACCGCCGAAGACCTCTACGATTCGATGGTCACCGAATTCCATCAGGGGCGCGCCTTCGTCCTGGAATTATTGGTCGTGATCATCCTGATTATCGAGATCGCGCTGGTATTTCGAGGGAAAAGCTGACGCAAGGGGATGCACGGCGCCATCCCCTTATCTAAAAAAGGGAACTACTTAGTTGCCTCGATCGAGGAGATCGTCACCATGCCATCGTTCATCGAGCCGTTAATTTTCACGGTCTCTCCCGCATGATCTTTTGCTTGCGCCATGGAGTCGGGAGCAATCTTAATTACTTTTCCGTCGCTGAGGAAAACCGCGTCTGCACCTTTCTTGATGCACGCCTTCGCACAACTCGAGTCCTTCGCTGTGGCGCCGACATGCTTGGCGGCACACATGGAATCGGAGATGAAGCCGGTCCACTCATCGGCAAATGCGGACAACGAGAACATCGAAGCCGCGAGGGTCAAACCTAGAACAAGTTTCTTCATAATAAACTCCTACTTGAAGTACGCTACCCATTGTATGTCGGATTTTTGGGCAGAGTGAGAACAAAATTTTTACACGTACGAACCTGATACTCACTTTCCTTCAGCAAACAGCAGTGGGGCCAGTGCCGTCAGGTTGCGCCGCCACACCAGCCAAGTGTGCATTCCGGGCGTTTCAATCCTGGTTACCGGGATTTGCTTTGACGTGAGCCAATCGACCAGCGACCGGTTCAACGTGATCAATCGATCGTCCGTTCCGCACGCAATCCAAAGAAGACGAAGCTGCTTTGCGGTGGCCGCGTCCAGCTTCGGAAAATCGGTGGCAAATTCGTTTGATTCTCCGCCCGCGCTGAACGAGGCCACATACGCGAATGTATCCAGGTGGTTCAAGCCGGTCAACAGCGACTCGGCGCCACCCATCGAGAGGCCGGCGATGGCCCGCGAATCACGGTTGTTCACAGTTCGATATTGTTTCTCAACCATCGGAATGACCTCCGTCAACAGTGCATTTGTGAACCGGTCGAAATTGCGACTTCGCAAATCATTGTTGCCAAACGGCGAGCCCGCGGTGGCTAAAAACTGCTTATTGACCATCTCAGGTGCGCCATAACCGAGCGTCATCACAATGATCATCGGCTTGGCTTTCCCCTGCTGAATCAAGCTATCCAAAATGAAGTTGGCATAGCCCACCGCCGTCCATCCACTGGCGTCGTCGCTGTAACCATGCAGCAGGTACAGAACCGGATACTTCTTTCGCGCGGCAGGATCGTATCCTGGAGGCGTATAGACATAGAAATCACGGTTGTCGCCAATAATTCCTGACTTATAAAAGTGGTGATGGATCGTGCCATGCGGAATGTCCGTTACGTCCCACGAATGCGGTTCGGCCCCGGGCACCAACAACACGCTGCTGGGTGAAAGCAAATTAGGCACTATCGCTGAGTTCGATGGATCCAGCATGTTGGTCCCGTCGGCCCTGAACGAATAGGAATACGTGTCAGGATCCATGGGATCGGTGGTGATGCTCCAAACGCCATCGTCGCCTTTTTTTAGCGGAAGCGGTTGCGGCCGTCCCGCAATTGATACCGTTACCGTTTGCGCGTTGGGATCGCGAAGCCGGAATGTTACGCTGCGGTCCGAATGAACTTCTGGCGATTGAACCGGGCGCGGAGGTGGTTGTTGACAATATCCGATTGCCGCCATGAGTGCGAACTGGGCAACCGTGATGCAAGTGATTTTCACAAAGTTCCTAACGTTACTCTAGAAATAACTCTCACATTCTATGCGATCGGTAATGGCCAGTAATCGATGACCGCGTCTGAATTCGTGCCAATCGCGTTTGCCGGCGCCATGGCCGGCGGTTTTATCGGGTCTTTAACCGGCTTGGGTGGTGGCGTCATCGTGACTCCGGTGCTGGTCCTGCTGTTGGGCGTCGACCTCCGATACGCCATTGGCGCCAGCCTCATTGCCGTGATTGCGACATCGTCCGGCGCGGCCTCCGCCTACGTGCGTGACGGTTATTCGAACATTCGCATCGGGATGTTTCTCGAAATCGCGACGACCATCGGCGCGGTCTTTGGAGCATTTTTGGGCACTCGCATTCCCACTCGATATCTCAGCGTCATTTTCGGCATAATGCTGCTTCAGGCTGCTTGGCAAGCCATACGGCAGAAGGAGCATGGCGGAGCCAAATCGGGAGGAGATCCGTTGGCCAAGCGGCTCCAGCTATCCGGCGAGTATAAGACGTCTCGCGGTGTCGAGGCGTATGACGTCTATCGCGTAAAGACGGGGTTCGGGATGATGTTTGGCGCCGGCGTCGCTTCTGGGCTACTCGGCATCGGTTCCGGTTCGCTCAAGGTAATCGCCATGGATCAGGCCATGCGTATTCCCTTCAAAGTCTCAACCGCGACTAGCAATTTCATGATTGGGGTCACCGCGGCTGCCAGTGCCAGTGTCTATTTGAGCCGGGGTTATGTCGATCCCGGCATCGTCATGCCGGTAATGTTAGGCATTCTGTTGGGATCGATCGTCGGCGCGCGCTTTTTGCCAAGATTGGGAGTTCCTCTGCTGCGGCGATTATTCGCAATAGTTGTTGGCGTCATCGCTGTAGAAATGATCGTGCAGGGGATCCGGGGGAAGATTTAGCGGTGCGCAAAGTTACCGACCACAGTATCGAAATGGCCGTCAGCTTCATTCTTCGAACCGGCGTCATCATCGCGGGGACGGTGGTATTTCTCGGCGGAATTTTGTATCTGGTCCGGCATGGCGGTGACGTCGTCGACTATCGTCATTTCTCGGGCGAGCCGGCCATGAATCGAAAGATCGGAGAAATTCTTTCCGGAGCTTTCGCGCTGAGAGCAAGATCGGTCATCCAACTGGGCGTCTTGCTGTTACTGGCAACGCCCATCGTACGTGTGGCATTCTCACTTGTGGGCTTCGCGGCGGAACGCGACCGCACCTATGTTTTGATCACTGCCATCGTACTCGCAATACTGATTTATGCCCTCGTCAGCGGAGCTATCCAGGGATAGTTCTTATCGCAACTGCGACTCCAAGTCTTCAAATCTCCGCCTCAGCTCGTCCAGTTCCGATTTAAGTTGCTGCACTTCCTGTTCCAGCTGACTCAGCCGATTTACCGCTGGCGGTGCGGTTTCCGTCCACGTACCCGAGACCGGTTCGCCGGAAAGTAAATGACCGTAACGCGATTCTTTCTGGCCGGGTTGCCTTAACAGCTTCTTCGCGAGCGGTATACCGGGCCAATCCGCCAATTTCTCGAGTACCCGCTCAGTCTCCTCCAGGTCGGCGAAGGAGTACATTCTTTCGCTTCGGTCCTTGATCTCGCCTAACGTCTGCGGCCCGCGCAGCAGCAGCACGCACAAAATGGCCGCTTCCCTACGTCCAAGATTCAATGTTTCACTGATACGTTGCGCATACTTATTCACGCGGCCGCCGCCCACAATCGTCAGCGCCAACCGTTTATCGCGCAGGCTATCCACTGCCTGGTAAACCGTGTCTTCGTCATAGTCGACAACCGGCTCGCGGTTGGATTTCTGGTTGCACGCGTTCACCAAAGCATTCAGCGATAGCGGGTAATAGTCCGGCGTTGTCGCTTCCTTCTCCATCAGTGCGCCCAGCACGCGTGCTTCGGCGGGATCGAGGACGATGGTCTGCTGCTCTGGCATGTTTGAACGGTTCCCTTACAAGATTCGCAGATGGAAACCGCCATCGACATGTAGAACTTGCCCGGTGCAATAGTCGAGGCGCCCATCGGCAATCGCTCGAATGACGCGTGCAACATCTTCGGGTTCGCCCATCCGCCGCTGCGGCAGTAGTCCCTCTGCAATACGCTTCTCATATGCGGCTGCGACGGAGGCAATCATGTCGGTTCGGACGATCCCGGGCTGAACGTCGAAGACCGGGATGTTGTGCTCCGCCAGGCGTGCGGCAAACAGCTTCACGGCCATGCTGATTCCGGCCTTTGCGATGCAGTAGTCGCCCCGGTTCACCGATGCGGTGAAGCTCGAGATCGAACCCACAAAGGCGATCCGGCCGCGACGCTGCTCCACCATCCTTCGGGCGATCCGCTGCGTCAGAAAGTATGGACCTTTGAGATTCGTACCGACAATCTCATCGAAACTCTCAGGTGTGGCGTCCAGAATATCGCGGCGTTCGCGGGGCGCAATGCCAGCGTTGTTTACCAGAAGTTCGATCGGTGGAAACGACCGGTCAATGTACTGCGCTAGATCGTAGACCGAAGCGAGGTCTCCCAACTGGCACGGCAGTATGGTAGCGGCCGTGGCGCGGGCAACATCCTCTGCCGCTTCACGATTCGTATTGTAAGTCGCGATGACATGGTGCGTCTGAGACAGATCTTCCACAATGGCGCGGCCAATGCCCCGGCTGCCGCCGGTTACAAGTGCAACAGGTTTCGACACTATCCAAGATAACTATCCCCGATCGCGAGCCGCTTGGCGACGCAGCGTCATTCGTAGCGAAGAGCTTCGACCGGATCTAAGCGGGCCGCCTTATTAGCGGGCCAAATGCCAAAGAAGAGGCCGGTGCCAACGGAGACCAACACGCCCAGAACCGCGGCCCAGAGTGGCACACTCGCCGGGATGCTTGAAAAAATCAGACGCGTAATCAGTGATACGATCCAGCCGAAGAGAATGCCTGCCAAGCCGCCTAAGCCGGTTAACACCACCGCCTCTAACAGAAATTGCAGAACAATATCACCCTTCCGTGCGCCGATTGCTTTCCGGACCCCGATTTCCTTGGTGCGCTCCGTTACCGACACCAACATGATGTTCATCACGCCAATGCCTCCCACCAGCAACCCAACTGAACTGAGCACAACCATCACCAACGCGACCATTGAGGTAATCTGCCGGAAATCGCTCACCATTTGCTCCGCCGTGGACAGCGAAAAATTGTCTGGCTTCGAGTAAGGCACACGCCGGTCCATTCGCAGAATACTGCGCACCTGATCTTCGGCTGAGGCCACCTGCCCGGGACGCGCCATCACCACCAGCGCGTTCTCGTGCGCCGAAGGAAAAAGCTTCTGCATTGAGAAATACGGCAACACCACGCGATTGTCCGTATCCCCGAAGAACGATGCCGCCGGACGCTTCATCGTCCCGATAACCGAATATTCATGACCGTCCACTTGAATCACTTTGCCGATCGGATCGACGTTCGCAAAAAGCCCTTTGACGATATCGGCGCCAATGACGACGACTGGCGAGCGCCGGCGGCTTTCTTCCTCGGTAAAGAATCGGCCCTGCGCGATATCCACTTGCCCTTCGTCGGCGTAGGCCTCCTGCACGCCGAAGACGTTCACATCGTACATGTCGTTCCCCTTGTAGTGCGCGTTAATGATGCCATTGTTGGCAAACAACATAGGCGAGACTTCCTCGCAGGCGGTACAGCGTTCCTCTATGTGCTGCGCGTTCAAGTATGTTATGTTCTTGCGCGTTCGTTCTTCGGGGCTTAGATTACTCGTGCGGAAACCTACGGGGAATTTGAAGACGATGATGCTGTTTGGTCCGAAACTGTTCAGTACCGACGTGATGTTTGAATCAAGTCCTGTCAATATGGAGCCCACTCCGATGATGGTGCCCGTCCCCATGACCACTCCCAGCACCGTGAGAAACGCCCGCATTTTGTGAGCCCGAATGGTTTGCAGAGCCAGTTCAATCCCATTGCGTAAAGAAAGAAACGTCATGCGCCTATTTCTCCACCCGCAGCGCTTCGATCGGATCTAACCTCGCAGCTTGTCGCGCGGGGTAAATGCCGAAAAAAAGTCCTACCGTTGCCGACAAGCCCACGCCGATAAACACCGACGACCAAGGCAGCGCCATCGGCACTGGCGTGGTCATTCGGATCAGGGTGGAAAGCACCCAAGCAATGGCCACGCCGATCAATCCTCCCGTGGCCGACAACGTGGCGGCCTCCACTAGAAACTGATTCAAGATATCTGCGCGCCGCGCGCCTAACGATTTGCGAATGCCGATCTCATGCGTGCGCTCGGTCACCGCCGCCAGCATAATGTTCATGATGACGATGCCGCCCACCACCATAAACACCGACACAATGCCTATCGCTGTAGCGGCAATCGCGGCTGTCAGCCGCTCCCACAAACTAACAAAGGAATCGGAAGCGAAAAGTGAGAACGTGTCGTCTTCGCCCGGCCGTAAGTGACGAAAGGCTCTTAACAGGCTGCGCGATTCGTCTTCGGCCTCCAGCAGATGCTGCTGATCGATTGCCTTGGCGACCAGCCGCATCCCCTTTTGCGAGCCGTATTTCTTGAAATACGCCTCAATCGGAATCATGACAAAATTATCTTGCGACTGGCCGAAAACACTGCCCAGCGATTTGGCAACGCCAACCACTTCGTATTGTGCGCCGTCCACTTCAATCACTTTGTTTAGCGGGTCGCGGTCGGCGAAGAACTTATTCCGGATGTCGCCGCCGATAAAGGCGACCGCGGCATGGCGCTGTTCTTCCACTTCGGAAATGCCGCGCCCTAGATCTACTTGAATATTGTTCAGCGCCGGAATGTTCTCCGTCACACCTTCGATGTCAACGCCCTCATCGGATGTTCCGTGGAAGGAAACGCGAGCTTGGGTCGATGCCATGATCCCAATCCCCCGCAGCAGGGTAGCGTTATCCCGAATAAACTCATATTCGTCACGCTTAATCTGCGGATTGCGCTTTGACATCTCGAGAAACTTCTTCGGATCCCAATTGCCGATGAACGCCATTCGGACGATCCGAAAGCCGTCAGAACCCATGTTCGATACTTTGTCGGCGATATACAGATTCATGCCGTGGATCAGCGCAGTCACAGCGATCAGGGTGGTGGTGGCGAGAATGATCCCGAGCAGGGTCAAAAAGCTGCGCAACTTGCTCTTGCTCAAGGAGTCAAGCGCGATACGGGCCGCCTCCCAAAACGAAGCACTCCTGCGGTGGTTGCGCGGTTTCGTCAATGTGTCTTTGAGCCAGACGCAACTGGCCCCAGGTTTGTTCCAGCCATCGCGATAAGCGCTGTTTGGAGTTGGATCCACGGGAGCGCGGCTTCGTCCAGCCAAAACCGCGGCCGCCCGCGGGAGAGAAAGCCAAGATGGCCGCCGTGCGCCGGCGCCAACAAGGTCAGAGCCGGGTTGGTTTGGAAGACAGGATCGTGATACATCGAAAATGGCACCAGTGGGTCGTCCTGCGCCGTAATGATCAGTGTTGGAACACGGATGAGTTTCAAGAATTGAAGGGCCGATTGAGTCGCGTAGTAATTCGCGGCCGTCCCAAAGCCGAATAGCGGAGCAGTGAAAACGTCATCGAATTGCCAGATGCTCCGGACCTCATGCAGACGATCTAGCGGATACACGTCCGGAGACAACCGGCTTTTGCGCCTCACCCGCTCTTTAAGGCGGTCCAGGAATCGCCAGGCATACACGCGATTCGATGGGCGATCTAACTGGCGAACGCAGGCCGCCAGGTCAATTGGCGTAGATACGGCGCAGGCGCCGGCGAGCAGCTTCGTTTCGCCCAGTTCGCCGGCAAGTTTTAGCGTGACGTTGCCGCCAAGCGAAAATCCAACCAGAAAAATAGGTCCAATATTCCGCTCGTGAATCTGCTCCAGGATGAAGCGCGTATCTCCGGTGAGCCCGGAGTGATACATCGTTTGGCAAAGTTCTTCTGTGCCGCCGCATGTGCGGAGGTTCATGCGGTGAACGCCGAATCCACGAGTTAACGCGGTCTGAGCGAAGCTCTTGATGTATCCGGCGTCGGCCGAGCCTTCCAAACCATGCACGAACACCAGCTGCCCGCGCGGCGTACCCAGCGGCTGATGTTCAAAAACAACGATCCGCGTGGATGAATCAATCTCGTATGATCGCCGAATTTCCGGATAACGGCCCTGGTCGATTTGCCTCGGCCAAAAATTACCTGCGATCGTGAGCAAGTGCGCCTCAGGAAAGAGAGGCCGGAATTCGGGGAACAACTCCGATTATCGCGCGGGGCGAAACTGCGTGAGTTACTGAAGCGTTTCGCTTTTTCGGCTGAGATCCTCAGCCAAAATGATCGCTTCGGCCAATTCGCGCATCGGGCGTCGCAACCGGCGGCTTTCGTTTCGCAGCCGCAGGTATGCCTCTTCTTCCGTCAAACTGTGGCGATGCTGCAGAATGCCCTTCGCGCGTTCCACTAGCTTTCGAGTCTCTAGCTGGCGGCGCATTTCAGCGGTTTCCTCGAGAAGACGCGCATTTGCTTCTGCGAGAACCGACTTCGCAATCGCGCCGCCCATTTGCTCACCAACAAATGTCAACAGCGCAATCTCGTCCGGCCCATGAAAATGTGGTTCGCGATGGTGAACGTTAATGACGCCGATCACTTCGCCGCCGCTGACCAGCGGAACCGATAGAAATGCCTCATACGTGTCTTCCACCAGCGCTTGGAATCGCTTGAAGCGACTATCCGACGCCGCATTTTGGGGCAACGCGACAACAGACTGGTGTTCAACGACCCAGCCGGTCACACCTTCGCCCATTTTTAACCGAATATTGCCCAGATCGACCTGATGCGGAACCTGCGACGCCCGCAGTACGATTTCGTTTGTCTCTCGTTCGATCAAATAAACAAGGCACGCATCACAATCCGTCACCTGGACCGTTAGCCCGACGATCTCACCCAACATTTCGTCGAGCGAAAGCTCAGAACTGACGATGCTACTGATCCTGTGAAGGAGCGCAACTTGGGAAGTTGGAAGCTCCATAAGACTCGCTGTTGCCATACCAGACTGTAGCCTGATGCGGCGAGAGGCGGCAATCAAAATATTTGATCCAGCCTATTCCAGCACGATCCCCCTTCTTTTCAGTTGTATACCTCGTCTAAACAAAACTCGATTATCGCGTTTTCACACGTTTGTAAGCGCTTCAAATTTGTACTAATTCGCTTTGTTCCCGGCCCGTTACTCGAGCGCTTTCTTTACCTATATAAACATTCACCTCGGATCGGATTCCGAAGTCGGGCAAGTACACTCCCGGCTCAATCGAAAAGCAGGTATGCGGAATCAACACCCGATCGTCGTGGCATTCCCAATTATCCATATTGGCGCCCGTCCCGTGAACCTCCGTTCCAATGCTGTGCCCAGTGCGATGAACGAAGAAGTCGCCAAATCCTCGATCGCTTATATAGGACCGCGCAATATCGTCCACTTCGAAGCCCCGCGGCGAGGCTTTTCCGGCTATCTGACGAATGACGAAATCGGTGGCGGCTCTTCGAGCCTTCGTCACAATATCAAACACATTCAGAACAGTTGGCGGAACGGTTTCCCCGCAGAATCCGGTCCAAGTGATGTCGTAATAGACCGCTTGAGGAGTTGGTAGCTTCGCCCACATATCGATCAACACTAAATCGCCTTGTTCGATGGTTGCGCTGCCCTCGCGAGACGGCTCGTAATGCGGATCGGAAGCGTGGGAATTAACGGCGACAATTGGGCCGTGGTCCGTTATCAAGCCCAAGTCTTGAAATCGTCCACGAATGAACTGCTGAACCTCGTATTCGCTAACCTTCACGCCCGTTCGCAATCGCTCACTGATGAACTCGAAGGCCTCTCTACGAACTTGATCCACCAATTCGCCAGCCCGCAAGTGACTCTCGAGTTGCGATTCGCTCCAAGTGGACTCAAACTCCTGCAGGAGATCGGCGGACGTTACGATCTCGACACCCGTGCCGCGGATCAGCTCTATAGTCCCCGCGTCCACGATTGAGACCAATGGAATGGCGCACTGCGGTGAGTACTGCATCGCGACCTTGTGTACGCCTTCGAGGAGCTTTGATAGTTGGGCCTTCTGGTCGGGCCAGCTTGAATAACTACTCTTCAACCCGGGCAAGCTGTCAAGCGCTCTGCTTTCCACTTGGTGAACCAGCTTTCTTGGTTCACCGTCCGCGGGGATCAGGTAATACCAGCGGCGGGAGGCGCCAACGTCATCCGGAATGCCGAGTATGCGATAGGCAGCGGGGTCGCGGCGGTGATGATCGAAGAAAAGCCAACCATCGAGACCACCGCGTCGCAGAGCTTCTTGGATATTTGCGAGCTTCATCCTTCCGCGATTGTACGCGGTCCGGCGCTCAATGTTAGGCGAGTCGCCGGCTCGATCGCATTCTCAGAAATGGCGGAGCGGGATAGTCGATCAGGCAGTATTGGTCCAGCGCAAAGAGCACCACTGAGTCCATTCCTTCGGCAATTGCGTAGCTGACTTCCTTCATCCACGGCGTCCAAGCGTCTGCGATACCCACCAAATGGCTGCGTTGCTGGTTGAAGAATCCTTTGGCCGCGCTCACGTCCATCGAGTAAACGCAAGAATCTAAGTCCCTATTCAACGTGAAGGTGAAGCTCTCCGTCTTCAATCTTGTGAGATTCTCCGGCGTCCAGTCTAAGTTTGGATAATTGATCACTTGGTTCAGCGGCGTATCGTTCGTGTCGGTCGGATAAAGAACCTCAAAGCGGCAGCCCGGATATTGCGTCTGTAGGGCACCCCGAATAGAAGCTGTATAAGCTCCGATAAGGGTGGGCAAGAAGGCGCTCTCATTCGGATATTGCGAAGGTTCAACCGTGTTGTCCACAATCACCTGCATTGCGACTCCGTACCGCGACTGGAATTGCTCGGTGGTGTAGGCGTCGTAAAACGGCATGCCGACACCGGTCTTGGGGAAGTACCACCACTGAACCTCGCCCGATTGCAGATAAGGAACCAATCCTGCGTTCTTCTGCAATCCCGCCATCGTGAGATAGACTTGCGTCCAATAAGTCAGGCTCGCCGGAGAGAAATTTGTCTGGATCGCCGGCGTGTTCAGCACAACCGGTGTTCCATCGGGATAACGCTGGGCAATTCCGGCCGCCACGGACGAGTCGGCATTCAGAAGTTCCGTACTGAACGAAGCGACCGCATCGATTCCATAGCCCGCTAGCGCCGCAAAGTACGCCTGATGCCAATCGCGCGCAGCACGGTTGATGGGCGGCTGAGCGGTTAGGTCTGTCTGCCAGAAATCCGCGGCGCTCATCAAAGTACTCTGCAGCGGATCCGTCGGGTCCAGATCGTACGGCGTTCCGTCGACGCCGCCAGAAAGTATCACGCTGGATGGCGTCAGAGTATAACCCTGGCTGGTCGAATCGAGGCTAACTTGTACGGTGTTACCATCCGCGCCCATCGCCCGAGCGGTCAGAGTCAGAGTGTTATTGAGTGCGCTCGCCCAAACAAGGTTCGACCCGAGATTGATTAAGCAAGCCAGCGCCTGCGCAACCGTATCGGCGGTATCGTCAGGTAAAACCAGATGTGAAATCCGGGTTGGCTCCGTTGGTGGCACTGTGTAAGGCCCAATGTCGAAAATCACGGTCGGGCTGCCGCTAACGGATTGCGCGGTGAATGAAACCGTGGCCGACGCATACTGCGTTCCGCCTCGGACGATCTCATAGAACCAAAGCGCACCGGTATAGTGATTGACTCGACCCGTGAATCCGAGCGTGTCGATTAACCACGCAGTGCGCTCGGCCGGTAGCGATTGTGAATGATAGGTGTCCCAGTCTGTCGCCAGCGACAACTGCGGTTGTGGCGTAAACGTTGGCAAGTCTGCCGAAGGATATGCAATTTCGAGAAAGTCAAAATAGAAGGCGGAGGACGTATAAGCCGAGTTGCCAAGATTTGTTACAACCACAGTATGCTGGCCGCCGCCATACGTCCCAAGCGGCAGCCGAACAAGTATGTCTTCTCCCGGCAGGTCCAGAAAAAATGGAAGCGCTGTGCCGCCGTCAACGGACACGCTGATTTTTGACCCTGGCGAAAGCAAGCGGCTTCCTAAGTAGAGCGAATGCTGCAGGGGCTCCCGATAGCTAATCGAAAACGATGCCGAGTTTACCGACGTGCTATGGATTCGGCTTCCGGAGTAATTTCCAATACCCACCGCCCAATCGCCTACAGAAGAATAAGTAACGGACGGATCGGTATCTTCAATCCGGCGGCTGCCGGGGCCGGCAACGAAATACTGCCGATTTGTACCGGTTACCGCCCAGTTAGAGATGGTTACTGAGAACTCCTGCTGTCCGAAAGTTCCCGCCTGTAAGTCAGCTGACCACGTCCACCGTAGTTTGCGAACGCTGCTAGTCGGGACTGCCTGCAGAGTGGTTGGTGCAGCATCAGTCGTCCCCTGAAGATTTCCAAAATTGAAGGAAATATTGTAGCTTTGTGGAAACAGTCCTCCGCTGAAGCCAACTGAAGGATCTTTCCACGCAGCCACGCCGTTTTCCGTGAATCCGTACATGCCAATCCGGTTGCCGTTCGCGCCTTGAAGATCTGTATAC
>JBARMQ010000141.1:0-3337 GCA_049802535.1 Bryobacteraceae bacterium | reverse complement strand
ACGCTTGCCTCGCGCTCTCTTTGTGACCGTGGACCAGCGAGTCTTCGGCCAGTTGTCGGGCTTCGTCTCCGGCCTGTTTAAAAGCCAAAAACGCGCTCTCAAAATTGCCATCCTCCACCTGTTTCGTAAGATAGAGAACCTTCCCGACGTTCCCTCCAGAGTGATACGCACGTCCGAGACTCGTGAGAAAAATCATCTCGAAAGTAGGATTCTTGAAGAAGTAGTGGCGGTCTGCCTCCGCACCAGCTTCCGGCTTCTGCGCTTGTAACGGGCGGCCTGACCCGAGACCCGCAAGAGCTGTTGTAAGTCCTAGACTGAACTGCCGGCGGTCTACTCTCATCAAGCACCCCTTTTTTGGATTGCCATTGTACCGATTCCACGTGGCAGAAGTCCTGGCACGCGCGCGATCTGCGCCTGGACACGCCAGGAATTAAAGACATGCCAGAATGGTGAGACTCACAGCCTGTACACCAACGCATACCAACTGCGCCTCGGAAAAGCCATAGTGTCTCGGGCGGGCGCTGGTGGTCCGGTAAAAATCAAGGATGAACCGCACGACCGCATACAAAGAGAGATACATCCAAAAGATGTACCCGGCCTTGCCCGGAAATTGCCACACCGCCGTTGCCAATATCGCAAAGAGCGTTGCTTGCGCACCCGCTTCGACGAGTTGTACGGGAAACACACGGGTACCCGGATTAGGGCCGGCAGAGAATCGTCTGCATCCGTGCCCAGCCGATTGGAAGATAGTCCGGGGGTAGAGGACGCCGCTGGGAGAAGGCTTTCCAAAACAACACCCGCCAAGGAAGCAGCCGACGCGAGCAAGGCATCCGTACAGCGGCATGAGCGTTCCGAAGAATGCGAACGCGAGGCTCAGCGGCTGCTTGAATAGCAAGCTAACGATCAGAAAGCTCGGGATGATGAATAGGAGACAATCCTGGAGAAAAGACCGCGCCGCTGTTTTGCCCAGGGCAGCTTTCGCCTCCAGCGCAATCTTATAAACAAGCAATGCGGCAAGTACGGCGACTGTCAGCCCGAGGCCGGATACAGTTGGGAAACGCCTGGAAAACGCCCAGGCGTAGGCGAGTGCCGACAGGGCAGCGGCATCGGACATGATCCAATATGGCTTGTAGTGAACCGGAATAGGGTGAGTTTGTTTGCATGAACTACGACGGCATCGAGGAAGGGCCGATTGCCCTCTTCCGTATCTGCGGCCACGGTACAGTTTTCCTTTGACACTGCCCGTTCTATGGAGGGTAGCCAAAATCTACTCGTTCGCCACGCTGTTCTCATTTGCACCTCGAAAATCTGCCCCTGCTGCCTCGCATGCGGGCGGTGCTTTCCTTATTGCAACTGCCGGGCCAAAGTTATTTAGCATTGATTACAAAGGATTGGAGCCACAAGGTCTCACGATGTGGTCGTGAACTCCCGAGATTTCGTGAATTTCATGGGAGATTGGAACCCTTAGTTGCGTGAAGGGCCGAAGGGGAGTGGAAACTTACAAAGCGCGGAAGCGCCGCTTGTCGATTTGCAGGGATTTGATCTTCGAGTCCAGGGTCGAAGCCGGCATCCCAAGCCGAGTGGCGGCCCCTGTGGGGCCGGAGACGCGGCCGCTGGTTTCAGTAAGGGCGGCCTCGATGCTCGCTCTTTCCTGGGTCAAGAGCTCATCCGGTAAGCGCCAGCTCGGATGGCGATGGTGAGAGAGCCAACTCTCATCGACCGAAAAGTCCTCTGAGTCGCACACGATCACGGAGCGCTCGATGACATTCTGGAGTTCACGAATGTTGCCAGGCCAAGGATAGGACTGCAGCCGATCTAAACTTTTCTTTTCGATGCGCCGTATCTTCTTGCCTGCTTTGCTCGAGTATCGGTCGATAAAGTACTCAACCAGCAGGCGAATGTCGTCTCTTCGTTCCCGTAACGGGGGAATCTCGATCGGAAACACGTTGATCCGATAGAACAAGTCGCTGCGAAAGGCTCCAACGGCGATGGCAGCCGCCAAGTCGCGGTTGGTTGCGGTGATAATGCGCACGTCCGTGCGAATAGGGCGGTTGCCCCCTATGCGTTCAAATTCTTTTTCTTGCAGGACCCGTAACAGGGCTATTTGCGTCTCCGCTGGAAGTTCGCCGACTTCATCGAGGAAGAGCGTTCCTCCATCGGCCAGCTCAAAACGTCCCAGCCGGCGCTGCAGCGCGCCCGTGAAAGCGCCTTTCTCATGCCCGAACAACTCCGATGCAATCAAGTCGCGTGGGATCGCGGCGCAATTAACGCTGACGAATGTTCGTCCGGAGCGCTTTGATCGCTTGTGAATCGCACGCGCGATCAGCTCCTTTCCAGTGCCGGTTTCACCGGTGATAAAAACTGTGGAGTCGGATTGCGCGACCTTTGTTACGCGGGCGAGCGCCGCCTGGAGGGCTGCAGAAGTGCCAACAATTTCCTCGAACATGGACACTTTTTCTATCTCTTCTCGGAGCACGAGATTCTCTTTGTAGGCTCTCTCCTGCGCCTGCTTCCTGTCGTCTATGTCCACGCGTAAGCCACACCAGCGCACGATTTTTCCCTGGTCATCGCAGACGGGAAAGTTCTGGTGGAGAAACCAACGAAACTCTCCGTCCTTGCCTCGCATCCTCGCTTCCACCTCGCCGGCAAGACCGGATTCAAACGTTCCCAGGACCACCCTGGTTAATTTTTCGAGGTCGTCGGGATGTGTGACCTTCGCCATGAATTCTCTTGGCGCCATGGGCAGGGTGGCAATGTCGCCAAAGTACTCGCGCGAAATACGGTTGGTATACGCACTGCTGCCGCCGGGTTCGACAATCACGATATGTTGCGGAATCAGATCGATGATCTGTCTGAGTTGGTCTTCCTGCAATAACCGATCGTTCGCATCACCGTCACGTGCCGCGACGGCCGGTCTCGCCGTAAGCATGTCAACGACCCGTCGAACGCTCTTGTCGTCTGTGGACATAACGATCTCATTGAGAGGACGTGAAGAGTCTGTCACCCAGACCGGTCGAGGACTGCACTACGAGCGACTTCGCTACGATCGATTGATCGTCCCGATCAACGGTCACGCACATGCTACCCGAAAATGCGTCAGGTCCAAATACTTTGTGGACTCCCCCAGAGGCCGTCCTTATTTGTTTCGCTAATCCTCATATTTTAAACCGCTTATCTGGCCCATTGGTTACCACGACGCCTGTGAACCCATCCAGGCTGGCCCCGTTTGATGAGAGGCGCTTGGGGGCGAATGGGATGTCGTCGGGTTTCGACTTGAAGTGGCCACTAACGTGCCCGTTCGCTTCAGGCTACACGCGAGCAGTCCCAAGTGTTGTGA
>JBARMQ010000140.1:0-3088 GCA_049802535.1 Bryobacteraceae bacterium | reverse complement strand
GCGTGAGACCCGTCCAGATTTTCGACGAATGCTTTGATGAATGGACCATGGGCTTCCAAAGCGACCGTCTTCTGGCCCGTAGCACCAGGTTCAAGGTCGTCCTCGAATGTAAGCAGATCCGCCGAGTCATAGTTCATTCCGTCCACGCTGGACCGGATGTGAACGCGCAAGCCGGCTTTTGCTCCAGTCTCGTAGTCAGCGCTTGCTACAAGAGTCACTTCAGAGGCGCCGTTTAGGCTGATGGGTGGGCATTCTGAAAGTTTGGTCGCGCTCCTTGCCGGCAGGGAGTCTTGTACCAGAACGGGCACCGGCAAAGTGAAGGCGCTTTGGGTAACAAGGACCTCAACTCCCAAGTCTTCGGTGTCAATATCCCCTGGCTTCATCGCGAGTTTAGGGTCGAGGTAACGAAGCGTGTGGTAGGCATAGACAAAGGGCGGTTCAAAATAAGCATGGACTTCGGCAAAGGCTGCGGCATTGGGGCTGGACTCTCTCAGGGCAACCGGATTTCCGCCATATTTGATGAAGTGTTCTCCGTCCAAGCTATAGGCGTAGCCGATGCTTTCTTGTGTCAGCCTGCGCGGGACATATTCTTTGGCTCCGCCATAGAACATGTGAAACATGCCATCGCGGTAAAAGACCTTGGCCTCGGAGTAACCTGCGTCATCCCACGCACCGGTCTCTCCGACGGGCAAGACGGGATTCCCGGACCAAGCCGTCCAGGGTCCTTCGGGATTATCCGCAGTCGCCAGGGACATCGGACCGTAATCATCCGCAGATGACCCGATCGGGTGTTCGGCATACAAGTAGTATTTCCCATCCTTCTTTACGACACTGCTGACGTAACCGAATCCGGGGATGACCGGACTATTACCGTATTTGGTCCACGGTCCCGCGGGAGAAGAAGCAGTCGCCATGCCGATACCCCATCGTTTCGATGAGCGACTGACACCGCAGTACCACATGAAAAATTTGCCCGGCTTCTCCCTAAAAACGACGGGACAAGCGACGCTACCGTCGTCCCAAGTTCCCGGCTTTCCCACGTCCACGAGTGGTTTATCGCCGATCTTGGTCCAGGGCCCCAGGGGGCGATTCGAAGAGGCAACACCAATCCGATAGATACCGGGTCCCCAAAGTTGATGGTCGACGGGAGCACCGTGATAGTAGAAATAGTAGGTGGCGTTCTCCTTCAGGATATCGCCCGCTTCGATGTAGTCCTCGTCCCATGTTCCTTTAGCACCCCGAGTGATAATGGGATTAGGTCCCGAGATATGCAGAAAGGGTCTCGCTGCGAGAAGGGCGTTCTGCTGTATCTGATCAACCACGGGCGTCTGCGCGAAAGTAGAGTCCGCAGAAAAGGACAATAGGACTACAGATGCTCCAAGCAACAGCCGATTCGAAATTCTCATGAAGCCCACTCCTGAATGATTTTGTGCAAGGCCGCCTCTTCAATTCCCAACCATTTAGCCGCTCGTCTTCTCAAAAGAGAAACTTGAGTGCGAGTTGAATCTGTCGTGCAGAATTCGCGGTGGAATTGACCGTGCCGAATTGAGCGCCGGTGTTCAGGTCACTAATCGGAGTGCCTAATACCACGTTATTCAGAAGGTTAAACGCCTCCGCACGAAACTCAAACCGCCGCTCCCCCCCAACCGGAAACATACGAAATACCGAGGTATCCAGGTTCCAATAACCGGCCGAACGAAGGGAGTTTCTTCCTGCCGTGCCGTAGGTATAGCCCGAAGGGGTAGCATAGGCGGCGGTATTAAAATACTGCGAGTAGGTTCGCGTGGGAAGATTCGGGTTACCCACCAAGTCTAAGGTTTCGTAGGTCAGACCGTTGCCCGTGTTCGCGATATCGCTACTAATCACCGGGGTGAATGGCAGCCCAGAGCGAGCGAAGAAGATGTTATTGACCTGCCAGTTACCCAGCACAAAGTCCACGGCAGAATTACCAGTCGAAAACTTCCTTCCTTTACCGATTGGCACTTGATATAGCGTGTTGACGGACAGAACATTTCTCAAATCGGTCCCAGCTATCGAACGGCTACCGAAGGATGCCGGCGCGTATGGGTCCTGGGGCACACCACCCTCCGCGCCAAACCAGCCATCCGCACCCACATTGATCGCCTTTGACCATGTATAGGCAACTTGATACGCCAGTCCATTGCTATACCGTTTGTCCATCGAGAACTGCAGAGCATTGTAGTTCGCCGAACCCACGCTGCGATCGTAGAGCGTTGGAGCAATGTAGGTAAAGAGAGAACGTGACTGTGGATCTCCAGGTCCCGGCGTGAGGGCGGTGTTGTAGTAACCACCGATATCCATCCGTTTGGAAACCGACCCAACGTAGTTCAACGTCATTGCCGTCGAATCATTCAGCTGGCGCTCGACTCCGGCTGTCCATTGCTCAGAGTAAGGGTTCTTGATGTGCGGATCATAAAACCAGGTCACCTGGTTAAAGGGCGTAGGCGCCGGGAAAAGACTACTTGAACCACTGCCGAAGGGGTTCTGGGCCTGAACCGTCGGTGTGGGCGAGGCGCTACTTGGCTGGTTTAAGTTATTGGCAATTTGTTGCCCGATGTCTGGCCATGCCCCTTCAATGTTCTCGGTCAACTGACTTACGGCCGCCCAGTTGTCGTATACGATCCCAAAGGCCCCATGAATTACGGTTTTATCGTCGACACGATAGGCGAGCCCTACTCGCGGTCCAGCATTCGTATACGTGTTATACGCGATCGTACCAGTCGTGCTTGGCACTACGTGCTCGGGTAACGTCCCGTCTCCGGGAATGCACGGCGCATGGCCTCTCTGACTGCAGGGTGGGGGAACCTTTTGAACGATGTAAGTTCCGTTCGTAAAATCCATGTCGCCCGTCTCAATGCCTCCCTGCTCGCCTATTGTGGCATTGGTTCCGTAGGGAGGTATGAAGGTGATGTCGTAGCGTAATCCAAGGTTCAGCGTCAGCTTGGGGGAGGCCTTCCACGAATCCTGGGCGAAGACGCTAAATACTCCTCCGGGGCGCGTCGTCTCGTTCACGTTTTGCCGATTCGCGCCGTTGGGAACATTGAGGATAAACGACGCAATCGGACTG
>JBARMQ010000139.1:0-4424 GCA_049802535.1 Bryobacteraceae bacterium | reverse complement strand
CACTACCTTTGAACCGGTCTTGATGACCGGCGACGCTAGCCCAGCCAGCTTCTATGGAGTTCTGCTGACAGGCGGCGCTTTCCATTTCATCGGCGTACCGCCGGTGATCGGCCGAACCATTCAGCCGTTTGACGTTAGTCCCGATGGAGAGCCAGCACCGGTGGTGGTCCTGAGTTACCGATTCTGGCAACAAGTGTTCAATGGTCAGAACAGTGCGCTCGGAAAAAAGCTGATCCTGAATGACGTGCCACATACCGTCATAGGAGTGATGCCGCCGCGTTTCGGTTGGTACACCAACGAAGCCTTTTGGATGCCGATGGGCATGAACTTGAAAGACCAGAGCTCTATCAACGTCATCATGCGGCTGCAAGCCGGCGTATCCAAACAAGCCGCGGAACAACAGCTTCAAGAATTGAACTTACGGTTGGCAGCCGAGAATCGGCAGAACTTCCCCAAGGGTGAGTTTCGCACTCAATTGCTGAACTATATGGACATCACGCAGGCCAGCGGCGAAATGACGTCCAGTCTGCACTTACTGTCGCTCGCCGTCGGATTCTTGTTGCTGATCGCATGTGTGAATGTCGCCAACTTACAACTCGCGCGCACAACGACACGGACGAAGGAAATTGCCGTACGGCTGTCGATCGGTGCGAGCCGAGGCCGGTTAATCCGGCAGTTGCTGACGGAAAGCGTTCTGCTCTCGCTCTTTGGGGGCGTCCTCGGTGTCCTTCTGGCAATTGGCGCCACGCGTGTCATCGCCATGTTGATCCCGGAGAACTACATTCCGAACGAGGCGCGTATCACAGTCAACGGTTATGCGCTGCTATTCTCGTTCGCCGTATCGGTCTTGACAGGTATTTTGTTTGGCCTAACGCCGGCGATTCGCTGCTCCCGGCCTGACCTTACGGATTCCTTGAAAGACGGAGGACGTGGTGTCTCTGGCAGCTACAAAGGGCAGTCGACGCGTAGCTGGCTGGTGATTGCCGAAGTTGCGCTGTCCGTTGTTCTATTAGCGGGCGCGGTTCTCGCGATCCGCGGCTTCACTGGCCTTACTAACATCAATCCTGGCTTCCAACCTGAGAAAACGTTGATGGTCGACGTACCGCTTTCTCCGAAGCGTTACAAAACTCTCGAACAGCGCAATACGTTCGATAGGGATCTATTGCAGAACGTTATAAATCTACCTGGTGTAGAATCGGCGGCTATCGGAAATGGCGGAATGCCGTTTGGCGGGCCGAGATCTTCCTATTCGATCGTCGGACAACCGGTTAATGAAGACAAGCGGATTGTGCTAAGCCTCGTCAGCAGCGACTATTTGCAAACGCTCGGCATTCCGCTGAAGCGTGGCCGCCAGTTAACAGTCCAAGAAATTGCGGACAGTAGTCATCTGGCGATGATCAACGAGACTGCCGCTAAGTTGTGGCCGTCAGGCGAAGATCCTCTCGGCCAACGCATGAAAGTAGATCTGCTCAGTAATCCGGGCTCGCCGCAAGTGTTGACGCCAACGGCCAGTGATCCTGAAGTAACCGTCATCGGAATCGTCGGCGACACAAAGAACGACGGAATACGCGATGTAACGCTGCCCGCCGTCTTCGTTCCTTATACGCTGGTGGCGCCGCCGGGGCGGCGACTTGCGATTAGGACCTTTGGCGCGCCACTGAACATCCTGAACTCGGTTAGCCAGCGAGTTCGCGACATGGACAAGGAACTCCCGCTCGGTCACCCCATTACTCTCGAACAGATACTTGGCTTTGAGACCGTTGAGCCGCGCTTCAATATGGCCTTGTTTACCTGCTTCGCTGTGTTAGGTTTGGCGCTGGCCGCCGGAGGAATCTATAGCGTCATCTCCTACGATGTCACGCAACGCAAGCACGAAATCGGAGTGCGAATCGCTCTTGGAGCGGACAAGCGTGATGTCATCTTACTCGTCTTACGGAAGGTCGCCGGTGTCTCTGCCCTCGGTCTGGTCATCGGTTTAGCCGGTAGCGTCGCCCTTGAACGTGTCGTCCAGTTCCAAATGTTCGCAGCCACGCCGTTCGACCTGACTTCGGCGCTTGGCGTGATCTTGGTGCTCTTTTTCATCTCGCTGTTCGCCGCCTGGATACCGGCGCTACGAGCGGGCCGAGTGAATCCTGTGATCGCGTTGCGTCACGAAGCCTAATTCTTCGCCGCCGCC
The DNA here is from genome assembly GCA_049802535.1 of Bryobacteraceae bacterium. Lineage (GTDB taxonomy): Bacteria > Acidobacteriota > Terriglobia > Bryobacterales > Bryobacteraceae > Bog-105. The sequence goes on along the minus strand of JBARMQ010000139.1, from coordinate 2,248 downwards.
AACCGATTTCGCAGCTCGCGGGTCTGCTGGCGGTGACAGATCAGGCACAATGTCCGCAGATTGCTAAGATCGCATTCGCCGCCGCCTTCAGCGACCGGGACGATGTGATCCGCGTCCCATAGCGTCTTCCGTGACCGTGGAAGGGGTCCCCAGCGTTCCCGGAGTTTCAGTTTATGCGTCCCGCGCGCTCGCTTCAGCTGCAGGTAAGCCGCCTGCGCATCGATCCCACAAAGAGCGCAGACACCCTTGTCCCGCGCTTGCACACAATCTCGCAAGTAACTGGAATCGGTACGAAGCCGCCATTCGTGGACACACCAATCGGAGCAAAATGTGAATCGCTTAGCGGGCACTTCCAAATTGCACCAGCGGCACAGAGGGCGACCCTGCTCCCCGGTGGCCAGATTCGTCCGGTCCACGCGGCCGCCCGTCATGTTGCGAGCAGTACTCACCGGAGCGCCCGGCGCAAATGTACGACGCCGGCGTAAGCCGACAAAAAAATCAATGTAAATGGAAACAGCAGCAGCTGACCCAGCAAATCCAGGCGTATGCCGCCACCGTAAAGGCCCATGCGGCTGGAGAGCAGCATGCGCGTGATGTGCCGGTGATACCAATCGAAGAAGAAGAAATCGCCATTCTCGTTGACGATCAGAATCTTCGCCGGCACACGTAAGGCGATCAACCACTTCCAGCGGGTCATGATCGGCTGGCCCGAACACAAGATCGATACAGCCGTGTAAGGCTTTGCCCGTAGCCGCTTGACCAGTTTCAATCGTCTTCGCGCGTACTGAGGATCGTGGATGGAGTAGCAGACGCCGCGGTCTGGAAGGAAGGAGGGCGGCGCGTCGGCATAGCAAGTTACGATGTCCACCTGACGGCTGGACTGAACCTGGTAGAGGTGCCGCAGAAACTTATCGGCTAGTTCCCGCGGTCCGCTCTCCACCACAAGGACGTCGTCGAGCGGTGGAAGGCGCCTCGAGAAGATCCCCCGCATATGGGCACATCTTCTCACACCCCCCAGCAGTAGTCTTGTGTATGCGCGGCGGCAGGTTCGTCGCTTTCGAGTAAACGCATCAGTTCCAGCCGTAGTGCATCTACTAATGCGCGCCAGCTGGCATCGATGACGTTGTCGGAAATTCCGACAGTTGCCCAGCTGCGGCGATGATCGCTCCACTCGACCAGCACGCGCACTTTCGACTCCGTGCCGCCCTTGGCGCCTAGCACGCGAACTTTATAGTCCGTTAGCCGCACGTCGGCGATAGCGGGATAAATGGAGGCCAGACACTGCCGCAAGCAGATATCGAGAGCATGGACGGGCCCTTGGCCCACTGCTGTCGACGAATGCACATCGTCATTGACCAACAGTGTTACGCCGGCGGTAGTGACCGTCTCATCCCGCCCTTGCAGTTTTGTCGATACCTCGTAGCTGACGACTTCGAAGGGATGAAACTCAGGGTTAGCCGCTTCCCTTACCAACAATTCGAACGTCCCTTCGGCCGTTTCAAAGTCGTAGCCCTGGTACTCCATCAGCTTGATGCGTTCGAGGAGCTCCCGGCGCGCCGTGTCGCTCAACCGCTCGCCCAAGCCATGCTGCTTCAGCTTGTAATTCACATTTCCGCGGCCGGATAAATCGCTCAACAGGACGCGTTGGCGGTTGCCTACCATCTCAGGGCGGATGTGTTCATAGGTGGCGGAGTCCTTCATTACTGCGCTTACATGCACGCCGCCTTTGTGCGCGAAAGCGCTGCTACCGACGAAGGCCTGTTCCCGGCGCAATGGCAGATTCGCCAGCTCGGCAACAAACCGCGCCAGCTGCGTTAAGTTCTGGAGATTGTCGAGCCCGACGGTGGTATGCCCTAATTTGATTTCCAAATTGGCCAGGATGGAGCACAAATTTGCGTTTCCACATCGCTCGCCGTATCCGTTAACGCATCCCTGAACATGCGTCACGCCGGCTTCTACCGCTACCAGGCTATTCGCGACTGCCAAGTCGGAATCATTGTGCGTGTGAATGCCCAGCACTCCATCGAACCGCTTCCGCACGTCTTCGATGATCTCTACCAAACGCATCGGCAGCGTGCCACCGTTCGTATCGCACAGGCATAAAACGTCCGCACCGGCATCCTTGGCGCTATCCAGCGTGCGTATCGCGAAATCCCGGTTCGCGTTATAGCCGTCAAAGAAGTGCTCGGCATCGTAAACGACTTCCCGTCCATGTGCCTTCAGATATCCGACGGTATCCGAAATCAGC
>JBARMQ010000138.1:0-1912 GCA_049802535.1 Bryobacteraceae bacterium | reverse complement strand
GTGCTGTGCCAACTCTGAAAAGCGCAAAAGGTCGCGTGATGAATCTGCCCCAAGGTGATGTGTGGGCGGCAATGACAGCCATGAAGCCGGTGGCGCTCGAATTAGAGGATGGCAGTAAAGCGCAAGTTCTGTTGATCGACCTCAACGGCACTATTCAAGTAACCGGCGCTATCCAGTAAGCTCAACCAGCCAACGCACGGTAAAGGGTGGTGCGGTTCACGTTCATAAGCGCGGCCACGTCCTCGCGGCGCTCCCTGGCATCGATCAGTTTCCGGGCATGGGCTTTCTGCTGCGGCGAGAGTTTTGGCTTACGTCCGAATTTCACGCCACGGTCTTTCGCGGCTTTCACCCCGGCGCAGGTTCGTTCGCTTATCAGGCTGCGCTCAAGCTCGGCCAGTACGCCAATCATCTGCCACATGGCGCGGCCTGTCGGCGTTTCGGTGTCGATAGCCTCCGTGAGCGAACGGAATTTCACACCGCGCTTTTTCAGGTCATCCAGCATCGCTATCAAGTCGCGCAAGCTGCGGCCTAGCCGGTCGAGCTTCCACACGGTGAGCGTATCGCCGTGTTCCAGTTTCTTCAAACAGCGGAGCAGGGCAGGGCGCTTTGTCGTGGCTCCCGATAAACCGTCGTCTTTGAAAATGAATCGCATCCGGCCTTTTTGAGAGCCGCGAGTTGCAGGGCAGGGGATTGGTCATCGGTCGAGACGGGGGCATAGCCGTATTTCATCGCTTCATTTTGCACTAGACATTTGCAACATGCCAAGCCCTTTGTTTACGGGCCTTCCGGCAATGATGCAAAACTTACCCTTTATGAAACCGCGCGCGCTGACCCGAGTTCTTGGGCGAGTCCGATGAGAAGCCCTTCAGGCCCACGGATGTAGCAGAGCCGATAAGTGTCTTTATACTGGACTACTTCACCTACGAGCTGCGCGCCACGCGTGCGGAGCCTTTCAAGCGTCTCGTCGATGTCGTCCACGGCGAACATGACGCGGAGGTAGCCTAGAGCGTTCACCGGGGCGTTGCGGTGATCCGCGACGACAGGCGGCGTGAGAAAGCGAGAGAGTTCGAGCCGACCGTGTCCGTCCGGCGTGCGCATCATCGCAATCTCGACGCGCTGCTCCCGTAGTCCGGTGACACGTCCGGCCCATTCTCCTTCGATCATGGCCCGCCCTTCGAGTTCGAGGCCGAGTTCGCGAAAAAAGTCAATTGTCCCCCCGAGATCATCGACGACGATTCCTACGTTGTCCATCCGTTTGAGCGCCATGTGTCTCAATCTACACGATTGCGTCTAGTCTCACAATGGACCCGTTTTGAGACGAATTCTAGGGAACCACGGAATGCTGTAGGCTCAAAGCAGAGGAACGGGTTTTATGCGAGCTGAGAAGGAGCCGATGCCGGAGAAAGCGGAATGCCCTGTCTGCAATGGAACTGGGCAAATAACGCGAAGCGAAAACTTCGGTTATGACGGTTACATGCTATATCCGCAACGCGACGAAGTGGTGTATACGTGTGAGATGTGTCAGGGCACGTCTAGGGAAGTGAGCCGCCGCACTGTGGTCTGCGATCCTTAACACCGTTGCACAAAGGACCCTATTTGGAACGCGACGTTAGCTCTATTGCGCGGTCGCCTTCGGCAATGCCGCGTTGAAGATCCAGTTCGCTATTGTGTTGATTCCGCCGTTGAAGGGCCGACGGCCCGCCTGAGGTAAACCTTTAAAATCATGTCGCTTGGCTTAGTCGGCACTCCGCCGGAGTTATAGGGTTGGGCGGTCTTGTTGTAGGGGAATCGATAGGGGTAAGCTCGGATCCCACCATATATATAACCAATCCCGGCGTCCGATTCGAGCGCGTCCAGATCCAGAATGTCGGTTCCCGTGGCGGCGCGGGCGAGGTTGGGATTAGGAATAAAC
>JBARMQ010000137.1:0-3674 GCA_049802535.1 Bryobacteraceae bacterium | reverse complement strand
GCACCAAGCCGCATTCGCCGGCCACGAGGATGTCGTTCGATTGCTTGTGAGCCGTGGAGCGCGGATGGATCTGAACGATACTCTTTGGCAGGGCAAACCGGCCGATTGGGCGAGGCACGGTGGCCATACGAGGATTGAGAACTATCTGGTTGCGGAGGAAGGGAGGAAATAGAGGGTTGGATGGATGGAGGCGATGCTATAAGCGCTGAGTTAGCCTGAACCGGCCGAAATGCTCACCAAGAACGCTGAGAACCTCCCGATGCCGGTTTTCGGTGACTGAATTGTCTCTAATTGTTCAAGCGTTCTAGCGGAGCTTCAATAGTTGCCATTTGGCAACTTTGGTTGCTCTACAGCAACCTCCCCACGGGTGACGTGTCTAGATGAAGCCGGTGCGCAGCACCGTTCTGCAAACATTACTGCTTCTGGACGGATTTCAGCCGCTGAATCACGAAGCGGAATCGCGCGACATCTGGCCCGAACGGGCCCCCATCGGAGTAAAAAACACCAGCAGCCTCTATCTTGGCAGGAGCCTGCTTCCTGAACAGCCGCTGAACTTTCCGAACTAGCGCCTCAGGTCGTGCTGAGTTTTCCAGAACCCCCTGCGTGTTTACCTTATTGCTCTCGCTCGGCATGCAATGAGGATTGTAGAAGGCGACGGAATGTTCTCCCGGTAACAAAACGCCTTCTGTAACAATGCTTTTCTTGTTGAACAGCTCGGGGGATTTCAGAATGTCACAGAATTCCACCCGCTTCTCTTCTTTTCCTGCTGCACTTAAACGAACGCCCGTTGCGATCAGTGCAACGGCTACAACCAGTACAGCGGCCACCCTCATTGGAACGGAACCCCACTGCTTGCGGGATCATCCGTTTGGGGGAATTTGGCGTTACTGGGGAAGCTAGGAACATTCAGGATCGGAGCATATGTCGGGTTCGTCCGAAGAAACTCTCGGATCTGTTGGGTATCGTTCGGGCCGAATCCGTGCTCCCTGGTTACACCCGCTCCTGCCTGATAGGCGAAAGCCTCTGTCTCGCCGTGCGTGACGTTCAGGAGTCCGTTATACATTCCCGCATCCTTGTCAAAAGAATTTAGGAAATTGAGATCCGTCAATACGTGAGTTCCCTCGTGCGCGATCGTCTCCTGTAAGCTCTTCCCCTTGAGTCCCGAATCGATGGTGACCTCAACGTCGGTCTTGCCGTTCCCGCTATTCGAGACGGCATCGACTGCGCCCTTGATCCCTTGGCTCGCCAAATCAGCAAAGCCGATGTGCACACCATTGTCCTTGCCTCTGTCGCCAAATGCGGCCGCGCCTGCTGGCACGTTCTTGTCCTTAGATTTTAGGTCCTTCTGGCGCTGCTTCTCGAAATTGTCCGCTGCCTTATTGCAATTTTTGTCGTCCGTGGCGCAGTTGGTGACGTATTGTCCCGTCGGGTCCATGAAACGCAATGGATTGTTTCGCGAGTATCCATAAGCGTTCCATTGCTGTGGATCAAATAGTTTTTGCTTGATGATCCCGATCGGATCAGGCGAGGTAAACCGTCCCAAGCTTGAGCCGTAGTATCGGGCGCCAAAGAAATCCAACCCACTCTCGGCATCCCGTTCTTTGCCGGTGAACTGTTGAGGAACTCGCGCAAGACCGGCGAGATCGAGCGTGCCACCCGGAGAAATAGCGAGTTCCTCTCTTGTGTGGTGGCACGCAGCCGTGCCCTTTGCGCTCTTGAGTGACGAGATCGGTCGCGTCCCAAGATCCGGCGCTGGTGCGTCCGTCGACCCCGACCGGCATCTCTTCGCCAAAGGGCAGATAATCGTGCCGCGCGACGACGTTATCGTTCTGGTCCGTCACCATGCGCGTCGAACCCAAATGATCCAGGCTCAAGAAACATGTCGTGCACGGAGGAACCGGCGGGGGCGTCCCATCGTATTCTGCCGAAAGCTGTCTTGGCGCATCGCGCGTGAACGTCGTCGTCACCCCGGGGCTCGTATGGTAGACGCTGATTTGGCGGCTTTCGGCCGGTGCGGAGCACCGTAGGGCTGTCGATTAGCGAGTCGCTATTCGCCTGCGAGAGTGCCAAGCCAAATAAATCAAAAGCACATGTGTTCCAACGAGCGCCGCGAGTATCCAAGCATCTGCACTGGTGAAGGGAAGCCGGCTTACTTTTACGATTTCCATGCCAGGCCTCGCCTCCGTTAGTATTATCCTTGCGGGCCAACCGTGGACATATACTTGAACTCCCAGTACGACGTCGAACAGTAGCAGAACGGCCAACGCAGTATTTATCGCAATCCTAAACCAGCGCATTCCATGGCCTCACTGTTGCGGCTTGTTAGCCTCAGGATTAGCCGGAACCGCATACCTTCTCGGCTCCAGGCCCCCTGGCGATATCCGCTCTGGCTTACTCCGAGCCCCTGGGCGGTGTTCATGGTGTCGATCTGCATGTCTCTGCCCATATGCTCGAAGAATCCTGGCGATTGACCGGTCTGGGGATCACCCAGAAACTGATGTCCCATCTCATGTTCAGTTGTATTGCTCCAGAAAGGGCCAAGATTGGAGTTGTTCACATCGCTGAAGTTGAGAAAGCTCACTGCCGTTCCGTTGTCCGCAAGCCCTGACACCCCCGATTCTCCCGTTGGCGTTGTTGTTGAAACGACTAAATTCAAAGAGTCGGATTTCAAGCCGACAAGCTGCGTTTGGCCGTTCTCATTGATGGTGTATGAACCTTGAATGTACGTAAATTGCAGCTTGATATTTGAGTTGCCGAAATCCTTTTGAGCTCTTTGTAATTGATTTGTTTCGAAGGTCTTCTTCTCTTTGTCAGTTAGGCCGCTTCCGTTGTGAACTGTCCTGTCGTAAACGACGTTCAACCTAACAAGGTTTGGCAGTTTTTGTCCTGCGCACAGTCAGTCGAAACGTCCATTCCGTCTGGATCCACAAATCGTAGCGGGCTATTCAGGGCATAGGCGTAACGATTCCAAGACTGGGGATTGCTCGCACGGGCGCTCGCCATCAGCGGATCTGGCGAAGTGAATCGTCCGAGAGCTGAGCCGTAGTATCTGGCGCCGAAGTAATCCAACCCCGATTCGGAATCTCTTTCTTTACTGGTGAACTTCTGGGTAACGAGATCGGTCGCGTCCCAAGATCCGGCGCTGGTGCGTCCGTCTACCCCGACCGGCATCTCTTCGCCAAAGGGCAGATAATCGTGCCGCGCGACGACGTTATCGTTCTGGTCCGTCACCAGGCGCGTCGAACCCAGATGATCCAGGCTCAAGAAACACGTCGTGCATGGAGGAACGACTGGCGGCGTGCCGTCGTATTCCGCCGCGCATCCGCGACCGCAAAGACGCCTACCGCTAAAAAAGTCTTGTTTCCAGCCTGGTCACCCCGGTGACCCGCCAACCTCCAAAATCAACAAACCAAAGCCACACGATCAAAGCCCACCCTGTCAGGGGTGGGCTGTCACTAAATTTATCGCCGGCGCTGCCGGCATTGCCTCCCGCCACCAATTCAGCCGATTAGAAACGCTATTCTTTGCCGACGAATTTCGATCTATTTTCGAATTGCCACCGCTTTTCATTCGGCAAATTGCGGCGCAGTGGACGGCTTCCGTGCCACCAAGGTGACGTGTCACTTCATTAGCCGGTGCGCAGCACCGTTCCAGGCTAATGTGACGCTGGCTGG
>JBARMQ010000136.1:0-4900 GCA_049802535.1 Bryobacteraceae bacterium | reverse complement strand
GTGCTCGCCGAGTTGACCGGCGCAGGGCGGGAAGCCAGCGCTGACGGCGTGGCGATCCGCGGCCAATTGGCCAGTCTATATCTTCAGGATCATCGGTATGCTGACGCCCTAGACCGTCTTCGCCAATTCCGTCTTCTCAACCTCAGCCTTCTCGGCCTTCGGCAGCTTGAAGTACCCCACGATGCCGATTCCGACCAGCATCGCAGCGCTTCCATAATAGAGGTTCGGAATCCCAATCTTTTCCGCCACTGGACCAGCCACGAACATCGAGATCACCTGCGAGCCCGCCACCAGCGACATTAGGCAGCTCATCACTCGTCCCAATAGTGCGTGCGGTGTCTCGTGCTGGATCAGCGTCGTCGCTGTGATGAAAATCGCGGACGAGGATAGGCCCAACCCCAGCATTCCCGCCGCGGTCGATCCCATCGTGCCGAACACCGCCGTGATCAATACCGCTATGCCCATTCCGCCCAGACCGTACACCACCAGGTTCTGCTGCGGAATGTGCCGCGCAAACCGCGTCAGAAACTGCGTCCCGATGATCATGCCGACGCCGATCAAAGTATTTAGCACACCGTACGCCCCGGACGTCGAGTGCAGCACGTCGCGCACGTAGATCGAGAGAAGCGCGCCGAAACAGCGCATGGCGAACATCCCCGCCGTCATCGAGACAATCACAAACGAAATCGTCGAGTGCTTGAAGATGAAGCCGAATCCCTGCCGCATCGAGTCAAGCAGCGCGCTCGATTCAGTGCGCAGCGCCGGCCGGTCGATGGTCAGCGTCATCACCAGCGCCGCCGAAAAGAAGAAACTCAAGCTATCGTAGAGGAAACAGGAGTTCGCGCCAACAAGCTGCACCATCTCTCCGGCAACGCTCGGCGCCACGATCAGCGACCCCTGCTGCGCCTGCGACATCAATCCGTTCACTGCCATCAAGCCCGCCATCGGGACCAGCGTGCGCACCGTCACCGATTGCGCCGGAACGAAGAAGGCTGAGACCACGCTCATCATGAACAGGATGGGGTAAATGACGTACAGGTCGTGCACGAATACCAGCGCCAGCACCAGCACGCCGCGGATCAGATCGCTTGCGATCATCGTCCGCTTTAAGTGCCACCGGTCCACGAAAACGCCGGCCAGCGGGCTGACGATTGCCATGGGCGCCATGAACGATACCAGCACCATCGCCACCTGCGTCGCCGTACCGTGCAACTTAAACGTCACCACCGCGATGATCGCGAACACCGCCAGGAAGTCCCCGAACCCGCTGACAATCTGGGCGATCCATAGGCGCCGCACCGGCCGAAGCCGCAGTACGTCACTAAAAGATAGAGGTTTCGCTGGGGCGGCCATACGCGTGCGATCCCCCATCCCAGGGCGGTCGTGGGCGGTGTCGTTTCCTGCGGGATCAACCTTCGACGCCTCTTCGTCCTTGACCGACCCGTCAAATCTGTCCAAAAGCTCGGGCATCCAATCTCCTTTTCAATGAGGAAGCAGGGCTGACCAAATCGCTGCTGTTCTTCCTCACTCAGGCTAGCGGGATTGGAGCGGGAAATCGAGTCTTCCGATCCACCAAATATAGACTCTATCTTGCTTGTTATCAGTGTGTTAGACTTCTGATCGGGGCGGCTGCTATCCTATTGTGAAGGGCGTCGCGCCCCCTCTCATTCGTCAGTCGCCTGCGCTTGCCCTGGGGCTGCATAACTGCCAAATTCACCATCATCGGCGCAGTATTGCCAATGATGTTCGCGGCTTTGCCGCCGTGACTATGGCTGCTTCCCGATTGCTACGGGAACATCGAGATCTCGATCAGGGCCATGCGGAATTACGGTCTGACCCGGATCAAGATGGATTTGCGTGCCATCAAGAGATACCGAGACGACATCCGGTTCGAACGATACCAGGTTTGAGATCCGGCCGACCTCCGGATAAGCGTCAGGATACGACCATGCCGCGAGATGTGAGTCTCCAATATCGTAATAGCTGCAGAGCCCTTTGTACGGGCAGAACGTGCGGTGTTCGACCGGAGTGAGAGCGGACTCGTCGATGTCGGCGCGCAGAACGTACCAGCGGGGCGCAAAGCCGGATTCGTAGAGCGCGAGTGGTCTCGTTGTATCGGCGACGGTCCGGCCGTGATGGCGGACCACCAGATGTCGAGATGTCTGGCGAATATCGATGCGGTGGTAGGCGTCAGCGGCGTGACCCACGATTCGTTCGTCTTCCTCATAAAAAGCATCCATTGCTCGCCAAGCAAACGCAACGCGCGACTCCAATTCGCTCGCGTGAGGAGGTAGCGCTGAATGGCGCCATGCTCCGCGCGGTGCGGTGTGATCGCCTGCCCGTACGGTGTACCACGACGTAACTCCAAGATCAGGGTGCCGAGTGGCATGATCCATGCTTTCAAGTGTGCCCGGAGAGATATCGGCTTGCGGGAAGTAGGCCACAGGATAGCGGCCAGGCTCAAAGAGCAGCAGAACGTCCTCGCTATCGGCGATCCAGTTTCCCCCGAAAAGCACCCGCATGCGTCTGCGTAGCGGTTCAACATATAGCAATCTGTCAGGAACCGGCTGTGGGACGAGGAACCTACCGATTGCTCCCGGTGACAGCGGCCCCTGTTGCCAAGACAAACCCATGATTACAGTCTCCTCTCTTATAAGATCGCGCTGGCGATTCCACTCAGCAGCGACCTGAATGACGATTGCCGCACGCGTCTATAGAGCACGAATGAGAGCACGAATGTGGCCAATGTACAAACCATCGAGATCACAGTGTTGAGAAAATCAAGGCCAGAGGACCGCATGAATCGAGCAACAGGATGCCGCGCCGAAATTGCATCGGGAGTCGACGGGTCGCAGAACGGGTCGGGCCTCTTTTCCACCGAGTCCGTACTGAATCTACTAAAGCTGATTCTGGCCGGATCTCCGTTACCGGAAGTCCTTGCCATCATTGCGCGATTAGTGGAGTCTCGGAACGATGGCACACTGTGTACCATTTGGCTTCCAGATGAGAGCGGCAGGGAACTTTATTGCGCAGTCGCACCTAGCTTACCCGACTTCGGCCCCCAAGTGGGACCGATGGATATTGGTCCGAAAGGAGGATCCTGTGGCACGGCTGTCCACCGCAGGCAGCCGGTGTTTGCCGCCGATATCTCCACTGACCCGATCTGGGAGAACTATCGTGACCGGGTGTTGCCGTTCGGGATTCGCGCGGTATGGTCGCGGCCACTATTTGCGAGCGATGGGAAGGTGCTGGGTACGTTCGCCATTCTTTATCGTGAAATACGCACGCCTTCGGCTGACGACATTCAGTTGATTGAGAATGCCGGTCATATAGCCGGAATCGCCATCGAACGCGAGCTTCGTGAAGAGAAACTGCGGCGTGAACGCGACCGCCTCCGTTTGCTCCTGGAAATCACCAACAGCATGACTTCGAAGTTGGACTTTCGCGGTCTGGTCGAAACACTGTCCACAAATTTGCTGGGTGTCACGCGTTGTGATTTCTGCGCGTTGCTCTTGCCGCAGGCCGATCGGAAGCAGTTGCGTGCGACCGTTTTGTACAATCCGCAGGCCGAAGGTTTCATCTGCGATGGTGCAAGTGTCCCCATCAATGGATCGGCCTGCGGAAAGGCCTTTCGAACAGCCAAAAACGAACACATCGATAGCTTCATTGAGATGCGGCACGATCCGGAAAGCTTTGGAAACCAGGAGGGGCAACGCTTTTTTGAACGAATCATCGCGGAAGGTCTAAAGTCCGGTTGCGAACTGCCACTCATCGGCCGAAATGGCGTAGTCGGTGTGTTTTCGGCGCTAAGCCGGTCGGAGAAGGCTTTCTCGAAAGATGACTTCGCCTTTCTCGAACAGGTAGCTCGCCAGGTCGCGATTGCGGTTGAGAACGCATTGGATTACGAAAAGGCAACCGAGGAGAAGAACAGAGAGACTGAACGAAGAGTCTACCTTGAGGAGGAAATTCGCGCTGAGTTTGGCGCCATCATCGGCGACAGCCCACCTTTAAAGAGCGCGTTGAGCCTGGTATCGGTAGTGGCGCCTACCGATTCGAGCGTTTTGATCCTGGGTGAGACTGGAACCGGCAAGGAACTGATTGCACGCGCCATCCACAACCTCAGCAGCCGGCGGCAACGGGCCTTCATCAAATTGAACTGCGCGGCGATTCCGCTTGGGCTGCTCGAAAGCGAACTGTTCGGCCATGAAAAAGGAGCTTTCACGGGAGCGATTGCACAGAAAGCGGGACGCTTCGAACTGGCGAACAAGGGAACGTTGTTCCTCGACGAAGTGGGCGATATTCCGCTGGAACTCCAAGCGAAACTGCTACGTGTTTTGCAAGAGCAGGAATTCGAGAGGCTCGGCAGCAATCGCACCCACAAGGTCGATGTGCGGCTCATCGCCGCGACACATCGCGACCTGTTGAGCATGGTGAAGCAGTCGACCTTTCGTGAAGACCTGTATTACCGGCTGAGAGTGTTTCCAATCAACGTTCCGCCATTGCGGCAACGCCAGGAGGACATTCCAGAACTCGTGCGGCACTTTACCGCTCTCTTTTCACGACGGATGAATAAGAGAATTGAGGACATACCGGACGAGACAATGAATGCGCTCGTGCGGTACGGCTGGCCCGGAAACATTCGGGAGTTGCAAAATTTCGTCGAACGAGCAGTGATTCTCTCCCCGTATTCGGTGCTTCGAGCTCCGATCGCGGAGTTAGAGCCACTCGCTACACATCGTCAGCGGGATACTGCAATCAATGGCCTCGCGGAGGTGGAGCGAGATCACATACTGCGAACGCTGGAAGCGAGCAACTGGGTGATCGGCGGCAAAAACGGCGCAGCGGAGCGTTTGGGCATGAAGCGAACGTCCCTACTTTACCGGATGCAACGGCTTGGTGT